>NZ_CAXFSW010000021.1:0-36562 GCF_964005855.1 uncultured Henriciella sp.
TGCAAGATTCCCCACTGCTGCCTCCCGTAGGAGTCTGGGCCGTGTCTCAGTCCCAGTGTGGCTGATCATCCTCTCAGACCAGCTATAGATCGTAGTCTTGGTAGGCCATTACCCCACCAACAAACTAATCTAACGCGGGCCGATCCTTCACCGATAAATCTTTCCCCCGAAGGGCGTATACGGTATTACCTTCCGTTTCCAGAAGCTATTCCGTAGTGAAGGGTACGTTCCCACGCGTTACTCACCCGTCTGCCACTATGTCGTTCGACTTGCATGTGTTAAGCCTGCCGCCAGCGTTCGTTCTGAGCCAGAATCAAACTCTCAGGTTGAGTGCTCGATCTCTGACGTTCTCGACCTCTTGGAATTAGAGGCCGGAAATTGCTGATTGCAATTTGCGTTTTGACGGGAAACCCTTTTCACAACATCACTGGCCGAAACCAGCAAAAGTGAAAGGTATTTCCTTGAAACGCATCGTCATGATCGCATTGGAGCCCCTGAGGGCTCCGCAAGCCGTTCATGCCGCCTGCGTTTCTCTTCCATAATCCTACGATGTCAAACAGCCGGGCCGGAGCCCTTTTTTGCCTCGGCGGAAGCAACCTGCCCCGCTTCGGAAGTGGCGGCTTATATGAGCCACCGAATTCCCCGTCAACACCCTTTTTTGCGCTTTCTGCAGAACTTCGCAGTGACCCGCGAAACCTGCAATTTGAAGCGCGAAACCCGGCTTTCGATCCGTGCCGCGAGGCACTGTCTCAACCAGTTGAGCGTCTCAGGAGAGGGCGGCATATATGAGGCCGTCCGAACTCCGTCAACACCCTTTTTCGCACCCTCTGCAGTTCGCGGCACAAGGCCAAAAAACCGCAGAAACATAAGCGCTTACCGTCCGTCCAGAACCCCGAAAGGTTCCTTCCGTCTGGCAGGTCGTCTCCAAGAGAAGGGCGGCTCTTAAAGACCGGCCCGACCCCCGTCAACAACCTTTTCAGCACCCTCTGCAGCTCTTGGCACAAGGCCATAAAACCGCAGAAACAAAAGCGCTTGCCGTCCGTCCAGAACCCCGAAAGGTCCCTTCCGTCTGGCAGGTCGTCTCCAAGAGAAGGGCGGCTCTTAAAGACCAGCCCGACCCCCGTCAACAACCCTTTTGCACTCTTCTGCAGCAACTAGCTGGAAGCCGGAAACTGCAGTGTTTGAAGCACAACCCGGATCCCGCGAAGCTCATCAGAACTTCGTTTTCACCGGAAGGTCTTTCCAGAAGAAGGGCGGCTTCTATTTGCCGGTCCGTCCTCCGTCAACAACCCTTCTGCACTTCCTTGACAGACTTGGCAGTTCACACCGCCACCCTGCCTTTTTGGCGCAAAACGCTGCCTTGCTGAGCCGACTATTCACCGGCCCCACATAGACAGAGGCGTTTCAGATGGAAAGGACCATATAGCTTCTGTTCGCTTACCTTGGCAAGGGCTAAATTCACCTGAACGGTGAGATTACTGCCCCTTTATATAATCTGCCATGGCGTCGGCCTCGGCGCGGGTTTCCTCGATCTTCCATTTGACGAGGTCGCCAATGGAGACGATCCCGGCGAGCTTGCCGTCGCGCATTACCGGCAGATGGCGCACGCGCCGGTCTGTCATACGGCCAAGACACTGGTCGAGCGATTCCGTGGGATTGGCCGTGATCACGCCGCGTGTCATCGACTCTTCGACACTCATCTGCAGCGCAGCGGCCCCGTGGCGGGCGAGCTGGCGCAGGATATCTCGTTCTGAGAGGACACCCGCGAGCCCCTCCCCACTCATCGCGACAACAGCGCCGATGCGTTCCTCGTCCAGAAAGCGGGCCGCTTCGGCAAGCGTCTGACTTGCGTCTATGGTCAGGACGTTGCCGCCCTTTGTCTTGAGAATCTGTTCGATGAGCATGCCATCCTCCCTGTGTTTATCGTTTTCGTTGTCACCTTCATAGCACAGGTAGGCGCCCGCGCGAAGGAATCCTCAAAGCCTCAACGCGTATCAGCGTGGCACAAAACGGAACATTTCCGGCCCTCCAGGGGGTACGAAGCCGGTGATGCCGCGCGACTCTGTTCCCCTGGGAGGCGAAATCGCCAGCACCTGCTCCCGCGAACTGGCACACCCATTGCAACCACCCCTGCCATCAACCCCAGAAGGGATCGGCAGATGAAACATATGACGCACACTCTTACCGCGGTCGCCGGCCTTATCGCCGCCGCCAGCGCGGCATTCGCGCCCGGCGCCAACGCCCAGGCCGCATCCAGCATGTCCCAGTTCGAACGTCCCTGGGGCTTCGCACCCGGGGAAGAAAGCCGTCCGTTTACCGCAACTTCACGTGATGCGAGCAATAACCGCGTCGTTATCAATGGCTTGATCAATGGCGGCACGGGTCTGGGGACCAGCCTCTATACAAGCTGGGGTCAGACAGAAGGCGCACCGGGCATGCTTGGATCAGGCACGGCAATTGGCAATCAGCTCAATGTGGTCACGAACGGCAGCTACAACACCGTCATCATCGACTCGACGCAGATCAATAATGGCGACCAGTCGGTCGTTCTCAATGGGGAGCTCGACCTGCAATGATCAATACCGCCGATAAAAAGAAGCCTGTTGCCAGACGCCTTTCCGGCGCTGTGCTCGGGGGGGCGATGCTTGTGACGGGCTGTATCTCCCCGGTCGCTGGCCCCGACGGCAACTATACGAGCCCGATCGGTAACGCCCCTGTGACGGCGAATCCGACCCCCTATTCCGACGGCCTGGTCTGCATGGGCCACTATGCCCGCCAGAGCGGCTATGCCGCCCCGCGAATCGCTGTCGGCCGCATCCTCGACTATACGGGCAAGGCCGATACGGAAGGTGGCCGGCGTGTGACCCAGGGCGCTTCGCTCATGGCAATCTCGGCTTTCGCGAAGGCCGGCGCGCGCCTTGTGGAGCGTTTTGACACCTCCGTCTCGGAGCTGGAGCTCAAATATTCAAATAACCGCCTGATCGGCGACGATATCCAGGACGATTATCGCCGCATCACCGCCGGCTCGATCCCGGGTTCCGATTATTACCTCATCGGCGGGATCACCGAACTCAACTACAATATCCGATCTATCGGTGCTGACGCCTTTGTCGGCGATGTCGACGCGACCGACCCGAAGGGCTCGCTCGGCGCCAAGCTTTATGTGATCAATGTCGGCCTGGATCTTCGCCTTGTGGAGACTGAGACGCTCGAAGTCGTCGACGTGATTTCCTACCAGAAGCAGATCATCGGCCGCGAAGTTTCGCTTGGTGTTTTCGACTTTGCCAATGGCAACGTGTTCGACATCGGTGTCGGTGGACGCGCCCAGGAGCCGATCCAGCTCGCGATCCGCTCCGTTCTGGAACGTGCCGTTCTGGAAATGATGGCGAATCTCTATGCCGCACCGACATCGGATGTTTGCTCGCTGACTGCTGGCGGCATCTCGACGAACAGTGTGACCGGCGATTTCCGCCCGGCTGGCGCGCCACTTGAAGAGTATAATGGACCCTCGCGGCAGTCTGTCTCTGCATGGCACAACCGCCGCGATCCTGTCCTGCGCGGGCGCAACTAGACCCGCTCTGGACACCAGGACTGTTTCACGGAGGCAAGCATGCCCAAGACTGCAGCGACATATTCCGTACTTCTCGCCCTCGCCCTGTCCGCGCCGGCAATGGCCTCGGCTCAGGATCGCCAGTACATTCCTTATATGGCCGATAGTGCAGATGGTGCCGGCGCCGAATCGGGCAGCCAGGTCTCTTCAGGCACGATCGACCAGGTGCAGTTCGGCGATGTGTGGTCGCAGATGGATGTCCAGCTGCCGGACCACACGCCCGACGCCGTGTCGACCTCCACCTCTGTCGGCAACCTTGCCAATGCGACGCTGAAGTCCGGAGACGTCGATTCGGAAGTCCGCCAGAGCTTTGATGCGGTCTCCCGCGCCACAAACAATCTCGAAGGCTATTCGGCCGGGACCGCGGTCTCGACCACCACAGCCTATGCAAACGCGTCTTCAGGCGGCACCAGTTATGGCTCAAACAGCTATTTTGCCCAGCAGGATGCAGAAGGCACAGTCGATGCGTACTCCCGGGTCGATCTCTTTCAGACGAATCAGGCCGCGGGGGCGACAACCGCAATCGCCAACGTCTCGACCAGCGACAATTATGACGGCTTCAGCATCAGCGACCAGACCCAGTACAGCAATGCCGACGTAACGGCGGAAACCGATGCCGATGTGTACCAGAATGGCACATCCGCCTCTTTCGCGACCACGGCGGGGGGAAACGCATCCTCGTCCACCGGCTATACGAGCACAGACTATAACCGCGCTCTCCAGCGCACCGAATCGGGCACGCGGGTTTCCGCCTCCACCGATGTCTATATGCGCGATGGCACCAATGTGACGGCTGCCACCAACAGCTTCGGCAACTCGGCAACCGTCAACAATGAATGGGGCTACGCAACGCTCGGTGTCGATGGCGAAGATACCGTTCAGGAAAATAACGCCGATATCGACGCGCAGAGCTATGTCACGCTCGACCAGTGGAACGGCTACGCCACGTCCAGCGCTTATGGCGTCGGCAACTCAGCCCTCATCTCGAATGTCGGCTCCGACACGGTCATGTATGCCGATCAGACCAATTCTGGCACGGTAACGAGCTATGCCAAGCTCGAAGGCGCGTCCTGGTCGGGCGGCGCCGGCATTCTCACCTCGACCGCCATCGGCAACGCAGCCACGGCAACGGTCTGCAACTATTGCAGCGAGGCCTCTGTCGGCGGGCGAATCAATCAGACCAACAGCGCCAACATCAACGCCTATGGCCAGGCCAATACGAGCTATGGCGGCGTCGTTCAGGGCTCTGCTACCGCTGTGGGCAATGCCGCAACCTTGCAGTCGCTGGGCAACTAAGACAGCCTCTCACACGACTCAGGATCTGCCGATCCTCGACCCCTGCCCTCAACTGACGGCAGGGGTTTTCGATTCGCCGCAGCGAAATCTGCCCTATATCGCCTTTCATGCTTACACGACTGTTTCTGGGGCTCATCGCCCTCATGTTTCTCGCCTTCGGCCTCTGGTCGATAATAGACCCAATCGGCATGACCTCGCGTCTGGACGTGACGGTATCTGGCCCAAACGCGGCGTTCGAGATGCGTGGCATCTTTGGCGGGGTCAGCCTCGCCGCTTCCATCCTGACAGGCGTAGGTGCCCTCAGCCCCGCCCGATTCGAACGTCCGGCGCTCTGGTTCCTCATGGTCTATATGGGCGGCTACACCCTCGCTCGTCTCGTCTCGCTCATTGTTGGCGATAACCCGACCTTTAATGGCTGGGCGTTCGCGAGCTTTGAGATTTTGAGCTTTGTTCTTGCCGCGCTCGCGCTTAACGTACGAAAGCAATCTTAGATATTGCCAGAGGCGGAAACAATGGTGCTGGCAGGACTAGTCCTTCAATTGCACGCCGGTGCATTTCAGCTTCCGCGGCCAGCCTCCGCCATCAGCAACGCTGAATGCCTGCCTTATGCAAGCTTCGAGCAGATCATTGATTCCTATTCAGGTGTCTTTCTGGGTGAGATGCATGGCCAGATCCAGTCGGCCAAACTTGTTGGATGTCTCGCAGAAATGGTGCGTGACGCTGGACTGGAACCGGTCATTTCACTCGAGCTCTCTGAAATGGCAGAATTTCGTTTGGGGAAACTTGAATATTCGGGCCGCGTAGGCCGATCAGTAGCGGTCCCGGAACTCGTCTGCAGGGTTGCCACTCTGTTTGAGGACGGCATTGCAGATCTCAGTTTTCATGCCCCGGCCAATGGCCGCATTCGTCCGGACGGCGGATTCGACTCAACTTTTCACGAACAGGGGCGCGCCGAACTCATCGAATCCGAACTTGTAGCTGGCCGGTTCGTGATAGCTCTTTCCGGTTGGATCCACGTTCAGAACGCCCATAACCGGACCGGGGGCCGCCTCGATGCAAAGGCAGGCTACTTTCTGCCTGAATCAGTTGCGCTTGTAAGGCTGACCTACACCTCGGAAAGCACGGCGCGAAACTGTCGGCTGGGCGGCAACTGCGATGTGCACGACCAACAAGTAACGGCCCACACGCCGCCTTTCACGCTGGCGCCATATGTGACGGACAGGTTCGACTATGAATTCAATGTCGGGCGCCTGACCCCGTCCTCCGGTGCTGAGGGGTATATGAAGTGCCCCGGCTACGAGCGGGCGTTTCAATAAGAAAAAACCCCGCCAGCGGCACTGGCGGGGTCTCTCAATAATGAATGCCGACTGGCGGCAGAGCCTAGAAGTTCACCTTCAGCTCGGCTCCGTACATGGCCGGCAGGCCTGGATAGACGGCAATCGTACCAGTCTGCTCCGGCACAGAGAAGGAAGCGAGGTTGTAATACTCATCGGTGATGTTCTCACCGAAGATCGCAAACTCCCAGCGTCCATCTGCCGACTGAAGGCCGATGCGGCCGCCAAGCAGGGTGTAGGCGTCATTGTCCGCAATGCCGGCCGTGGTTGCCGAGGTCGTGTGCTCGGAGCTGTAGCGGGCATTGAGGTGGAAGACCGCCTTAAGGTCCGGCGTAACGTCATAGAGGTAGGTACCGGACGCCGTCACGACATGCTCAGGTATCTGGGTCAGCTGTGTGCCACCCTCTGCCAGAAGCTCGTTCTGACCATTGCCGAGCGGCGTGATCACGTCACCCTGACGCTCTGCCTTGGTATAGGCATAGCCGCCCTGCAGCGTGAGGCCTTCGGCCGGAATGATCGAGGCGTCGAGCTCCAGACCATAGCTTTCCACGTCAGAGTTGATGACGCGGAAATTGGTGCCCGTGAAGAAGTTCTCCTGGAAGTCCTGCACATCCTGGAAGAAGATCGCACCGTTCAGCGTCGCATTGAGCGTATTGAACGAGCTCTTCCAGCCCAGCTCGTAGCTGTCGACCGTCTCGGAATCAAACTTGAGGTCCGAAGGCTGAGCGCCATCGCCGCCAAACAGCACGCTGTCGAAGCCAGAGCGGTCGAGGTTATAGCCACCCGACTTGAAGCCGCGCGAATAGGAGGCATAGGCCATGAAGTCCGGCGTGAAGTCGTAGGCCAGTTTCGCCGTACCGGTGAGATTGGTCTCATCGAAGCTGTCGCTGTCGGTGCCATTGTATTCACTGTTGACCGCCGGGTTACAGTTCAGCAGGGCAAGCTGGCTCGCATTGATGGCGGCAAGCTGCTGGAGCACCGACTGACCATCGGGCGTGAAATAGAACTCACATGATGGCGTAACGGAATTGAGATCGTATTCGATCTCCTTTTCCTCATAGTTGAGGCGCAGACCTGCCGTCGCCGTCAGCTTGTCGCTGACCGCATACTCATTGTGGGTGAAGAGCGCAGCGGCATTGGTCGTCACGTCAAACACGTCGTTGTTCTGGCCGCCGCCATTCACAAGACCGGGGACAAAATAGGACGGAAGGCCCGCGGGAACGCCAGGGGCAATCCGCAGAGCCGGGCCGTTCGGCGTTGAGACAAACAGTGAAGGCACTGCCGAGCCGAGCGAACCGGTCAGCTGGAAACCCGTTGGGGCCAGCGCATTGGCTGTAGACCCGGCCGTAACAAGGTCGGTGTAGATATTGGCCTGCGACCCGGTGCGGATCGTATCGGTATAGCCAAGCTCCTCATTCATGTAGAAGCCGCCGACCAGCCAGTCGAGATCGCCCCAATTGTCCTGCAGGCGCACTTCCTGGGTGAAGACATCATCGGTGATGGTGGTGCCATCGCGATAGGCCCGGTCGATACCGGAGAAATCGATGTCCTGCGAACGTTTGGCCTGCCAGTCGCGATAGGCGGTGATGGAGGTCAGGTTGATCGTACCGATACGGTTGCGATACTCGCCGGAAATGCCCCATTCATTGACATCGTCGTTAATGGGCCGGTTCGGGGACAGCGCCACTTTGAGATCTTCCGGCTGTGCATCGGCAAAGCCCTGAAGGCCGGCAAAAGCAGCACCGGTGGTGACCGCTGCGCCCGTCGCGCCCTGCACAAGATTCACGCCGATACAGCAATCTTCATCCGTGCGGGCATGGTCTGCGATAATACGCAGGCTCGCATCGTCCTTTTCGAACAGCATCTGGCCGCGGATCAGGAAACGGTCGAGATTGTTGAATTCGCGGTCGGAATTCACGTCGTCGATATAACCGTCGCGCTGACGCAGCCTGACATCGAGGCGCGTGGCGACGTTCTCCGCGATCGGGCCGGTCACCATCGCTTCGGTCGCGAACATGTTGTAATTGCCGGTCGATACGCCGAGCGTGGCTTCAGGATCAAACTGCGGACCAGCCGTATTGATCGAGACGACGCCGGCCGAGGTGTTGCGGCCAAAGAGCGTGCCTTGCGGGCCGCGAAGCACTTCGATGCTGCGAAGCTCTGGAAGCTCGGCCAGGGCAACGCCTGTCCGGGTACGGTAAACGCCATCAATCAGCACGCCGACAGCCGGTTCGAAGCCTGGATTGTTCGACCCCGTACCGATCCCGCGGATGGCAATGGAGGTGCCGGACGCGGCCGACTCGCTCTGCGCGATCTGGATCGACGGTGCGATCTGCTCAATATCGTTGAGGCGGGCAACGCCTGTGTCTTCCAGAAGCGAGGCATCGAACGCGGTAACCGACACCGGAACGTCCTGCACGGTCGTGCCCGAACGGCGGGTGGCTTCAACCACAACGGCATTCAGGCGGCGCTGGCCATCATCGGCCTGTTCGCTATCCTGTGCCGAGGCTGAAAAGACCGGAACACTCATCAGTGCGGCAAGGCCAACACCTGCGCAAAGCGACATTTTCATCGCCTGCGACTTCACAGTAGGTTTGGGAAGAAACCTCATCTAACGTCTCCAAATGTTGTGATTATTCTTTGCTATCCGAGCCTCTGACGGACTCTCCGTCCCTTTAGCAGCGCTATGCAGGGATGCAAGCCTGAAACCCACATACTCATCATTTTAGAGGAACAAATCGTACCCAAGGGTGAAAAAAACGCTGCGCAGATCCTGCGCAGCGTTTCTCCCTCGACGTGCCAGTGGCAACATCCCCTCTGATGGCCTGTTCGTCTAGTAGACGCCCTGGCCTACCCCGCCGTCGAAAACCATGGGTTTGCCTTCCGCATGGCGGACACGTTGAACCTGACGGGTGACTTCCTTCATGACGGTACGCGTCTGGGGCACGCAGACTTCTTCGGCCATACGCGCTTCGATGATCTTGATGCCGGGGCCGTAACGGCGCAGCAGCGAACGTTCATTACAGTCGCGCTGCGGCGTCTGCGGCGCGCAGCTCAGCTCACCGCCGGGGCGGTGAACAAGCGCCTCGCCTTTTTCGCACGCCATGGTCTGGCCGTGGTCGAAACTGGCCTGCCCATTGACGAGCTCGCCCAGATTGACCTGAAGCCGCGTCCCGGCAAGGCAGCGGAAGACCTCGCCGCTATAGCCCGAAGCAACGTCACGGCCGCCATCGACCTGCGACGCCGGATGTGGCGCTCCGGTGTCGTCGATACAGACAGCCTGCACGGCGCGGTAGGCCATGTGGTAGCTCACCTGATCGACGCAGTATTCTTCCGTGGTCGGGACCTGTTCGGTGACCGTGTCGGTATAGGTTTCATCTGCCCCGGTCACATCCAGCGTGCCGATGGATGTGACACCAACCGGTGCAACACCGCCGAAACCACCGCCGCCGCCACCATAGACAACGACTTCGCTGGAGGCGGAGGCCCCCGCCGTCACATTTAGATAGCTTTGCGCGGAGACATTCAGATTGCCACCGTGCACGTTTACATTGGTGCCGCCAATCGTGATGTTCGGACCCGCCACATTTACGCCCGGCACATTGACGCCATGCCCCTTACCGCCCTGACAGCAAGGTGAGCCATGCCCGCCACCATTATAGGTTGGCGGCGGCGGAGGGGCCGGCTTGCATGTGTTGCAGCCATGACTGCCCCCATTCCCGCCTGCCCATGCCAGACCGGACAGAGTAATAAGGATAGCGGCGCCTGCACCGGCGAACAGAGTGTGTCGTGTTGAAACGCGCATGAGGGGTCTCCGTGGCTCTTCGCCTGAGGAGGTGCACACAGCGTGCCATTTCTCGCCCCATTCGCGAAAAATGTTCCGATGCCGGAAGATGACGCGTCTCAGACACCGTTAAGAACTGGCCCATTGCTTGCGATGCCCCCGGCGACCGCCATGCGGACGACAAAGCTGTCCCATCCATGAATAAGTAATAAGAAGCAGGCCCCGATGCTCGATAGAACCCTCCATCCGAACAGCCAGACCCTTCTGTCTGCCTGGCAGCGCATGAATATTGCTGCATCGGACCTCCCGGCAGGGCCGACCACACGTGATCATCCAGACCTCATAGAGCGGCTATTCGTTATTCAGCAGGAAGGGGCCGATCACTGGCTGTTCCGCACCGCCGGCGCGCAGCTCCAGTCATCGCTCGGCCGAGAGCTGGCCGATCACGATTTTCTGGGCGTCTGGACCGGCTATGACCGCGAAATGCTGGTCCAGCTTCTTCGCATGGTGACGCAGGAGAGACTTCCCGGCATCGTTCGCGCCAGAGGCGAGTCCCTGACCGGTGAGCGTGTCGATATCGAGATGACACTCGCCCCTCTTGCCAAGCCTCCTCATCAGGACGGCGGTGCCCGGATCCTTGGCCTTTATCAGGCCCTGGGCGGGGAAAGCTTCCTGCGCGGGCGCCCGGTCTGGCGCCACCGGCTCACGGCCATCTACCCGCCAGACCCGCGCAAGGACGAACCACGTCTCAAACTGGTCGCGAGCAACGACTAGGTCCGCTAGCCATCAATCCGGGTCAGTCCCGATTTGAACCGCTTCCAGTTGTCGACATAGACCTGCGCAGACGCGGCAATCATCTGTGCTGCGCCCTCATCCAGCTCCCGCACCACCTTGCCTGGCGATCCCATGACGAGCGAATTGTCCGGGATTTCCTTGCCTTCGGGAATGAGGGAATGCGCCCCGATGATACAGTTCTTGCCGATCTTGGCCCGGTTGAGGATCGTCGACCCGATCCCGATCAGCGTGCCATCGGCGATCGTGCACCCATGCAGCATCACCATATGGCCGACAGTGACATTCTTCCCGATGGTCAGCGGAACGCCATGATCGGTATGCAGCACGCTGCCATCCTGAATGTTGGAGTTCTCGCCAATCTCGATCGGATCATTGTCTCCGCGAAGGACGGCATTGAACCAGATGCTCGCATTCTCCTTCAGAATCACCCGGCCCAGAACCGTTGCATTCTCCGCCACCCAATAGTTCCCGCTTTCGGGAGTGCTCGGTTTGACGCCATCAAGGTCGTAAAGTGCCATATGTGAGGGCCTCCATTGTCATAAAACTTTATTGGCTGACCCGGGCTGGTTAACCGGGTCTTAATACTGGTAATCTCTAATGGTGATGAGATTCGCGAGGCAAGTGCTGATGGTCCAGAGACCATTCCTGACACCTACCCCGCCCGGCCCACCGCCTGGGTCCGGAGCTTTTCTCTCCCCGTTCTTCGTCGCCGCCCGGCAGGTTTGCCCGGCGGTTTTTTTGTGCCCGAAAAGGAGATCCTCAAATGGGTAAACGTGCCGCAACCAAGCGTCAGAAAGCCAGAGCCGAGATTGAAGCCATGGGCTTCCTCGAGGAAATGGGCGGCAAATCCAGGCAGGAGGCCCGGCTGTACGCCATCAATGGCGGCTGGCACCCCGACGATGCCGACAAGGTGAGGAATCCAAACACACCGCGCGACCAGCGCTATCAGAAGAATGTCAAACCCCGCTCGGAAAATCAGGCCCGCCTGATGAAGGCGCTGGAGACAAAATCACTCGTCTGCGCGCTCGGCCCGGCTGGTACGGGCAAGACCTATCTTGCCATCTGCAAGGCGGTCGAGGCGTTGCAGTCCGGCAAGGTGGCCCGCATCATCCTGTCGCGCCCTGCGGTCGAGGCCGGCGAGCAGATTGGCTTCCTCCCGGGCGCCATGGAAGACAAGCTCGCCCCCTATCTGCGCCCGCTCTACGACGCGCTGGCCGACCGGCTTTCACCGCAGCAGCTCAAACACATGATGGGCGAAGGCCTGATCGAGATCGCGCCCATAGGCTTCATGCGCGGGCGCACGCTGAACAATGCCTTTGTCGTCATCGATGAAGCGCAGAACTGCACCTATACGCAGCTCAAGATGCTGCTGACCCGGCTTGGCTGGCACTCCACCATGGCGGTGACAGGCGACCCGAACCAGTCCGACCTCTTGCCGTCCCTCTCGGGTCTTGCGCAGGCGGCTGAAAAGCTAGCCGGGCTTTCGGATGCGGAAGTCATCTATCTTGAAGGCCAGGATATTGTGCGCCACCCGCTCGTCGCTGAAATGCTCGGCGTCCTCTGAAGCAGCGGCCCAAATACCAGGCTGGAAACGGGCGGTCAGAAAGGCCGCCCGTTTTCATGTGCGCTACTCCTCTTGCGGAAAGACCTGTTCATATAGCCAGGCACCCGCCTCGGCGACGCTGCCGCGCTCCAGATCGACACGCGAATTCGCCTGCCGCATCAGCTCGGTCGATATCTTTCCCTCAAGGCTTTCGAGCACATTGAGAAGCGCCGTATTCTCGCGGCCCTGCGGAGAAACAAGCAGAAAGGCGTCATAGGGCGGCAGGACAGCGCGCGGATCGTCCAACAGGACAAGGTCGTAGGCATCGATCCGGCCATCCGTCGTATAGGCGGTGATCAGACCGACTTCGCCGCGGCGAACCGCGTCATACATGAAAGCCGAATCCATACTGCGGATGGACAGGTTCTGAAGGCCATAGGCATCGCGCGTGCGGGTCCATTCGGGACGGCCGAAGAATTCAGGATCGCTGGCAATCGACAAGGGCTTGCCTGCCACATCACCGATTGTCTCAAGATTGTACCGCGCCGCCGTTTCCGGGCTGGTGGCGAACGCATAGGCGTTCTCGAAACCGAGCTTGCCAAGTGCCAGCACACCGCGCTGGTCCAGCAGCCAGGCGGTAACCTGCGCATACATGTCGGAACGCTGGGCCGGCTCATCCTGCTTCATCAGGCTCGCCCAGACCGTACCAGTATAATCGACATAGATATCGATTGAATCATTCGCCAGCGCGTCAAACGCGACCGTGGTTCCCAGACCTTCACGTGTCTGGACCCTGGCACCCTCGGCTTCCAGTTTCCGGCGGATGAGATCGGCCAGGATATATTGTTCGGTGAACGCCTTGCTGCCCACGGTGAACGTCTGGCCCTGGAGGGGCTGCGATGCGGCGACCTCGGCAGGCGCGGCGCCAGAGCTGCCGGTCCCGGCTCCAGCACCTGCGCCCGCAGGGATAAATATACTCAATGCGGGGAGGATAATCAGCACAAGACCGGCCATACCCGCCAGTGCATGGGAGCGCTTGCGGTCACGGGCCGACTTTTCGAACTGCGCGATGATCTGGTCGAGGGCGAGCGCCAGAGCTGCCGAAACGAGACAGCCGAACAGCACCGCTGTCCAGTTACGGGTCTGAAGACCCTGAAAGATGTAATTGCCAAGACTGCGCGCCCCGACCGGCGTGGACAGGGTCGCGGTGCCGACCACCCAGGCCGATGCGGTACGCAGCCCAGCGACAATGACAGGAGCGGCTAATGGAAGATCGATTTCCTTGAGCCGCTGGCGCGCGGTCATCCCCACGGCCAGCGCAGCTTCGCGCACATCGCTGTCCACGCCGCGCAAGCCGACAATCGTGTTTCGTAACATGGGCAGAATGGAATAGAGCGAGAGCGCCGCAAATGCCGGCCAGAAGCCGATCATGCCGCCCATCAGCGGCACCATCAGCGCAAGCAGGGCGATCCCCGGTATGGTCTGCACGATGCTGGCCGTGGCGAGGGCGGGCCCTGCAAAATGGCGTTGGCGCGCGGCCAGTATCCCGGCGGGAATGGAGATTACGAGACCGGTAAGAAGTGCGCCGAGCGCAAGCTTCAGGTGGCCGGCATAATTGGCGGGAAAGACAGCGAGCTCTTCTGCCAGAAAGCCGTTCATCCGCCCTGGTCCCCGAATGCCTTGCCAACCGTCTCAGCCAGTTGGCGCGGCGCGGCAAGAAGATCGCGCACTGTGTCATTGGCCGGGCTGGCGATGAGTTCTGCGGGCGCCCCTTTCTGGATGATCCGGCCGCCATCCATGACGGCAACCCGGTCTCCAAGCCGGAGCGCTTCGGCAAAATCATGCGTCACGAGCACGGAGGCAAAGCCAAGCTCTGATTTCAGGCGGGCGATATCATCGATAAGTCCGGTCCGGGTCAGCGGGTCCAGCGCGGCGAATGGCTCGTCCATCAGAATGATGTCAGGCTCTCCGGCAAGCGCGCGGGCAAGGCCGACACGCTGGCGCTCGCCTCCGGACAGCGCGGCCGGATATCTCTCCGCATAGGTTTCCGCCGGCAGGCCCACCATGGAAAGCAGCTCACGCAGCTTTCTTTCCTGGCGCGCGTCCGCCCAGCCCAGAAGGCGGGGCGTGACCAGCACGTTCTCTCTCACGGTGCGATGCGGAAAAAGCCCGGCGCTCTGGATCACGAACCCGATGCGCCGGCGCCACTCATGGGCCGGCATGTCGTGCGCGTTCAAACCGCCAAGCCGGACCTCACCCTCATCGGGTTCGATCAGCCGGTTGAGCATTTTCAGCGTCGTCGTCTTGCCGCAGCCTGAATGTCCGATCAACGCAAGCGTCTCGCCCGATGCGAGATCGAAACTCACCGCATCGACAACCCGGGTCTCACCAAACTGCTTGCTGAGCCCCTCGGCAGAGAGAAGCGCGGTGCTCAGTCGCCCAGATCCTCTGAGAGGACCGTCATCTGGAACTGGTAGGAGGTCTCGCCTTCGTCGACATCCTTGTAGATCACCGCAATGAACTCAGAGCCCAGATAGACTTCGACGGAATCATCGGTCTGCGACCGGCTCACGAGCCGGATCTCGGGGTTCAGCTTGTTCTTGAGATAGGTCTCCAGAAGCTGGGTTTCGTTCTTTTTCAGATCTTCGCTCATCTTCGTCTCCTGTATTGCCGAAGAGAGCTATAGCAATTGTCGCCCGGCTGGAACGGCGCGGCGGCGGATTTCTTCAGTTCCTGGTATAGGTCGGCGGCACGTCTTCGGACGGGTCGAAGGCGCGGCGTTTGAATTCGTCGCCATCCTTCTCTTTCGGATTGGCGAGCCGCCACATGAGACCGAAAAGCCAGGCGACAAATTCGACAAAGGCCCTGGCGATCAGCGTCATGAGGATACCGAATATGGTGGTCTCGTTCACGAAGTTCCGGAACACGGCGACCGCCGTCTGCGGAATATCCGGGTTCCGGATGATGTCGAGATTGGCGATCCAGTTTGCGACATCATTCACTTGATTGAGCTGGCGCGGGAAAAAGACAATGCCGAGCAGCATCAGGATGATGACCATGAAGAATGTCGCGACGATCTTGATTGAGACCATCGACAAACCGCGAAACAGTTTCAGCATAAGGGACCCCCGTGCATGCACGGGAAGTTCTATGCGAATCTCATGCCGATATCCAGCAAGCTAGGACGATTCAGGAAGCGTCTGATCCATATTGCGCGCAGGCGCCTTGCCCTCTCCGCCAACGACACGTGCCGGAACGCCAGCCACAGTCGTGCGCGCGGCAACATCCTTCAGGACGACGCTACCGGCAGCAATCTTGGCCTCGTCTCCGACATGGATGTTACCCAGCACCTTTGCGCCAACCGAAACCAGGACGCCACGGCCGATCTTCGGATGCCGGTCACCGACCTCCTTGCCGGTCCCGCCAAGCGTGACCCCCTGAAGGATGGAGCATCCATCGCCGACCTCTGCCGTCTCACCGATGGTGATATTGGTCGCGTGGTCCAGCATGACACCGCTGCCCATCTTCACGGCCGGATGGATATCCACGCCAAAACGTTCGCTGGCCCGTGACTGCAAGTGGAAGGCAAGCGTCTCGCGCCCTTCGCGCCAGAGCCGGTTGGCTACGCGCTGGGTCTGCAGGGCAAGGAAACCCTTGAAGAACAGGAAAGGCTGCAACATGCCCCGGCAGGCCGGGTCGCGCTCAAGCACAGCCTGCATGTCGCGTTCGGCCGCCTCGACCAGGCCGGGCTCGTGATCATAGCAATGAGCGATCACATGACGTATCTGCTGAGCACCGATCTCGGGCCCCGCAAGCTTTTCGGCAAGATGAAAGGAAAGCGCCTGGCAAATCGTGTCATGCGAGAGGATCGCCGCATCGATATAGCTCGCCAGCGCCGGCTCGTCGGAGGCTGCAGCGCGCGCTTCGAAACGCAGGCGCCGCCACGGCGGCGGCGGTGCACCAATGTCGGGGTTCTCGGCCATGCTCGCAGCAGTCTCCATATTGCAGTCTACGCACATGGATGGACCGGTCACCGGCTTCAAGTGACAACCGGCAAGATCAGAAGGTTTCCGACTTTGGAATATACCGGATCGCAAAGCCGTTACGCAGCGTGCGAACGACCTCCCCCTTCAGATGTCCGACACTTACCGTCTCGCCGACATAGGGTGAAGGCCCATCTGTCTCGAAAGCCGCACCCGTCAGGGAGATATCGACTGTACGGCATTGCAGGACACGGCCGTCTTCGCGCGTGACAAGGGCCGGTCCGCCAGCCGCATATCTCGGCGCCTCGCGCTCATCGGCCAGGCCCAGCACCTGCTTGTTGAACAGCCAGGTCAACCGGTCGGCAATCTTGTCCTTCTTGCGGTCGGTCACCAGAAACCGAACCGCGAACCCGTCCTCTGTCGGACGAACCACTTCGCATTCGATGCGCCCGATTTCGTCGAGATAGCAGATAAGACGTGAGAGCGGCGGGAGCTGGTGACGGGAGACAAAACGCGCCCCGCCACAGGAGACGTCACGGGTCAGCAGACCCTGGTCCCGGCTGCCCTCGGCGAGGAAACGTCCGTTCAACTCGACGAGAACACGCTTGTTCCGGCGCCGCTCGTCTCGCGACATGCGGGGCGTACGAGCCGTAGCCCGTCTTTGTTTGAGAGCGTCCACTACGGCCTCCTGGCACTCTTTTTCTGTCAAACAGATGGACAAATCAATCTTAACGCTACCGCGGGTCTCTTCATAAAAGGTTGATACGGTCGGAGAAGTTGACACGATCGTCACCAAAGAGGAAACGAGCCCCCAAGGGAGGAATAAATATGCCAGATACTGGAAGATATGACTATGTGATCGTTGGGGCTGGCAGCGCAGGCTGCGTGCTCGCCAACCGCCTCAGCGCCGATCCGGACGTAAAGGTCTGCCTCATCGAGGCAGGCGGTAAGGACAAGAGCCTCATGATCCGGATGCCCGCGGGCGTCGGCGGTCTGATCAAGGATGCCGGGCCTCATAATTGGGGCTTCTACACCGAACCGCAGAAACATATGAACAAGCGTCAGCTCTGGTGGCCCCGTGGGAAGGGCTGGGGCGGCTCCTCCTCCATCAATGGCATGATCTATATTCGCGGCCACGCGCGCGATTATGACCAGTGGCGCCAGTCCGGGCTGACCGGATGGGGCTATGCCGATGTCCTGCCCTATTTCTGCCGCTCTGAAGGCTATCGCGGCGAGGCGGACATGCATCATGGCAGCGACGGCCCGCTCGTCGTTGAAGACAGCCCGCTCGATTCCATTGCCTATGACAGCTTCATCAAGTCCGGCCAGCAGGCAGGCTTTCCCTATACACCTGACTTTAATGGCGCCGAGCAGGAAGGCGTCGGGCCCTATCAGCGCACGATCAATGACGGCGAACGCTGGAGCACGGCGCGCGCCTATCTCCACCCTGTCCTCAAGGAACGCCCCAACCTCACAGTCATGTCCACGGCTCTCGTCTCGCGTATCCGGTTTGAGGGCAAGCGCGCGATCGGCGTCGAAACCCTCGCCAAGCCGGGCGCGCAGGCCGAGTTCATTCGGGCCGAGCGCGAGGTTCTGGTCTGCGCGGGCGCTGTCCAGTCGCCCCAGATTCTGAAGCTTTCCGGCGTCGGCCCGGCCGGGGAACTGGGCAAGCACGGGATTGATGTGGTGGCGGACATCGCACAGGTCGGCGAAAACCTGCAGGACCATCTGGACGTCACGGTCATTCACAAGATGACCCAGAAGCTCTCGGCCTATTCGCGCCAGGCAGGTCTGAAGAAGATCGCCGTGGGGCTGAACTACCTCCTGCGCAAACAGGGCGCAGGCCGCGACAACTTCCTGCAGGCCGGTGCCTTCCTGAAGTCACGCGAGGGCCTCGACCGGCCTGATCTGCAACTTCACTATGTGAACGCGATCATGATGGATCACGCCCGCACCGAGGTGAAGGCGGACGGTTTTACAATTCACGCCTGCCAGCTTCGGCCAGAGAGCCGCGGGAATGTTACCCTCGCCAGCGCTGACCCGTTCGAACACGCCCGTATCGACCCGAACTATCTCGCGACCGAAGAAGACCGCCGCGCCATGCGCGAGGGCGTCAAAATCTGCCGCGATATCGCCGGCCAGGAGGCTTTCAGCGCCATCCGGGGCGAAGAAATCATGCCGGGTGAGAGCGTGAAGACCGATGCAGAGATCGACGCCTTCATCCGCCAGTATGGGGAGACGATCTATCATCCGGTCGGCACAGTCCGCATGGGCGCTGATGACGCCGCACCCCTGGACCCGAACCTTCGGGTACGCGGTCTGGAAGGCCTTCGTGTTGTCGATGCCTCGGTCATGCCAACCCTGATCGGTGGCAATACCAACGCGCCGACCATCATGATCGCCGAGAAAGCGGCGGACCTTATCCGCGGTGTTGCGGCGCCAGCGCCGGCAGAGGTGCCTGAGCCGGCCTGACAGACCGGCTAGTCGAGCTCTGCGTCCCAGACCCGGCGTATATGCACATCGGCTTCTGGCCCCAGATTGAACCAGGCCAGCCGCCCGGTGGAGGCGTTTGCAATCATGACCTGATCGGCAGACGTCACCGTCTGGCGGAGCCGCTCTCGCAACTTGGCCTGCTTCACGCTGGAGCGCAGCGCCCAGACACCGGGCATAATTTCAGCGAACTTACCCAACCGGTTGATCGCGCTGATCAGCTGCATCTCACCCGTACCGGTAAGCTTGGCGATGATGAGATAGTTCGAGGGTTCGCCGGAGGGCTCTGCCTCGGTGGAGCTGAGATGCATATCCTTTAGCGCGGGGATCAGCGGCCGGTGCTGCTCGGCCGGCAGGAAAGCCCCGCCATCGCCTTCTGCCACCTGCGTGCCGGGGCCAATCCGCCGTTCGCCGATAAAGCCCTGCATCTGGCCAAGCGTATACGGGCCGTACACGGTCCCGTTCACAAGAACGTGCCACTCCGGCGGGTCGACCTCGGACAGATCAAGGGCCGTCTCTGACGACATGTGCTGGATATACCTCTTGCTTGCTCACAACATACCAACTGGGGCGCGCGACTATAGCATCAAAGGTAAGCGCTGCGTTACAGAGGCGCCATCAGTTTCGGGTTTTGGCTGCCAGACGCCGCCGCAAATCAAGAGAGCTGCCGGGCCGGACCCGACGGACCGCCCCGCAGTCTGCTGACCAGCCGGCGGCCGGGTTTCATCGTCATCAGGCGGTAGACCGCCGGCGTAAAGTAGAGCGCGAGAAGCGCCGAACCTGCGACACCGCCCGCAATCGCAGTCGCCAGCGGCAGCCAGAACACATCCCCTGTCAGGATGATCGGCACGAAGCCGCCCATCGTGGTCAGCGTGGTTGCCACGATATGCCGGGTCGCATCGACGACAATCTCACGCTGGGCCAGCACATCGTCTGCGCGGGCAGCTGCGCTCCCCTGCAACAGGGAGAGGACAACGATAGAGCTGTTGATCGAGATGCCGAGCAAGCCCAGCGAGCCCACAATCGCATTGAAGCCAAGCGGCAGGTTGAACATCCACACCCCTCCGAAGGCGAGCCCCACCGACAGGAACCCCGTGAGCAGGATCAGCATGGAGAGACGGAACGAGTTGAAGACCAGCGTCACAGCACCCGCCATGATGATGATGAGCGGGACCGCCAGCGACATGAGGTTTGTCATCGCCTCGCTGCGTGTTTCCGCTTCACCGCCAAGCAGGATGTCATAGCCGGGCGGCGTCTCGAAACCGGACTCATCCAGAGCTCCCTGAAAACTCTCAAGGATGGGCGAGGGCAGCGAAAAGGGCTCGGTAAAGCCGAAGATCTGGTTCACCCGCCGCCCGTCGAACCGCGTGATAACGGCGGTCTGCGGGTCTAGCGTCATCTCTCCCAGTGTGGCGAGCGGCGTCCCGGCCCCCATGGGCCCAGCCCCGATCGTCATGGCGCGAAGGTCTGAAAGCTGTGACCGGCGCGCATCGGGCGCAATCACGCGGACAGGAATTTCCTCAATGCCTTCAAGAATGGAGCCTGCCGGAACGCCTTCCAGCTCTGCGCGAACATCGCTTGCAAGACCTGCCAACCGCGCGCCGGACATGGCGGTCGCGGCCTCATCGGCCCGGATGGTCACAGTAGGCGCGCCCATCTGCAGGCTCGCCTGCGTATAGGTCACCCCCGGCGTCGCGGCCAGAATCCGCCGCGTCTCATTGCCCAGCCGGTTCAGTGTCTCGAGATTGTCGCCGCGAATATAGAACTCGATGGGCGCGGGCACGGGCGGACCCTGCTCAAAAGGCAGTGCAAGAAATTGCGCCCCGGGGAACTCCAGCCGCAATTCATCCTGAATCTGACGCACCATCCTGCGCGTGGAGAGGTTATCGGTAAGCTGGACCCATCCGGCAGCAAAGCCCGGCACGCCCTGGGTGTTGTTGAAGGCGTTGTAATAGACGCGGGGCGCCGACTCCCCCAGCGTGAAATTGACCAGTTCGACATGGTCATATCCACGCAGCAGCTCCGTCGCCTTCATCGCCGCACGTTCGGCCTCGAATATCGTTGCCGTTGGCGGCAGGCTGATCTCCACCTGAAACTGGTCACGCTCTGTCTGCGGAAAGAACTGAAGCGGAAGACTTCCACCAAGCGCAAAGCCGATCAGCGCCGGGACAAGGCCGATGGCGAGGCCAAGCGGCGGAAATTTCAGCACCGCCCCAACTGTCCAGCGATACCCGTCCGTGACCGCGTCGATGGAGATCCCGTCGCGCAGCCAGTTCTTGCGCTCGCCCGGCTGGCGCTCCCGGTCGAACCGTCCTGCCAGAAAGGGAATGATGGTCATCGACAAGACGAAAGACGCGATGACAGAGAAGATCACCGACACGCCGAGCATGCCGATAAACTCCCCCGCCGCCCCTGGCATCAGGGCAATCGGGGCAAAGGCCAGCGCCGTCGTCAGCGTTGAGGCAAAAAGCGGCCCGAACAGTTTCGACAGCGCGATATCGATAGACTCGACAACGCCATGGCCGCGCGCGCGCTCCTGATCGTATTCGTCATAGACGACGATGGCATTGTCGATCAGCAGGCCGAGCGAAATGACAAGCCCCGTCACCGACATCTGGTGCAACGGATAGCCGAACAGGTTGAACAGGATAAGCACCAGCGCGATCGTCAGCGGCAGGGCCGCGCCGACGACAAAGGCCGCGCGCCAGCCCATCACGACAAATAGCGCCAGAAAGACAATCACCGATGAGAAGGCGAGGTTCTGGGCAAGCCCGTTCAACCGGGCGCCCGTATACTCGCTCTGGTCGAACACGAGCTGCACGTCGATGGCCGCAGGCGAGGCGGTATCGAATTCGGAAACCAGCGCGCGGGCGCGCTCTGCCCACTGGTCGACGCGCTGGTTCGGCTGAATGAAAGCGCCGACAACCACCGACCGGCGCCCATTGGTGAAGTTCATCACAGTGGCCGGGTCTTCGATCCCCTTACGCACCTCTGCAATGTCACCGACACGCAGCGCGCTGCCATCGCCCCGCTGGATCAGCGGCACGGCGCGGATACGGGCGATGCCATCGAAAGCACCGCCAATCTCGATACCGACATCGGCCCGCTCGCCGCGCACCTGCCCTGCCGGCGCCTTGGCATCCGAAGCCGCCACAAGCCGGGCGGCATCATTCATGCTGAGGCCGGCCGCAGACAAGGCTTCGGGATCGACCACCACCCGCACTTCCTCGCGCGGCAAGCCGTAAATCTCTGTTTCTTCGGTGCCGGGCAGGTTCTGGAACCGGTCCGAGAGGTTGCGCGCCAGACGGGACATCACGGCGAGTTCAGGCTCTCCATCGCCCGTCCAGACCAGTGAGACCAGCATGGTCGAGGCGCCGACATATTGCCGCTCAATGCGCGGGAAACTCGTGCCCTGCGGCAGGTTCGCCCGCGCTCCGTCGACCTTGCCGCGCACCAGCGTCCAGGCATCCTCGACTTCCGACTCACTCAGGCTCTCATCCATCGAGATGTTGATCTGAGAGACATTCTGGCGGGAGGTGGACCGCACCTCGTCCACCTCGGGCAGCTCCCGGATCGCGCTCTCGATGGGGTCGGTGACTGTTGCTTCGATCCGCTCGGCGTCGGCCCCCGGCAGCGTCGTCAGGACATAGCCGAAGCGCTCCACCAGCGTCGGATCCTCCTGACGCCCAAGTGTCAGGAGCGAGCCAATCGCCCCGGCCAGAATGACCAGTATGGCGAGGATACTGAGGCGCGGAAGGCGATAGAAAAGCGTGCGCATGGCGGCCCCGTCCCTCTAGCCTTCACTCGTTTGACCAGAGGCCAGCGGCACAAGCCGCGGCGAGACAGGCTGGCCGGGCGCGACACGCTGGAGTCCATCCACGATGATCCGGTCCCCGTCGGAGACAGCCCCCCGCACAAAGGCGCGCTCGCCTTCACTCTGCACCACTTCGACAAGGCCCGGACGCGCAACCCAGCCATCACCCTCCGGCGTCGCAATATAGAGAGACCAGAGCCCACGCTGGCCCTCAGCCAGTGCCGAAACCGGCAGCCACAGCCCGTTTTCCTCGACATCGCGCGAGATGGAGAGCCGCACGACGGCACCGGGTGAGACTGCTTCGCTGTCCATGATGTCAAACACCGTCGTGACACTGCGCTGACCCGCCTCGATGACGCCGGTCACCGATCTCAGACGCCCATCCACCGGCCCGCGGTCGGTGCTCAATGAATAGATCTGTCCGGACTCCAGCGCCGAAGCGAGCAAAGCCGGCAAGCCGATCCGCGCCTCAAGTGCACCGGTCTCTACAAGGGAAAAAACCGGCGTACCCTGCGGGGCAATCGCGCCTTCATCGAAATTGCGCGCGGTAATCATCCCCGGATAAGGCGCCGTGATACTGGCAAGGTCGATCTGGACGCGCAGCGTGTCGGCGCGCGCTTTGGCTGCCTCGATCCGCGCCTCCGCCGTGGCCGCCTGCGCCATCGCCTCATCGACGCGCTGCTGCGAAACATGGCCCCGCTCCAGCAGCGTCTCCTGACGCTCCACCGTATTCATGGCGAGAGCATGTGAGGCACGCGCCTCATTCACCTGCGCCTCTGCCGAGACCAGCTGCGAGCGCAGCGCCCGTGTATCCAGCACACCGAGGATCTGCCCGTCGGTCACGCGGTCGCCCACATCGACATTCAGCGCCGCGATCCGGCCGCCATCGGAAAAGCCCAGCTCACTCGAGCGGCGCGGCTGCACGATACCTGTAAATTTCTCGTCCAGCGCAAGCGAGGACTGGATATCGGCGACCATGACGTCAACGCTGAGCGGCGTCGGGTCCTCGGAGACCACAAGCGGGCCCTCACTGGAGCGCTGGCTCAGCACAAAGATGGCAAGCAGAACCACGCCGACTGCAACGACGGCGAGAAACAGGAGACCTTTCATGAAGGTCGGCCGCACGGCGCGCCGGGGCTCGTCTTGGGCATGCTGGGTCATGAAGCGCCTCCCGCGCCTGTCTCAAGGCTGCGGACAATAAGGTCCGCATGAAAGTCTATGAACTCGGCCTGGCCCATCTCCGCAGGCTGTGCCGCCATGCGGGGGAAGTCCGGAACATGTGCAATCATCATCGCAAGTCCATGGATCGAGGCCCATACAGACTTCGCGGTCCCGACGGGACTTAGATCCGCGCGAAAGTGACCGCCCGCAATACCCTCTTCCATCATGTCGGTCAGGATGGAAAAAGCCCGCCCCTTATTGCTCTGCTCAAACTCGCAGGCCTCTTCCTCGCAGGACTTGTCCCGCTCGGTTATGCCCGAGAAGGCGGCGACATAATGGTGCGGCTTCTCGATGGCGATGCGGATATAACCGGACATGCAGCGCCTGGCCCGTTTTTCGAACGGCTCACTGCGGTCCGCGATCTCGTGCACGACGGCAAGAAGCCTTCCGAAAAAGGACTCTTTCAGCTCATCGACAAGGTCATCCTTGGAGCTGAAATATTTGTAGATCGCCGCGGGGGAGTAATCGATCTCATCGGCAATACGCCGGATGGAGAGGCCCGCTTCGCCTTCTTGTGCAAAGACCCGTTCTGCCGCATCCAGAATGGCTTCCCTGACCCGCAGGCGGCGGCGTTCTGCCGGTGACACTTCGCTTTCCTGCATGTCCTCATCCCCGCCTGAGAGGTGTTCATGATAATCAAAAAGGATAATTTAGCAATAGACGTTCATTTTGTGAACGCCGTTTACTTCCCGCCGGAAAAACGTCTCTGGAGACTTTAAAAAGTCGCCCGCTTCCCGGTTTCAATCAGGCGCGCTCATACTATCTCTCCCGCATGACGAAACTCTTCCCAGACGCCCCGTCCGTCGGCACCGCCATGAAGGCCACGCAGGAAAGCGAGGCGGCGCGCACCTTCCTCGCGCTTCGAAGGTCGGCCAACAAGGCCTCTATCGGGGGCCCGGCTCCAGACCCGGACACGCTGGACGCCATTCTTGCCGCGGCCACACGCGTGCCGGATCATCGCAGGCTATCGCCCTGGCGCTTCATCGTGCTGGAAGGCGATGCGCGAAAGACTTTCGGCGAGAAGGCGGCTGAGGTTCACCGGCAGGAAAACAGCTTTGCCAGCGACGAGGATCTTGAGGCCACGCGCGCCCTGCCCATGCGCGCGCCCTGCGTGGTCGTCCTGATCTCAAGTCCCAAGGATGACAACAAGACCCCCGTCTGGGAACAGGAGCTTTCCGCCGGCGCGCTCGGCCACAACCTGCTTCTCGCGGCCAATGCCGCAGGCTTTGCCGGCTGCTGGCTGACCGAATGGATCAGCTTCTCCAGCGGCATCAATCAGGTCCTCGGTCTTGAAAAAGGCGAGCGGATCGCGGGCTATTTCTATCTCGGGACCGCGACTGCCGACCCGCAGGAACGCGCTCGCCCGGATCCACAAAGCCTCATCTCCCGCTGGACAGGCTGACCCACTCACGCGGCGCCCTGTCCAATAAGGCCTGCACGGTCTAGAAAGCCTGTTCGAGAGAGCTTCAGGAGGTGATCCCGCATGTCCACGCGCGCCCCGCTAACCGACCTTGCCACCCACAGCGTCACGAACCAGCCCCGGCCGCTTGAGGACGTCAATGTTTTCAAGGCCGACAAGCCGCTCCAGTCGGCCGTCTCAGCCTTTGGCGGAGAGCGGCACAAATCCCGCCTCACCGAATTTGGCGAGAAATGCGGCGCGGCCGAGACCCTCAACTGGGCGCGTCAGGCGAATGAGAATCCGCCAAAGCTCAGATCCTTCGACCGCTACGGCCAGCGCCTCGATGAGGTGGAGTTTCACCCCGCCTATCATCAGCTTATGGCGCTCGGTCTTGATAGCGGCATTTCCGGCGCGCCCTGGGTCGAACCCTCCGGTCATGTCCTGCACGGCGCCATGATGATGCTGATGATGCAGGCGGACGCCGGTGTCACCTGCCCCATGTCCATGACCTATGCCTGTGTCGCGGCGCTCAAGACAGACCCGGCGCTTGCAGACACCTGGACACCGCGCGTCACCGCGCAGAGCTATGACCCCCGTTTCATCCCCGCAGCCGAAAAGACCGGTGTCACGATTGGCATGGCGATGACGGAGAAGCAGGGCGGATCAGACGTGCGCGCAAATACGACACGCGCTGAACCGGCCAGCGATGGCGGCTATCTGCTGACGGGCCATAAATGGTTCTGCTCGGCGCCCATGTCCGATGCCTTCCTGACCCTTGCCTATGCAGAAGGCGGGATGACCTGTTTCCTCGTCCCCCGCTGGCGCCCGGACGGCACGCGCAATGCTATTCATATCATGCGCCTCAAGGACAAGATGGGCGACAAGTCCAATGCCTCCTCAGAGATCGAGTATCACGGCGCATGGGCGCAGAGGCTCGGCGAGGAAGGCCGCGGCGTGCGCACCATTATCGATATGGTCCAGCACACCCGCTATGACTGCACACTGGGCTCTGCCGGCGGCATGCGCGCCGCCCTCGCGCAGGCGCTCTGGCATACCTCCCAGCGCCGCGCCTTTCAGAAGACTCTGATCGATCAGCCGGCCATGCGCGCCGTGCTGACCGACCTTGCCATCGAAAGCGAAGCGGCCACCGCCATTGCCCTGCGCATCGGCGCGAGCCTCGACCGCGCAAAAGATGACCCGGACGAGGCGGCCTTCATGCGCCTTGCCACGCCGCTCGCGAAATACTGGGTCTGCAAGCGTCAGCCGGGCTTCGTCTATGAGGCGCTCGAATGTCATGGCGGGGCGGGCTATGTCGAGGAAGGGCCGATGCCGCGCCTCTTCCGGCAATCTCCCCTTAACGCCATCTGGGAGGGCTCGGGCAATGTCATCGCGCTCGACATTTTGCGCGCCCTCTCGCGGGAGCCTGACAGCCTCAAGGCCGTCCAGAAAGAGCTGCAATCGGCGATGGGCCGCAACGGCGCTTATGACCGCCACTGCGAGAAGCTTCAGGACTTCCTGCAGCCCGGCGCCCTGCATGAAGGCAGCGCGCGCGCCTTTGCACAGGAAATGGCCCTCGCGCTTCAGGCCGCCGCCCTCTTCCAGTGCGCGCCGGACTATGTCTTCCACGGTTTCTGCCGCCAGAGGCTGGCCGATGACCGGCGCGGCTTCGTCTATGGCGATGTCGCCAGTGAGGTCGACCAGGCCGCCATCATCGCCCGCGCCATGCCTGAGGGTTAGCCCAGAGCGGCCCTCTGTCTGAACTGGACAGCTCTCCGAACCAGGCCTTAATCTGCGTCCAGAATGAGGGGACGCAAAAATGTATCGTTTTATTATCGTGGCCTTGCTGCTGACAGCTCAGGCGTTTCACGCCCATGCCTGGAAGAACTATAGCACCACGGACAGGTTCGACACCGAATGCCGAACGCCAAACAATGGCGCCGGCTGCATTATCGAAGCCGATCAGGTTTACGTGCGCCCATCAGTCGAGGGTGCGGCGCCAAAGCGGCTGTCGCTGGTCAAGCGTTTCAGCTTCGAGAAAGAAGAGCTGATCCCGATCCTCGAAAAACATGGCACGACCGCGGAGGCCTATGAGAAATACGCCCAGGACAATCTCGGTTTCGGCAAGAACAACTGGCTCTCCTACATCTCCAAGCAGACCGTCCTGACAGGCATTGCGGACGACCAGGGAAACATCCTCCTGCCCGCCGAATATCGCTGGGCCTATGCCGTCTCCGACAAGCTTGCCTATGTGCAACGCGTCGATCTGCAGTTTGGGTACGTTACGCTGGACGGCACGGAAACCTTCACCCCGACCTCATTCTACTGGTCGCATATCAATCAACATTTCGGGAAGACGCCAGATCAGCCCGCCGTCGTCCGGTTTGAAGGCCCGACAGATTCAGACGGTCTGAAATCCTTCTTCTTTCCAGGCCCGACGGGCGAGTTCGACCTGACCCTCGACCGCGTCGTGGAACGGCGCGAGCCGGACAAGGGCAACGACTTTTACGTCTTCAACAACAATCTCTACGCTTTTCCCGTCCGCGCCGAGGATGGCAGCGAATTCTCTGTCTATGTCGACCCGTTCAAGCTGGAGATCGACCATCTCGGCCCGCAGCTCACAATCATGGCGATTGGCCATCCGCTCGACAACAAGCCCCCCAATCAATGGATCCGGCTGAGCCCCAAAAGCATGAACGAACTCAACACTCTCGCAACTGGGTCCGGCACCGACTTTGCAAATATGCCGCTGGAAAAGCGGGGGACGCTCGCCTCCGGCCACGGCCTCTTCAACGGCGACATCTATGTGCCGCTGAGCCTGGAGGATGGCACGCCGATCGAGATGAAAGATGGCGCCGTGGGCATGGTGCCGCTGTACGTAAATGACCACATGGATTTTGCGGTTAAAGGTGTCCGCGGATGGCTCGTTGTCTACGGCGAAGGGCCGGAGCGATATTACCGCTTCATTACCCATGTCGTCGGCGGGCCGGAGTTTAGGGAGCCATTATCCGGTAACTTGAACGAGCTGGCACCGATCAACGTCAATCTGTATGCGGTCAACGCGCTGAAACTGGCGGACGTCTGGGTCGGATCTATGGACGAGGACGTCTACCGCGACATGTTCAGGGACCAGAACCCTGACGACATTCCATCCATGCCGCTTCACGCCGCAGTACGCTTCTTTGAAGACCCGGAACTCGGCGCAGCGGGCGGCATTTCGGACTGGTACACGCTCGGAGCTGCCGGGGAAGACGCATATGTCCGCCAGACCGCGGAGCACCGAAATCCACAATTTTACAAATCATCTCCCGATGATCCTCAAACCCTCGTCACCGAAGAGATCATCAAACAGGCACGGGCCCTGTTCGAGGAAAAATACGACGCCCGCATGGGGCGCGAATATCCTGAAGCATGGGCAGCCGTCCGCGCCGAACGCCTTGCCACGAGCCAGCGCGAAAAGGCCGACGAGATCCTCGCCAATGGCTACGAAATCCAGTTCAATGACGTCTTCTACACGGTTGCACGCACGCAAGGTGGCAAATACCTTCAGGCCTACTGGAACAGGTACAAGCAGCTGCCGAACGAAGCCGATGCCAGCGACATCTGCAGCCGTTTTGGTAATAACAGCCGCGAGTGCGGGACGGTCTGGCGGTGGGCTCAGGCCCAATATGAAGGCCGCGCCCAGGCTGAGCGCGTTGCGGCCGAAGAATATGCTCGCAAGGCCTATCGCCACCCGATCTTCGACTGGAAGCCCGAATACCGCCCGCCGATGAACTATCAGGGCCGTTGCTATAATCAGGGCGACGGTACGGAGAAGTGCTTCTACGACTAGCTCAATGAAACGGACCGGCGGGCTATGTCTGGCCCGCCGCGTTCAGCTGGTCGCGCACGGCCTTGCGGTTAATCTTGCCGACAGCCGTCTTCGGGATGGCCTCAACGAAGACGACGCGGCGCGGACGCTTGTAGGCGGCGACCTTTTCGCCGACATAAGCTGTCAGCATGTCGCTATCGACCTGCGCATCCGGCTTTAGCGCAACCACGGCGGTCACAGCTTCCACCCATTTATCATCCTTCACGCCCACGACCGCGCATTCGGCCACCGCCGGATGCGCCATCAGCACGTCCTCCACCTCACGCGGATAGACATTATAGCCGCCCGTAATGATCATGTCGGAGGTGCGGTCCATGAGGTGCAGAAGGCCGCGCTCATCGAACCGGCCGACATCGCGGGTGCGCATCCAGCCATCCTCGAGCATCATCTCGGCATTGAGTTCCGGCGCATTGTGATACCCGGCCATGCGGGAGGGGGCCCGCACGGCGATCTCTCCCATCTCGCCTTCGCCCACATCCTGCCCATCCTCATCGACAAGCCGGATATCGACATCGAGGGAGGGCCGGCCGCACGCGCCAAGCGCGTCGCCTTCATGATCCTCCGGGCGCAGGACCGCGACCGCCAGCGGGCATTCGGTCTGCCCGTAATACTGCCAGAAGCGATGCTGCCCCCAGCTCTCCATGGCCTGCTTGATCACCGGCCGAGGCATCGGGGAGGCGCCATAGATCACCTGCTTCAGGCGGGAGTTGGCGATGTCATCGAAACCCGGCTGACCGAGCAGCATCTGCAACATGGTCGGCACCAGATTGATCGCCGTTACATCATGGTCCCCGATTGCCTTCAGATAGGCCGCCGGCTCGAAATGGGGCATGATGAGCGTACGCGCATCGCGCAGCCAGAATGGCAGAACGAAAACACCGCTCGCATGGATCAGCGATGCGGCGTGCAGCATCGTGTCGCCCGGGGCCGGATTGATCAGGTTCACAAGGACATTCCGGCAGATTGCCGCATAAGAGGCCTGCGTGTGCTGGGCCGCCTTCAGCGTCCCCGTCGTGCCGGAGGTGAACAGCGTCAGGACGATATCGTCATCGGCCACAGCCACATCGGGCTCTGCATCACTCGCCTGCGCCGCCTCACCCAGCAGGCCAGCCCCCGGCGCGCCGAGCGGGAGGCAGACAAGGCCGGGCACCGCCTCTTTCAGCGCCTTTGCCTGCCCCTCAAGATCCGGCCCAAACACCAGTGTCTTGCAATCTGTATCCTGCAGCATGCGCGCATGTTCGGAGACAGACAGGCGCCCGTTCAAAGGCACACGGTTGAGGCCCGCCTTCGCACAGGCAAAATCAAGCGGCACGCTATAAAGGCTGTTGTTCACCAGCAGCCCCAGCCGGTCCCCGCGTTTCAGTCCTTTGTCCGCAAAGACATTTGCCAGCTGGTTCGTCACCCGGTGGGTCTCTGCAAAGCTCAGCGAGGCCCCCTCGAATAGGATCGCTGTGCGGTCAGGTGCGGTGCGTCCGCCGCGATTGATGAGCTCGACATAATTGGGCGACATGAATTCCTCCGGCATTGTCTTCTGGTTTTCCCGATCAGCTATCGCTTACCGGCCGCATTCGCAAACATGGCTTTCAATTGCCGGGCTCTGGGTGCAGGACTGGATCATGCTGACTTTTCTGCGCAACAATGCCCGCTGGATTGCCGGTGGCTTTCTGCTCACCTTCTTTTCTTCCTTCGGGCAGACCTTTTTCATCGGCCTGTCGGGTGAAGAACTGCGCGCGAAGTTCGATCTGACGGATGGTGAATTCGGCCTCACCTATATGGTCGCCACGCTGGCGAGCGCGGCAACCCTGCCCTTTATCGGCCGGACTCTGGACACGATGCCCGGCCGGCGCGTCGTCCTGTTCGTCATCCCCTGCCTGTCGGTGGCCTGCCTGCTCATTGCCTATGCACCGAATGTGGCTGTGATGGTGCTTGCCCTCTACCTGTTGCGCCTCTTCGGCCAGGGCATGATGACCCATACCGCGCTGACAGAGACGGGGCGCTGGTTCGCCGCAGGCCGCGGGCGGGCCACCTCCCTTGTCGTTCCGGGCCACCAGCTGGGCGAGGCGCTGCTGCCTGTCTCCTTTGCCCTCATCGCAGCGGCTGCCGGCTGGCAGGCGGCCTGGATCGTCGCCATCGCCGCCCTCCTGATCTTTGCCATGCCGGTCATCCAGCTCCTCTGGGCCGTGGAGCGTATCCCCGGCGAGAACACCATCGATGACGGCCCCGACGAGCGTACCGCCCGCAACTGGACCCGCCATGAGGTCATCCGCGATCCGCTCTTCTATGCGCTTCTCGCCTGCGTGCTGGCCCCGCCATTTATCGGGACTACCATCTTCTTTCATCAGGACTATCTGGTCGAATTGCGCGGCTATAGTGACCTCGCCTTCGCCGCTGCCTTCCCGATCAAGGCGGCAACCACTGTGGTCTTCTCGCTTGTCTGCGGCCAGCTCATCGACCGGTTCGGATCGTTCCGCCTCCTGCCCTTCTTCCTCCTGCCCCTGGGGGTCGCCAGCGCGACAGCCGCCCTGCTCACCCCGGTCTGGGGCGTCTATGTTTTCATGTTCCTGATCGGGATCAGCTATGGCTTCACCGCAACGCTGGTCGGCGCGCTATGGCCTGAAATCTATGGGGTCAAACATCTCGGCGCGATCCGTGCCGTCGTTGTGGCGGCGATGGTTTTCTCGACAGCACTGGGCCCGGGCCTTACTGGCGCGCTGATCGATACCGGGGTGGGCCTGCCGACGCAGCTTCTCTGGATGTCCGGCTGGTGCGTAGCCGCCTGTGTCATGCTCGGCTTCATCGCGCCAAGACTGGCAGCGCGAGCAGCCTAGGCCAGCCCGAACAGCGCTTCACTTTCAGCCAGGAAGCTGTCGCCCCCTCTGGTGATACCAGACACCCGGCCCGGTGCTTCTGCCAGGGAGGTTTCGGCAAAGAAGCCGGCCAGCGCGGTCATCCGGCCGCGCAGCGATGAATTATCTGCCCGCGCCGACAGCGCCCCCTTGGCCAGGAAATGCCCACCGATGACATCGCCGGCAAGCTCCAGATAGGCCGTGGCGCCTGCAAGCCCCTTCTCGCGGTCCTCTTTCATGGCCGTCTTCATCCAGCCGGTCGCTTCATCCAGCGCATCGGCCGCCGCCACCAGCCGGTCGGCAATCTGGACCAGCTGCGGGTCATTGGTCTCACGCGCGGCCCGCGCCGTCTCGCGCACTTCCTCAACCATGTCGCCCATGGCACGGCCCTCGGCCATGGCGAGCTTACGCCCGACTAGATCGATGGCCTGGATGCCGTTCGTGCCTTCATAGATCGGCGCGATCCGCGCATCACGGTAGAGTTGGGCGGCGAGCGTCTCGTTCATGAAGCCCATGCCGCCATGGATCTGCACACCGAGGCTCGCCATCTCCACACCCGCATCGGTGGACCAGGCCTTGGCAATCGGGGTCAGCAACTCCTCACGCAGGCGCGCCGCCTCACGCGTGGCCTCGTCCCCGGCTGAGTCCACAAGGTCGGCGGCCACACCGCAGGCATAACAGATCGCCCGCGCCGCCATCGTATTGGCGCGCATCGTGGTCAGCGTGCGGCGGATGTCGGCATGATGCAGGATCGGCGCCGGACCATCGACGCCCTCGACCCGGCCCTGTTTGCGTTCCTGCGCATAGGCATAGGCGGTCTGGTAGGCCGCTTCGGACACACCGACGCCCTCCAGACCGACATTGAGGCGCGCCGCGTTCATCATCGTGAACATGCAGGCGAGGCCCTTATTTTCCTCGCCGACAAGCCAGCCCGTCGCGTCTTCATATTCCATGACGCAGGTCGGGCTCGCATGGATGCCGATCTTCTTCTCAAGACCGATACATTTCACGCCGTTGCGCGCGCCCAGAGAGCCATCCTCATTGACCAGCACTTTCGGCACGACGAACAGCGATATGCCGCGAGAGCCTTCCGGCGCGTCCGGCAGACGGGCGAGGACAAGATGGATGATATTCTCCGTCATGTCATGGTCGCCCCAGGTGATGTAGATCTTCTGGCCGCTGATGGCGTAGGAGCCATCTTCCTGCGGGACCGCCTTGGTCTTCAGCGCACCGACATCCGACCCGGCCTGCGGCTCTGTCAGGTTCATCGTCCCGGTCCATTCGCCGGAGATGAGCTTGGGCAGGTATTTCTTCTGTTCGGCCTCTCCGCCATGCGCCAGCAGCGCCTCGATGGCGCCAGCGCTCAGCATCGGGCAGAGGCCGAAACTCATATTGGCCCCGTGCAGCATCTCCATGACGGCATTCGCCAGCGTACGCGGCAGGCCCTGCCCGCCCCATTCCTCGGGGGCGGCCAGTCCCATCCAGCCACCTTCGGCGAACTGGCGGTAGGCCTCGGCAAAACCATGCGGAGCCACCACTCCATCGCCGGTCAGCTGGGCGCCCTGCTCATCGCCGGTCTGGTTCAGCGGCGCCAGCACATCAGAGGCAAGCTTGCCCGCCTCTTCCAGGATCGGATCGATCAGCTCGTTGTCGAAATTCTCGAAATGGCCGCCCGCCAGGCGGTCGATTCCCGCAAGCTGCCTCAAGGCGAAAGCCATGTCCTCGACGGGTGCGCGATAACCCATATGATGCATCTCCCGGATAAGTACTATTCAGGGCCAAGTCTAAAGCTGGACTGGTCAAGCCGAATGGCTTGTATATCTAGAACACTCAAGCGTTTTTGACCATTTATGAGGAGATCCGTCCATGCGCCGTATCGTAACAACAGCAGTGCTCGCTGCCCTGGCCGCCGCGCCAGCGCTGGCCGAGCAGACACTGGAAGGCGTCGCCGATGCCACCTATCAGCTCGACCCGAACCATTCCTTCCTGACCTTCAACGTCACCCATAACGGCATCTCGACATATACGGTCTACTTCACCGATTTCGACGCGACGCTGGACTTCAACCCTGAAGACCCGACCGCCTCGACCCTCAACGTCACGATCAACCCGGCGGCGCTTGAGGCCAACTATCCTGCAGACTACAAGGCCGGCCACCCGGACAGCGAGTTCGAGAGCTGGAATGACGCGCTCTCAAATGACGACCGCTTCCTGCAGGCCGATGAGTATGGTGAGATCACCTTCACCTCGACCAGCGCCGAAATGACCGGCGACTATACCGGTACGGTCACAGGGGACCTGTCCTTCCGGGGCGAAACCCACCCCATCACGCTGGACGTGACCTATAATGGCGTCGGAAACGTTCCGTGGATGGGCGAACGGGACCTGCTCGGCTTTACCGCCAGCACCACGATCGACCGGACCGAGTTTGGCATGGACGCGCTGCCAGGCGTCATCTCCAACGATGTCGGAATCGAATTTTCCGGCGAATTCATTGAGAACGAATAGATCAACAGAACACCAAGGGCTGACCCAAGATGAAACTCACAACGACCTTTCTTGCCGCCTCGAGCCTTATGGTTCTGGCCGCATGCTCCGGCGCGGAAACCAGCGGCGATACGACGGCAGAGACCGGCACCACGGAAACCGCTGAGGCCGGCGCTGAAACAACACCGGAAACGGGCGCCGAAGGCCCGCTGGCCGACGTCGCAACCGCAACCTATTCGATTGAACCGACGCACGCCTTCCTGACGGCCACGGTCATGCACAATGGCCTGTCGGAATACACGCTCAGCTTCACGAGCTTCGATGGCACGCTTGATTTCAACGCCGAGGATCCTGCTGCCTCCAGCCTCGATTTCACCATCGACCCGGCCTCGGTCTGGGTGAATTATCCTGGCGACTACAAGGAAGGGCACCCGGATAGTCCGCACGCCAGCTGGCCTGAAGCGCTCGCCCAGGACGAAACCTTCATGAATGCGGGCACCTACCCTGAAATCACCTTTACCTCGACCGAAGTCACCCGCACGGGCGACATGACGGGAACGGTAACGGGCGACCTCACCTTCCTCGGTGAGACCCAGCCGGTCACGCTCGACGTCACCTATAATGGCGTTGCAAACGTGCCGTGGTTCGGGACCCGCGACATACTCGGCTTCGATGCCACGACGACGATCAACCGCTCGGAATTTGGTCAGGAGGCCCTTCAGGGCATGATCTCCGATGAAGTTGTGGTGGAGTTTTCAGGCGAGTTTCTGCAACAAGACGCCGCAGAGACAAGCACAGAAACAGACGGCAATTAGTCTTTATGACAAGAAGCCCGCGCTATTCAGCCGTTGCGATCGCCCTTCACTGGGCGATCGCTTTCGGCCTCCTGTTCATGATCTGGCTTGGCTGGAACATGGACGGCAAGGAATCCTGGTTCCAGTTCCATAAATCGGTCGGCATCACCATCCTGATCCTGACCGTTGCGCGGATTGTCTGGCGGCTGATGAACCCGCCGCCCCCGGCTCCCACAGACCTGAAGCCATGGGAAAACAAGGCCAGCCACGCCGTCCATATCGGCTTCTACGCCCTGATGGTCATCATGCCGCTGACTGGCTGGCTGACGGTCTCGATCTCCTATGACTTCGATATCCCGACAGTCATTTTCGGCCTGGTGAGCTGGCCGGACATCCCCGGCGTCGGCTTCCTCTCGAATGAGATCGGTTATGCGATCATCTCGAACATTCACTCAAAGCTCGCTTATGTTCTATTTGCCCTTCTTGCCTTGCACGTCGCCGGCGCGCTGAAACATGAGTTCGGTCCCGAAGAAGGCGTCCTCAAACGCATGCTGCCGGGCCTTTTCGGCAAGACTGGCAAGCCCGCCCTGCCCCCACATGGATTTCTGGTGGCCTTTGGCGCCGCCATCGCCGTCTTCGCCCTTATTGCCTTCGTTCCGAAGCTTTTCTCCGCGCCCGCCGGCCCGCAAGCCAATGGCGGCGGCGCCCCCGAGGCCAGCGACACCTCTCTCCAGCCGAACTGGGCAGTCGACTATGACCAGTCCTCCATCGTCTTCACCTTCACGCATGATGGCCAGACCTATGAGGGCAGCTTTGGCGACTGGAACGCCGACATAGAGTTTTATGAGGACGACCTCGCCGCCTCTGAGGTCCTGGTCACCGTCAATACAGGCTCGGCCGAGACCCCGAAGAAGCTCTACAATGACAGCCTGAAATCGGCCGAATGGTTCGGCGTGTCATCCTTCCCGGAAGCGACCGTCCATCTCTCCGGTTTCGAAAAAACGGCCGACGGCTACACGGCAGAGGCGACAGTGGCGATCAAGGAAAATGAGGTCACCGTCCCTTTCAACTTCACGCTTGATGAGGAAGGCGGCGCAACCGTGATGACGGGCAACACCTCGCTTGAACGCAAGCCGCTCGATCTTGGCCAGAAATCGGATGCGAGCGCAGCCTATGTGTCAGAGGCCGTCAACATCGATGTGCGCGTCACTGCCTCGCCTGACGGCTGATTGAGTGATAGGCGACTGAGCCATGACGGCCCCGGTGCTCAGACCTGACCCTGCCGCAATCAGACAGGC
>NZ_CAXFSW010000022.1:0-35888 GCF_964005855.1 uncultured Henriciella sp.
CCCCTCATCCCCGGCCCTTCTCCCGGTGGGAGAAGGGTGAAGAGGAAATCCATCCACACCCCTACAAATCACTCCCATACTACACGCCTCCCATCACCAGACAGGGCGGTCCGGACCGACCGGGTGGAGATGGTTCTCGTCAAAGCCCCGCGTGCCGGTACAGACCCCGGCAGGCGCGGTAGAGGCGGGAGGGCTCGCCTGCATCAGCAATGATGCGGGCTGAGTGGAGTGCGAAGGTGACCGGTGCTGCGGGTGGGGTGTAACGCCCCTGCCATGTGGTCGGCGTCATGTGGGGTAATCAGTGCTGCGCAGGCTGTCCTGCGTACGAAAATGTTTCCGAGACGGGCCGGGAGTGAGACATCCGAACGGCCGATACCCTTCGCAAGGGCGCGTCCATGGCGGTCGCTCTACAGCCACGCCGAAAGGCTGGCATTACCTATAGCGTCCACCACGGACGCGCCCGGCCCTGTCACTTCAGGGCAAGACTAAAGCGCACCGCCAGCGGGAAACCGTGTGGCGATAGTGGTGTTTGGGGGGACTATTCCACCTCTCCCGAGGGAGAAGGGAGAAGCACAGCCCTGAGCGCGCCAGCGCCGATACGGGAGCAAACCCAAAACACCCCACTTGCCACCCGATCCGCCCGCCATAAAATGGCGCCAGCAAAGAGGGAGGGGACACCGCCATGCTGAAGACCACCATGACCGCCGCCGCGGTTGCCGCCATTGCGATGGCCGCTGCGCCAGCCGCCCATGCCGGGCCGGACGAGTATATGGGCGAGATCATCACCGTGGCCTTCGACTTCTGCCCGTCCAATACGCTCGAAGCCGACGGCCGCCTCCTTTCCATAAGGGAAAATGCCGCGCTCTTCTCCTTGCTGGGCACCCACTATGGCGGCGATGGAAACAGGACGTTCGCCTTGCCGGACCTTCGGGCCGAGACCGATTATGAAGCCGCGGACGTGGCGCACGGCGACCGGCTGAAACACTGAATCGTCGTGCAGGGCATCTACCCCTCGCGCGGCTAGACGATCAGGCGGCAACGTCCGGAACGGGCAGGCGGACCTTTTCGCCCATGATGCCATTGGCGCGGATCGCCCGGGCGCATTCGAAACTGCCCGCCCGGAAGGCGCGGCAGGCTTCGGGCCGGTCCTCATAGACTTGGCAGGCCGCCTTGCCGTTTGACAGGTCCAGATGGACGCAATGGCCGCAAGCAAAGTTCACATAGCTCTCGCCATTCTCATGGATGAGGCTTTCCGGCGGCAGCGCGCGCGAGGCGTCATAGGAGAGAAGTTTCAGATAGCGCGGGTTGCGGCTGAAGCAGCACGCCCCGCAGGACACACAGTCAAACGCCTTGTCGGACATTGATTGTCAAAGGACCCACCGCGCGAAATGCGGCCTTCCGCACCGGCCCGCGGCGGCAGGTGATTACGCCGCGGGCCTTGTTCCGGCAAGCGGTTTCTTGTCAGCGCAGGGCCGCTTCGACATCGGCGATATCGCCATCGCCCTGAACGGGCTCGACCCCGGTCAGCTTCGCCAGAAGCGGATAGACCGAGGTGTTGTCGAACGTGCCAAGATCGGTGCCGGGCTCGATGTCCGGGCCGTTCGCGATGAACAGCGCCGCCATGTTTGCATCGGCCGGATCATAGCCATGGTCGCCGCCCGCGCCGCGCCAGGCCGGCATCTCGGCACTCTCATAGCGCCAGCCGTTCTCGGCAAGGCAGATGATGGCCGGCACGCGGGGATTGGCGCCATAGGCGAAGCGTTCCGGCAGGTTTTCCTTCGCCCAGCATTCGCCATGCGGATGCGTGCCGATCAGCGCCGCGCGGACCTCTGCCTCATGGCCGGGCAGGGGGGAGAGGCCGGCAAATGTACCGGTCCAGACCGTGTGCACTTTCTCCGGCGCAATCATGACGTCGAGCGACATGATTTGCTCGTCGCTGATCGGCGCCATGCCATGGTCTGACACAAGGACGAGATTGGTGCTTTCCCGCAGACCGCGCGCCTCAAGTCCGGCGATGAAGCGGCCAAGCGCGGCATCGACCTGCGCCAGCGCCGAGGCGGTCTTCGGGCTCTGCGGACCATAAAGATGGCCGGCCGTGTCGACCGTGTCGAAATAGAGGGTGGCAAATTGCGGGCGTTCGGCTTCGGGCGCATCGAGCCAGGAGAGCAGCATGTCGACGCGGCCGAAATCGGTCAGCTTCTGGTCGAAGGGCGCAAAGGTCGAGGGGCGGGTGCCGTGGATCTCAAAGTCAGAGCCCGGCCAGAACATGGTCGCGCTGCGGATGCCCTGCTGCTCGGCGCTGACCCAGATCGGCGTGGCTTCCTCCCACCAGATCGGGTCGGAGGTCACGGAGGGGTCGGACAGGGTAAACACATCGCCCGGCCGGCGTGCATCCTCCATCGTATTGTTGACGATGCCGTTATGGTCCGGCGTCAGGCCGGTGACGAGCGTATAGTGATTGGGAAAGGTCTTGGACGGGAAGGAAGGCTGAAGGGCGCCGCGCACGCCGGTCGCGGCCAGCTGGTTGAGCACCGGCGTTTCGCCGCGCGTGAGATAGTCGGGCCGGAATCCGTCAATCGAGACGAGCACGGTGAGCGGGGCCGGGGAGGCGGTGTCAGCTGGCGGTGCTGCCACCTGAATTGGAGCCGGGGCAGTGGAAGCGGGAGCGGCGGTGCAGGCTGCAAGGGCGAGGACTGCAAGGCCAGAGATCACGGAAAGGGTCGAGCGCATATTTTCTGCTACTCCAAAAATGTGACCGCCGCACGAAGCCAAAGCGGCGCAGGTGCCACAAGCCCGTCATGTGCGGCCCGCCCCATCTGAGCCCTCACAGGTCGCATAATCTTCACAATGGCGCGCTAGGCGACTAATCCACGTCTGAAGGAGCTGCCCTCATGTCCCGTTTCGCCCTGGCCGCGCTCGGCCTTGCTATCCTTCTTCCCGCCGGCGCAGCTCTTGCCGAGCCGGAGCCCAAAGCGCCCGTCTATGAGACGATCAGCGTCCACGGCGCCGAGATGGACTCCCTTGAAGGCTGGACGTTGGAGCCAAAGCCCTGGTCCCACAATCGCATCGTTTTGCGCACGGGCGGCTACAGTTCAGCAAGTGTGCAGACCGTCAAAATGCCCGAACTTGATGCGCTGACCCGTGCCGTAGACCTCGAAATGGCGATCGGCATTGCCCTTGGCGCCGAGGGTGTCCGCAATGTCAGCCTCTCCAGGCAGCGTGAGATAACCGGCGAGGCGGCCGACGTTTTCCGCGACGTCCTTGATGCGCCCGGCGGCCGGTTCTTTGCCTGGATTGCCACAGGCGAGCGCGCGGACAGCCAGATGAAGGCGGCTGGCTTCAGCATTATTACCGCGCAAGGGGACAGTCCTGGAACGGGCATCGACTATTTCTTCGCGACGACGGAGGAATATGAGCATCTCGGCGGTGCGATTGTGCCGATGGCCCGCTATTTCGAAATTGGCTTTTCAGAGCCGGACCCGGACGTGCTCGCCTATGGACGTCAGAGCGATGAGAAGGCCGTTGCCGTACTGGCCGAACAGTTCGAGGCTTTCATGCTGGGGATCGCGATGACGCAGGCTCAGATGGGCCTGCTTGACCAGACCAGCCTCTCTATCCTGCAAGGCCTGGGGCAGGTCGTCCCATACGGGCTGCAGGATCCGATGTGGGACTGGTAGGTGCCAGACGGGGGAGTGGGAGAACGGATAAAACACGACCCCATGCAGGCCCTCCGGCGTCCGTCTCTTGACGCGGCCCACCCGCTCGCCCACTTGGCAGTCCTCATGGCTCCCAAGGATTATCCCCAGACGCCCGACGGGCGGTATTTCGTTGCCAGCGGCAAGCTCTGGCGCTGCTCCGATCCGCGCCTGACCCCGGCGGGCCGCAAGGCACTCACCTCGAATTTGATGGCTGCGCGCCGCAAGGTGAAAGAGGTGCAGAACAATGAAGCAAAGCTCCGCGCGGCCCGCCGTCAGGTGAATGCCGCCAAGGAAGCGCTGGGCGAGCGCGGGCCGGTCTGGTGGGATGATGGCGCCCCGGATGAGACGATGACCGCGCCGCAGGACAGCTCCTATGCCGGCTGGTGGGCGAGCCTCTCCGATGAGGAGCGCAAGAAGGGCTATGCCGGGCCGAAGAAAAAGGGCTGAGCGGCCCTAGCCCTCGCACGCCTCATAGCGCATGGCGATGAAGGCGACCGGGTCATTATTGGAATAGTTGAGCGCGTAATAAGGCTCTGAGCGCGCCGAACAGAGACCGAGCTGATCGGCCTGTTTCTGCAGGGATTTGAGGCTGGCTTCGGCTTCCTCGTCCTCCAGATTGACCAGGTAGACCACAGGATAGGCCGACATGTCGTCCGGAAGGTCTGTCGGCGTTTCCGGGGGATGGAGGTTCTGCGTGCCGAGAGTCAGCACATAGGAGGGTTCGGCATAGCCAAGCGCCAGCACGCGGTCCGGACCTTGCCGCTCGCCGCAATCGGTGCGCGGGATGCCGCAGACATCGGCGAGGGCGAGCTTTGCGGTCTCGGTCGCCTGGATCCAGGTCTGTGAGGGCAGGACAAAGATACGTGCCTGCCAGCCGAGCAGCAGCGCGGCCAGCACGCCGCCGGTGACGGCAATCCCGACCCGGCGGAAGACCATCGCACCAGCAGCCAGAAGCACAAGCAGGGCACCCGGCACCCAGAGCCAGAGCGGAAAGTCGCGCGCCCCGCCCCACTGGGCCATCACATCGGCCTCACTGGCTGTGCGGAAATCGCCAATCTTGTCGGCCTGCAGGAGATCGACCGCCCAGGGGGAGGTGAACAGAACAAGGGCCACACCGCCAATCAGGAAGAGGATCGTCGAGAGATAGCGCGAAACTGGCGCGCGGGCGTCTTCCATCAGCTTGACCGCCGCCCAGCCGCAGAGAAGACCGAAGGCTGGGTAGGCCGGCAGGATATAGTGGCTGAGCTTGGTCAGCAGCAGTTCGAAGAATATCCATGTCGTCAGCGCCCAGGCGACGAGGAATTTCAGCGCGTCGCGGTCCACATCGCCAAGCGATTCCAGTGTGCGGTGACGTAGATATCGCCAGCAGAGCACCACAGCCGGGACCATCAGCAATATACCGGGGAAGAACCAGGCCGGCAGATGCAGAAGGTGATAGCCGGGCAGTCCGCCATGGCCTTCAGAGGCTGAAACCAGCTTGTCCTTCAGATCCTTGCCGACCGCGCCTTCGACATATGTCCCATGGGTGGCAATCTGGATGAGGATCAGCCAGGGCAGCACCATGAGCACGCTGATCAGCGGGCCGGGCCACCAGGCGAGCGACTTCATCCACTGATAATCGCGCCGGTCCCACAGCCAGAGAATGAGGATCGCCATGCCCGCAACAAGCGAAATGACAGGCCCCTTGATGAGGAAGCCCGCGCCATGAATGATCCAGAAGGCGAGCGCGAGACGCTTGTCATTGTCCTTGCGCAGATAGAGGCGCACCAGGCAGCCCATGGCCAGCGTGATGAGGAAGACCAGCACGCCATCGGTCTTGGAGATGTGAGCCTCAGAGGTCAGGAGGAGACTGGAGCCGAAAAGTGCCGAGCCGATAAAGGCCGCCCGCCGCCCGATGGCGGGTATGCCAAGCCAGAAACAGGCAAGAACGGCAAGGCCGGCCCCAATCCAGCTCGGCACGCGATAGGTCCAGATGTCGAGATGCTCGCCCTCGCCGAAGGCGGCGGTTGACCCTGCCTGCAGCCAGTGAATGCCGGCGGGCTTCTTGTTGCGGAACTCATCCTGATAGCGGATGGCGATATAGTCGCCGGTCTCCAGATACTGTTTCGAGGCCTGCGCGAAACGGCTTTCGTCCCGGTCCAGTGCCGGCAGGTTGAACACGCCGGGCGCGGCTGCCGTCATGGTCAGCGCGAAAAGGATGATCCAGGCTTTCCAGCCGGTTGCGAGACGGTCGATCCAGGTCATTAAACGTGCTTGTAGCGCCAATCGGTTGGGCATGAAACGTCGAAGTGCTGCGCACGCGTTCGCGGGGTTTGCTTCCGCCTCGGCGCGGTCTAGGGTCGGCGCTTCGGTTGAGAAGAGGGGTCACCATGAAAGCCTGGTTCAGAATGGATCTGTGGAAGCGCGTGATGATCGGGCTTGTGCTCGGCACGCTGATCGGACTCTGCTTCCGTTACGGGCTCTCAGAGGAAGGCGCCTCGCAGGCAGCTTCCTATTTCAAACCGTTCGGCGACCTCTTCCTGAACCTGATCCGGATGCTGGTGGTCCCGCTTATCTTCCTGACCCTTGTTTCTGGCGTCCTCGCCATGGGCGACCCGAAAAAGCTCGGCAGTCTCGGCGGGAGGGCCATCGGCATCTACATGGTGACCACTTTCGTCGCCGTCACCATTGGCCTCATCATCGGGACCATCCTGCAACCCGGCGCAGGTTTCGACGTCGGCGCAGTTAGCCAGGACCAGATCGAGGCAACGCGCGCCCAGCTGGAAAGTGGCGGGGCGATGGAAACAGTCGGCGTGTTCGAACAGATCATGCGAACGGTCCTCGCCATTGTGCCGACAAACATCGTCGAGGCCATGGTGAATGGCGATGTCCTGCCGATCATCTTCTTCGCGATCATGTTCGGCATCGGTATCCTTCTGGCCGGTGAAGCCGGCAAGCCCATCGCAGATGTCTTCAATTCCGGCGCTGAAGCCATCTTGAAGCTGACCCTGATCGTCATGGAAGTCGCCCCGTTTGGCGTGCTGGCGCTGATGGCCTGGGTGATGGCCGAATATGGTCTCGATGTCGTGGTCGCGCTCGGCATGATGACGCTGTCGGTCTATCTCGCCTGCGTCCTTCACATACTGATCACGCATGGCACCTTGCTGAAGGTCGTGGCCCGGCTGCCGCTTCTGCCTTTCTTCCGTGGGGTGACCGATGCGCAGATGGTCGCTTACTCGACCTCATCCTCCAGCGCGACACTGCCTGTCACGATCAGCGTGGCGGAGAACAATCTCGGGGTCAGCAAGCCGGTCGCATCCTCGGTGCTGCCGCTTGGCGCGACGATCAATATGGACGGCACAGCGCTCTATCAGGGCCTGATTGCGTTATTCGCCGCGCAGGCGCTCGGCATCGACGTCCACATCGGCATGTATTTCACCGTTGCGATCATGGCGACGCTGGTTTCCATCGGGACCGCTGGCATCCCATCGGTCAGCCTGTTCCTTGCGACCACCACGCTCAGTGTGATCGGGGCGACGCCGGACCAGATGCTTCTCATCCTTGCGCCGCTCTTCGCGTTTGATCGGCTGCTCGACATGATGCGAACGCTGACCAACATCACCGGCGACCTGGCGGTCTCGACCGTGGTTGCAAAGTGGGAAGGCGAGTTCGACGAGCGCGTCTATATGGCTGAGGATAATACTACCGCCGATATCGACCGCACGATGCTGAAATAGGGCTCAGAGGTTCGCCAGCTCCTTGCGGACAGGCGCGGCCCGGTTGGGCGCGCTCTGTGAGAGAACGCGGCGGACCACGTCGCCGATCAGCTTGGCATCCCGCTCGCGGGAGCTGCCGGCGCGCCAGGCAATGCCGATCTGGCGCCCGATCACCGGCGTCTCGAAGGGGCGGATCGTGACATCGGCGCCAGCGGCCACACCAGCCTCAGAGGCGATGCGCGGCAGAAGCGAGACACCCAGCCCGCCAGCCACCATCTGCACCAGTGTCGCAAGCGATGTCGCCCCGATATCGGAGCCGCCGCGCGCCGCGTCGAGCGAGCAGAGCGAAACGGCATGGTCGCGCAGACAGTGGCCGTCCTCCAGAAGCAGAAGATCCTCGCCCGCAAGATCCTCAGGCCGGATTGTCCTGGCCATCGAAAGCGGATGATCCCTCGGGCCGACGAACAGGAATTCGTCGTCGCCCAGCAATTCTGTCTCGATGCCGGGCGTGTTCCAGGGCAGGGCGATCAGGGCGGCATCGAGCTGGCGGCTGCGAAGCCCGTCCAGCAGCCTGTCGGTCTGGTCCTCTCGCAGATAGAGCTTCAGCTCCGGATGCGCGCTGCGCAGGTCGGCAACCGTGCGCGGCAGGAGGTAAGGTGCCAGCGTCGGGATCGCACCGAGATGGAACGGGCCGGATAGGGGAGCGCCTGCCTGCTGGGCGCTGGCAACAAGATCGGCCGCGCCTGAGAGGATGGCGCGCGCCCGCTGGACCGCTTCTTCCCCAGCCAGGGTGAGAGAGGCGCCGCGTGCCTCCCGCTCGACAAGCTGCACACCCAGCAGCGCCTCGATTTCCTTGATCGCCGAGGACAGTGTCGGCTGCGTCACATTACACGCATCGGCAGCCCGGGAGAAGGAGCGTTCATCGGCCAGGGCGCACAAAAACTGGAGCTGTCGAAGCGTCGGTAGATGCATAGGGCTGCTCTATATCAACTATCGTATTTATCAATTTGTTTATGGGTCATTTAACATGCAAACCGGCAATACGACACGGGCTAACCGTGCATATATGCATATCAACTATTCCTGAAAGGATCTCCCAGATGCTTGGTATTGGCGCACAACTTCCAGACTTCAAAGTCGTCGGCGTAAAGCCGAAATTCATGAAGCATGAGCAGAACGGCGAAAGCGCGTTTGAAGAGCTCACGCGCGACAGCTTCCACGGCAAGTGGAAGGTCATCTTCTTCTACCCTAAGGATTTTACCTTCGTCTGCCCGACCGAGATTGCCGAGTTTGGCCGTCTCGCCGAAGAGTTCGAGGACCGCGACTGCGTCGTTCTCGGCGGTTCGACCGACAATGAATTCGTCAAGCTCGCCTGGCGCCGCGACCACCCGGATCTGAACGAACTGCCGATCTGGCAGTTCGCAGATACCAATGGCTCGCTCGTCGATGGCCTTGGCGTGCGCAATGAGGAAGAAGGCGTCGCCTATCGCGCGACCTTCCTCGTCGACCCGCACAATGTCATCCAGCACGTCTATGTGAACAACCTCAATGTCGGCCGTAATCCGCAGGACACGCTGCGCGTGCTCGACGGTCTGCAGACCGATGAGCTTTGCCCGTGCAACCGTGAGGTTGGCGGCGAAGTGCTGAACGTCGCAGCCGAGTAAAGACCCAGACGGCCCGGCCATATTGCCGCCGGGCCATTTCCCTGACAGCCCTGTACGGCGCGGTGCGAGCCACCCGCTCGTACAGGGCTTCTCAATGACAGAAACAGAGAGTTTCCAGATGACGATCGACACCCTCAAATCGGCCCTTCCGTCCTATGCAAAGGATCTGAAGCTCAATATCGGTTCGCTCGCCAATGAGACGATCCTGAACGACCAGCAGAAATATGGCTGCATGCTCGCCTGCGCCTATGCCATCGGGACCGCCGACATCGTTTCGGCCATGAAGGCAGAAGGCGAAGCCCACCTGTCTGAAGAGGCGGCCAACGCAGCCAAGGCGGCGGCGGCGATCATGGGCATGAACAATGTCTATTACCGCTCCGTCCACCTTCTGAAGAACGAGACCTATGGCACGCTGCCGGCGCGCCTGCGGATGAACGTCATCGGCTCGCCCGGTATCGAAAAGGCGGACTTCGAGCTGTTCTCCATGGCGGTTTCGGCGGTCAATGGCTGCGGCATGTGCCTCGATGCCCATGAGGCAGAGCTGCGCAAGGCCGGTTTCACCTCAGAGCAGATCCAGGCCTCTATCCGTATCGCCGCGGTGGTGAATGCGGTGGCCCGCGTGCTCGAGGCGGAGAAAGCGGCCGGTTGAGGCCAGACATGTCGTAAAGGCGGGCGGGCGAATTTGCCTGCCTGTCCTTGCGTCTTTCATGTATTATGCGCCGTCCGGCCGCTATGGCCGTGGAGGTAGGCGCTTATGAACCTTGATGCCCCGGGTCTGGAAACTTCTCTGATCCGGCTGGAGCCGCTGGCCGAGCGCCACCGCGCGGACCTCCTCTCCCGCGGGGTTGGCGACGAGCTTTGGCGGCTGATGCCGACCATACCGGCTGGCAACACGTTGGCCGCCTATTTCGACCATATCCTGCGGATGCCAGCGCTTGGCACAGGACAGGGCTATGCCGTCATCCTGCGCGAGACGGGGGCCTTTATCGGCTTTGCCGTCTTCCTTGCGCCCAACAAGCCGCACCGGCGCCTGCGCATTGGCTATACCTGGCTCGACAAACCCTGGAGAGGCGGGACGACCAGCAGCCATATCCATTACCTTCTGCTTCGCCGCGCAATTGAGTGGCGCGCGCGCCGGGTCGAATGGATGATGTCGACGCGCAGCGAACGGGGCGTCGCCCTGCTGGAACGCTGGGGGGTCCAGCGTGAGGGCGTATTGCGGCAGTATTCGCGCATGGCCGATGGCAGCTGGGCCGACGTGATTGTCTTCTCCGTGGTCGGCGATGAGCTTGCCGAAATGGTTGCCCGGCTGGAGAAGGAGCTTGCCGAAGACGGGTGAGCCGCCTCCGGGCCTTGATTTAAAGGGCTGCCCGTGCTTTAGGCACCCCAAATTCCGCGCAAAATGAAAAAGCGCGCTTTTCCGGGGCTCAGAACCCGGCGAAGCCCCCGCCCGGCGAATGTTCGCTCAGCGGGGTCGCAACGCTTTGCGCATAATGATGGAGCGCTTACCTGTAGCGAGACAGGCAAGCAGGGAGTAACGCGATGTTTGACGCGCTGACAGACCGCCTAGGCGGTATATTTGACGGGCTGACCGGCCGGGGTGCGCTGTCCGAGAAGGACGTGACCGCCGCGCTGCGGGAAATCCGCGTCGCGCTGCTTGAGGCCGACGTCGCCCTCCCGGTGGTCAAGGACTTCATTTCCAGGGTGAAGGAACGCGCGGTTGGCGAGGAAGTCATCCGCTCGGTCAAACCTGGCCAGCAAGTCGTCAAGATCGTCCATGACGGCCTCGTTGAAATGCTGGGCGGCGAAGATGCAGAAACCCGCCTTCGCGTCGATAATCCGCCTTCTGTCGTCATGATGGCTGGGCTTCAGGGCTCGGGTAAGACGACGACGACCGCCAAGATCGCCAAACGCCTGGCTGAGCGCGACAAGAAGAAAGTCCTGCTCGCCTCGCTCGACGTGCGCCGTCCGGCGGCCATGGAGCAGCTTGCCGTTCTGGCGGGCCAGTGCGGCCCGAACGTGACCTCGCTTCCTATCGTTGAAGGCCAGATGCCGGCAGAGATTGCCCGGCGCGCGCTTCAGGCGGCCAAGCTTGGCGGCCATGATGTGGTCTTCCTCGATACGGCTGGCCGGACCTCCATCGATGAACAGATGATGGCTGAGGCTGCTGAGATCGCAAAGATCGCGCAGCCGAAAGAGACCCTCCTCGTTGCCGACGCCCTAACCGGTCAGGACGCGGTGGAAACCGCCCGCCGCTTCCATGAGCGTCTGCCGCTTTCCGGCCTCGTCCTCACCCGTATGGACGGTGATGGCCGCGGCGGCGCCGCGCTTTCCATGCGCGCCGTCACGGGCCTTCCGATCAAATTCCTCGGCACGGGCGAAAAGCTCGACGGTCTTGATGCCTTCGATGCGAAACGCGTGGCCGGCCGTATCCTCGGTCAGGGCGACATTGTCTCCCTGGTGGAGCGCGCCGGCGACCAGCTCGATCAGGAAAAGGCCGAGCGCATGGCCAAACGCATGCGCAAGGGGGAGTTTGACCTCAACGACCTTTCCGAACAGCTCAAGCAGATGCAGAAAATGGGCGGTCTTGGCGGCATCATGGGCATGCTGCCGGGTGCCAAGAAGGCCAAACAGGCCATGGCTGCGGCCAATATGGATGACAGCGTTATCAAGCGCCAGGAGGCGATCATCTCCTCCATGACGAAGAAAGAGCGTGAAAAACCCGCCCTCCTCAATGCCTCCCGCCGCAAGCGCGTGGCCGCCGGTGCCGGTGTCGAAGTGTCCGATGTCAACAAGGTGCTGAAGATGCACCGTCAGATGGCCGACATGATGAAGAAGATGTCGAAAGGCGGCATGAAGGGCATGATGAATGCCCTCGGCGGCGCAGGCGTCAGCCCCAAGGACATCGCCAAGATGGGCCAGGGCGCGGGCATGCCTGGCGGCCTTCCGGGCCTCGGCGGCGGCCAGCTGCCACCCGGCATGGGCGGGGGTAAGAAGAAGTGACCGCCCCGCTCGAAGACCTCGAACGCCTGCGCGCCAGCATCGACAATATGGATGCGATCCTGCTCCACACGCTGGCGGAGCGTTTCAAGCTGACCCAGCAGGTCGGCGTGCTGAAGGCGCAGAATGACATGCCGCCGGCCGACAAGGCCCGCGAGGCGCGCCAGATCGAGCGGCTGAAACGCCTCTCGGAAGATAGCGGCCTCGACCCGGCCTTTGCCGAGAAATTCCTCAATTTCATCGTGGCCGAAGTCATTCGCCACCACGAGAAAATCCGGGGAGGTCAGTCATGATCTTCTCGACCGAATACGCCCAAGTCTTGCCCCTTACGGGCAAGGCGAAGGCGCAGCGGCGTCTGGCCCCGGCCAGACACTAGTCCGCGAGCACTAAATCCAGAAGACGCCATAAGACACTTAAGGAGATACACCATGGCTCTCAAAATTCGCCTCGCACGCGGCGGTTCTAAAAAGCGGCCCTTTTACCGGGTCGTTGTTGCCGATGCGCGCGCCCCGCGTGACGGCCGCTATATCGATAAGATCGGTACCTACAATCCGCGCCTTCCAAAGGACTCCGAAGAGCGCGTGAACATCGACGCCGAGAAAGCTGCTGAATGGATCCGCAAGGGTGCCCAGCCGACCGACCGCGTCGCCCGCTTCCTGAGCAACCTCGAAGTCGAAGGCAAGAAAGTCTACGAGTGGACGCACGGCAACAACCCGAACAAGGGCGAGCCGGGCACCAAGGCAAAAGAGCGCCTTGAAGAGAAGGCCGAGAAGGAAGCTGCCCGCAAGGAAGCTGAAGAAGAAGCAAAGCGTGCGGCTGAAGAAGCCAAGAACGCCCCTGTTGAAGAAGAAGCCCCTGCAGAAGCCGAAGCTGAAGAAGTTCCGGCCGAAGAGGCTGCTGAAGAAGAGAAAACCAGCTAGGCCTTACGCCAGCGAGTTATTCAGGCCGGGCAGAAATGCCCGGCCTTTTTTTGTTCGTTGGCTCCAGCGTCGGCGCTGCTTGGCTTCATCCTTCGACAGGCTCAGGATGAGGTATTTCTTTGCTGACGGTTTCGCGACAGAGCTGGCAATGCATCATAGTCGCCGCGGATGAGGGCGTCTTTCTTGGCCCTCGACCACCCCTTGATCTGGCGTTCGAACGCAACGGCGTCGATTATGGATTCGGAGGCGGCGCACCAGGCGAGCTCTACCGGCAGATATCTGCCAGTATAGCTATCCGCGAACTTGCGGGTGTTGTGTTCATAGACGCGCACAGTCACGTCGGCGCCGCGATACGTGCCGGTGTAATATGCCCCGTTCGAACACCGGAGCATATAAATCCAGATCGCCGGACCGGCATCCCGCATGCCTATCTCCCCCCTTCCCGACCTCATCCTGAGCCTGTCGAAGGATGAAGCGACAGGCGGGGCCGCTGGAAACCACGCACCCGCCCTCGGCCCGGCTTATTACATCTGCATCGTCCAGCCTTCGACGCCCATGGCGGCCTGGCGGACGGCTTCGGACATGGTCGGGTGGGCGTGGCAGGTGCGGGCGAGGTCTTCGGATGCCGCGCCGAATTCCATGGCGACGCAGACCTCATGGATCATCTCACCGACGCCGACGCCCATCATGTGCGCGCCGAGGATGCGGTCGGTCTTGGCATCGGCAAGGATTTTCACAAAGCCGGTCGTCTCATGATTGGTCCGCGCGCGGGAATTGGCCTGGAAGGGGAATTTGCCCTTCTTGTACTCGATGCCGGCCTCTTTCAGCTGGGCTTCGGTCTTGCCGACCCAGGCGATCTCCGGGTTCGTGTAGACCACGCTCGGCACCATGTCATAATCGACATGGCCCGCCTTGCCAGCGATCAGCTCGGCGACGGCGGCGCCGTCATCCTCTGCCTTGTGGGCCAGCATCGGCCCGTGAATGCAGTCACCGATTGCCCAGACACCGTCGGCAACCTTGAAGTGATCGGTGGTCTCGATAACGCCGCGCTTGTCGGTCTTGCCGCCAACCGCTTCGAGGCCCAGCCCTTCGGTATAGGGGCGGCGGCCCACAGCGACGATGATGGCATTGGCTTCGAGGGTTTCCTCGTCACCGCCTTTTGCAGGCTCCATGAAAAGCTTGACCTTGTCGTCCATCCGCTCAACGCCAGTGACCTTCTGGCCAAGGCGGAACTCAAGGCCCTGTTTCTTGAAGACGCGCTGGGCTTCCTTGGCGATCTCATCGTCTGCGCCCGGCATGACGCGGTCGAGATATTCGACCACGGTCACATCGGCGCCAAGACGGGACCAGACCGAGCCGAGCTCCAGCCCGATAATCCCGGCGCCGATAACGATCAGCTTTTCGGGAATTTCCTTGAGCGCGATGGCCCCGGTATTGGTCACAACGCGCTTTTCGTCGATCTCGATATTCGGCAGGGTGGACGGCTCAGACCCCGTCGCGATCACGATATTCTTCGCATTCAGCGTCTTCTGCTTGCCGTCCTCGCCATCGACCTCGACGACGCCCTTGTCCTTGATGCGGCCAAAGCCTTTGACGTAATCGACCTTGTTCTTCTTCATCAGGAATTCGATGCCCTGGGTCAGGCCCTTCACGGCATCTTCCTTCTGGCTCATCATCTGCGGCAGGTCGACCTCGACCCCGCCGGTCTTGATGCCGAGCCCTTCGAAATCATTCTTGGCCGCCGCGAACAGTTCAGACGCGTGCAGCAGCGCCTTGGAGGGGATGCAGCCGACATTGAGGCAGGTGCCGCCGAGCACGCCGCGCTTGTCGATGATGGCGGTCTTCAGGCCAAGCTGGCCGCAACGGATCGCGCAATTGTAGCCGCCGGGGCCGCCGCCGATAATCACTACATCGTAAGTGTCTGACATGGGATTTTTGCCTGTAAGTCTGAACAAGGATTGCTTGCCCGCGAACCTAAGCACTGACGGGGCGAAATCAATGCGGGCAAGGCGCAAGGCTCATTTGCGCGGAGAGAAGGTCAGCACACCGCAGATCACCAGGAGAAAGGGCGCCAGGATCGCCTCGTCGCGCCAGACTGTATAATCGGCGCCAAGCGCGACCATCGCCCCGGTCATCAGGGCAAAGACCAGGGCGCCGGCAGAAAACACCCAGACGGCCCCGCGGATGGCGGCCAGCGCCAGACCCCCGCCAATAATGAGCAGGGCCGTTGAAATGACGCGCAGCAAGGCGACGGGCGGGTTGAGAAGTTCGGTCGCAAGGTCACTGCCGAGCGAGATCTGGCGCATGATGGGGGTAATGGTCTCCCACAGCATCCAGGCGGCCACACAGGCACCGACCAGTCCGGCAAGTCGTCTGACCCGCATGCTTTTCTCCCCGCCGCCGACTCTCGTCTGCGTCATATCGGATGCAGGTCGATGCGCCAAGCGGGAGAGGCCGGATTGCGCCGATGAGATGCCTTGCCCCTAGAGGCGGCCCTGCCGGGCCAGCATCCGGCGCCCGTCAGCGGCAAACTGGGCACGCTGGCGCGCAATGGCGGCCGGCACCGGGCCTCTGCGGCGGCGCACCGGCTGCGGTGCGTCCGGCTCAGGCTGCGCGGCGCGGTGGGCAAGCAGCTGCTGGAACTGTTCGCGGCTGAGATGGACACCGTCCTCACCGGCCTCAACGGGCCCGTTTGAGGCCGGCCGCTCGCCGGCCAGCAGGAAGACGGCCGTGCCCAGCATGGCGAGGATAAGCGCGCCCCCCGCGAGGATCCCCTGCGGCCCACTTGGATCCATCCACCAGCCATCCTTGAACGAGACCATGAAAAGCGCAGGCGATGCAGATGCACATCCCATCAGATACCAGGCGAGCCCGCCTTTCTTGCGCGACACCGTAGCCGCAGACGCATAGAAGCAGAGCGAGGCGAGGAAATAGGGCGCGCCATAGGCAAAGCCGAGCTCGCGCCAGTTCACCAGTTCAAGCCCAAGCGAAGGGTCTGGATGGAAAAAGAGCGTCACCACCATCATCATGCTCGGCCACCGGATCGCCGTCAGGCAGGCGAAAGCGAAGAAGATCGCGACGAGGGCAATGAGAAAGGCGATAAGGCGGCGTGACATAGGACCTGTATAACCTGGCCGCGATTGATGCGGCGTGAATGGTAACTTTCAATTTCACCCGGTCTGGAAAGGTCTCGTTCACGATTTGGCGAAGGGTGCTGGCCACAGCGGCGGGCCGCGCCATATTGCCGGTCATGACCGAAGAGACTTCATTTCCCCGCAAGACCGTTTTCGCGCTGACAGCAGCGGGCGCTATCCCATTTGTCGCGCTCGTCATTGCCATGGCCCTGCTGGAGGCGCCGACCAATTCGACCGCCGCCCTCTGGCTGCAGACCTATGCCGCAGTGATCCTCTCCTTTCTGGGCGGTATCCGCTGGGGTCTGGCGTTCGGCCGGCCGGGGGGATCGACCGCGACATTCGCGCTTTCGGTCTGCCCGGCGCTCGCCGGCTGGGCCATCCTGCCGCCCGCGATCATTCTCGTGCCCAGCCCGAACTGGTTCCTCGCCTATGCCGGTCTGTTCGCGCTCCAGCTCATCTGGGACCTCCGCTCGCCCGGCGTGCCCGCCGGCTTCAAGCCGCTGCGCTTCGGTGTCAGCCTTGTCGTGATCGGCGCGCTGGCCGGCGCGTGGGCGGTCCAGACCTGGCTTTTCTAGGCGAGGTCGCTCTCGCCCATGCTCTGCGGGAAGGCGATGGCGGCCGCGATAAAGCTCATCACCGCAAGCGCCAGTGAGACAAGCGCGTTCCACCCCGCCATGGAGAGGCCCATCATCCGCCATGCTGCGTCCGTGCAGGACACGGTCGCCGTCCGCTCATCCAGCCCGTCGAGGCTGAGCCCCATCACGTCGACCGCTTCGGCTGAACAGCCGCTCGGCGCGGGCCACCACTTCCACTCCACACCGGCATGATAGGCCGCGACCACGGCGCCGGTCATGAAGACCAGGCCCAGCATCACATTGAAGGCGACCATAAAGCGCCGGTTGTTGCGGATGTTCCAGAGGATCAGCCCGGTCACCGCCATGGCGGCAGCGGCCCAGTAGACTTCACGCTGGCGAAGGCAGAGCTCGCAGGGCAGGAGAAAGGCAAACCGCTCAAAGGCATGCGCCGTTGCCAGCATCGCCAGCGACACGCCAAGTGCGATAAGAGGCCAGCGCCAGGTTCGCAGGAGAGGTGACATTGCCGCGGCCATGGTCAGCACCATTCACAATAGGAAATCTCGGACTGCAGGGACAATGAAGCGGGGGCGGGTGGCACGCAATGCGACAACGCGCGCAGGCTGCAGAAGCCCCGCGTCTACCCGCTTACCGTGCGTACGCCGAGGGCGACGAGGGCAATCAGCGTTGCGATCCACGCCGTCCCGATGACGGACCCCAGAATGACCAGAATGCCGTCCCGCGCCATCAGGCCGAAGGCGACAATGGCAACACCGATCCCCGGCACGGTATTGGTCGAGGGCAGCGGCACCAGGATCGAGGCGCAGAAGAAGACCATGAACAGACCGATCACCCGTTCACCCACCGGCGCCATGAGGAAAGTCAGGCGCGGCCGCGCGATCTTTTCCAGCCAGCCAAACCATTTGCGTCCGCCTTTGGCGGTGCGGGTGAGGCCTTTCCTGTCGATCTTCCGGCTTGCAAACTTCTCAGGCAGCCAGGGTTCGCGCCGGCCCATCGCCATCTGACCGGCCAGCACCATCATGGGCAGGGAGACGACCTGCGGGACCCCATAGAGAAACGGGATGCAGCAGGGCAGGGCGAGGATGAACAGCGCTGCCCCGAAGGCGCGTTCATGCAGCCGGTCAAAGATCTCGCGAAGGGTAAACCCCTCCTCGGGAGCTTCCGCTGCCATGGACTCAATCGATTGCAGAAAGGTGCGGGGCGAAAGCTCTGTCGTCATGGCGCTCCCCCTAGCGCGCTTTTCCGCACTGGTCGAGATGATTGACGCCGCAAAAGCCATGAGGCAGAGCGAGTGCCGGTATTCCAGACACGCCCCGGTGGTGGAATTGGTAGACGCGGCGGACTCAAAATCCGCTTCTGGCAACAGAGTGCCGGTTCAAGTCCGGCCCGGGGCACCAAGCATTTCGGGTGATCCTTTCGGATCAGAAATCAGGCCCGCAGACTAATTCTACGAAATGAATGCCTGGGAAGGAGCTTTAGCAGTCGCCCCTTCATCAGCCTGCCTACCGCACTTTGATCGCGCGAGGGGCCGTTAGCCCCTTCGGCCGGGCGGTTCTTAACCACGGACCCGATCGGCTATTAGGATCAGTTCAACCTCTATGCCTATGTCGGCAATGATCCGGTGAACAGGACGGATCCGACGGGGGAACAGATCTGTCGATCCTGTTCAGGAGGAAGCGCAGCGGGCCCGGCGGCGACGTTTGCGGGACAGAGTACGTCTGGACGGGCTAGTTGGGATTCCGCTAACCGGATCACGAATGAAGAGCGATTGGAAACGATCTCGGAAGCTGCAAGTAGACCGTCAGATGCGTTTGGAAGCTATAAGAGTTGGAGAAAGGCAGACCTCTCCGCGCGTCGGTTAGAGGGGGCCTCAGTGGTGGCTGTTGGCGCACCTGGCTTAGCGCTGACAGCTACGACTTCTGGCCCCGTGGTTGGTGGTATATTGTTTGGAGGTTCGTTGGCTTTCGAAATGGAAGCTTCAATGCAAGCCGTAAGTGGGAATTTTGATGGGAAGGCACTTGCTTTTGAGACTTTGAAAGGCGCTGCACTTGGTGGGATGGGGTCAAAAGTCATTAGTGCATCGAAGCTGTATTCTAACAGTAACGCCGGTGGCGTGGCGCTAGGCATGACGATTAATGCGATTGTATTGCCACAGGCCTCAGGTGTCCTATCTGGAGGTTTCGCATCGCTTCATGGCCGGAATCCGGAACGGGCATATGGTAACGCTGTAGCTCTAGGAGTGCTTTAGGAGATGGGTGTGGCCCTCGCGGGCAAATAAAAGAGGTGTTTCGTGAGCGACTTGAAGAGAGGTCTTATTGTTTTTGGGGTAGGTATCCCCGTGGCCGTTTGTATAGGTTTATGGCAGGTTTTCCTTAGCGCGGGTGTCTGCGAGGGAATTCAGGCGCAGGGCGATGAAGGTTGCGGTCTTGCCGCTAGAGGACAATTTTTTCTCAACAATCTCTTTATTTTCGGATTCGGTGCATTTGTTTGGATTGTGGGCGGTATTATGGCTGGTGTGGTAATTTTAAGGATCATAGATGGAGGTGATGGTTAATATACTTTTTGGTTTTGCGCCCTAATTATAATTTGTTTTAAATACATTAGTTTTAACGCCCTTTTTACCTGACCCCACTTGAGGGGCTCTTGGTGTGCCAAGGCGATTATCTGGTTTAGCTTAAACGAGGCAGGTGAGTGGACTTTGGGTGTGACCTGGGCCCTTGGCTCGCGCCTCCATTTCCTGAGTCTCCCCGCGCCCTAGCTCCCCCATCACACCAGCAGGGAGCCACATATATGTCAGCTGTCATAATCGGCGCGACCGGCGGGATCGGCCGCGCGCTTGCCCTGGGTCTTGCCGAACGTGGGACACAGGGGACGATCCACGCGCTATCGCGTTCCGGCGGGGGTGACTGGCCGGACGGTGTCATTCCGGGCCGGATAGATATTCTCGACGAGGCAAGCATTGAAGACGCGGCCGCTCGGCTGAAAGAGGATGGTCCGGTGGAGCTTTGTATTGTCGCGACCGGCCTCCTGTCGGACGGCGAGGATCTGCAGCCGGAAAAGTCCTGGCGGCATCAATCGATGGCTGCCTATGAGCGGGTGTTCCGCCTCAACACGTTCGGGCCGGGTCTTGTCGCCAAACATGTCCTGCCGCTCATGACGCGCGGCGAACGAGCGGTTTTCGCGGCGCTGTCGGCCCGGGTCGGTTCTATCGGGGATAACGGCTATGGCGGCTGGCACGCCTATCGGGCCTCAAAGGCTGCGCTCAACATGCTGATCCGGAATTTCGCCATCGAGTGGACCCGCAAGTCCGAGGAGAGCATCTGCGTCGGCCTGCATCCCGGCACGGTCGATACGCAGCTATCGGCGCCGTTTCAGGGCAATGTGCCGGACAAGCAGCTCTTCTCACCCCAGCAATCTGCGGGCTATCTGCTGGATGTCATAGGGAAGCTCTCACCCGCCGATACCGGCAAGGTCTTCGACTGGCAGGGCAAGGAAATAGAGCCCTAGGCCGACCCGGCCGTCAAAAGACTCGTTATACCCCGACGATGATTGCGGGCGCGCCTACCCGGCCAGCGTATTCTCCAGCACAGAGCGCGCATCATAGGCGTTCGGATCATCCGGCCGGGGGCCATTGCCGATCAGGATTTCGATACTCTCTGTCGTCTTCTCATTCGAGCCGCCGATCGGGAAGCCGATGCCGACGCCCACGCCGACACCGGAACTTGACCCATAGCGACCTGATGAGCTGCCGCCGCCAATGGAGACAGATGAGCGCGGTCCGCTGGCGCCAGCCTCCTGGTCGACATAGCCGCCAACCACGCGAAACCAGTCGGCATTGTTCTCAAGTGTCACCTCGGCGGCCCGGCGCAGCGCATAGCTGCGCGCTTCCTCGGGCGAAAGCGCGGTATAGCGCACGCGGTAGCGGTCGGACTCGATAGGCTGGACGGTGAAGCCCTGTGCATTCGCAGACGTCGCAGGCCCATAGGGCTGCGCGGTCGTGCATGCGCCAAGAATGAGTGTCGCCAGTCCGGCGGCTGCGAGAAATGTTTTTCTCATAATATATCCTGCCTTTCGAAAGCGGGTGGCATCCAGTCTGCCATATGAGGATGAACGCACGGCAACATGAAAGTTCCGCTGAGGTTCAGCTGCCCTCCTTTAGACAGAAGGCCAAGCGCGGCAAGGCCGGAACCCTGACCGGCCCGTGGACGCCGCGTTTCAGGCGGGTATCGCGCCGGACTGCCTGGTCAGCCGGTGCTGGCAGCATTGCGGCGCGGCCCAGTCGGCAGAAAGCCTCTGGCGGGCGGCGGCATGCGGGGGACTATGCGCCGCCCGGCCCGCCTTCTTCCTATTTCTTCGGTTTGCCGGAGGTATGGCGGCCGAAATTCACGTCGGACGTGTCCTGGCCCGCATCGATGATTGCCTTGCGGATGCCGCGGGCACGCTCGAATTCCTTCATCAGCATGTCGCCATCGCCCCAGCGTATGGCCCGCTGCAGGGCGGCAAGGTCCTCGCTGAACCGCCCCAGCGTTTCCAGCACCGCTTCGCGATTGTTGAGGAAGACATCGCGCCACATGGTCGGGTCGGAGGCGGCGATCCTTGTAAAGTCGCGAAAACCGCCCGCCGAATATTTCACCACTTCGCCCTCGCCGACGCTTTCCATGTCATAGGCGGTCGAGACAATATTATAGGCGATGAGGTGCGGCAGGTGGGAGGTGATGGCCAGTACCCGGTCATGCCGGCCAGCTTCCATGATCTCCACCTTTGAGCCCAGCATTTCCCAGAAGGCCGCCAGCCGGTCGAGCGCCGAATTATAGGCTTCTTCCTGCTGGGGCAGGGGGGTGAGAATGTACCAGGCATCGCGGAACAGGGTCGCAAAACCGGCTTCAGGTCCGGACTTTTCCGTCCCCGCAATCGGATGGCCTGGAATGAGGTGCACGCCCGGCGGGCAGTGCTCCTGCATGGCGGCCAGCGCCTTTTCCTTGACCGAGCCGACATCGCTGAGGATCGCGCCGGGCTTGAGCGAGGGCGCCAGCGTCTCACAGGCGGTGGCAATCGCGCCCACGGGGACGCAGAGGATGACGCAGTCGGCGTCCTTGCAGGCCGCCTCGGGCGTCTCGCAGATATCGCCCAGATTCAGCTGGCGCGCCCGGTGGCGTACCGCTTCGTCAGCGTCGTAGAGGGCAACATGCCCCGCCGCGCCGGTATCGCGCGCAGCCAGCGCGATCGAGGACCCGATCAGCCCGGCCCCGATTATGGCAATCCGGTCGAAGACGGGTTTGATCATGGTCTAGCTGGCTTTCGAAAAAGCGTCGAAGGCGGCGAGGACATCATCATTGGCCTCTGTCGTGCCAATCGAGAGACGCATGCAGTGCGCCAGGCCATAGGCCTTCATGTCGCGGATGACGATCCCCTTGGAGCGCAGGAAGACATCAGCCTCCTCGGCCCGCTTCTCACTGCCGAAATCGATGAGCAGGAAGTTGGCGACGCTCGGGAAGACCTTGAAGCCCATCTTTTCCAGGGCAGGCTTCAGCCGGTCTAGTTCGCCATTATTGTGCTTTACCGACTTGGCAACGAAAGCGTCGTCTTCCAGCGCGCCAAGCGCGGCGGCCTGCGCGACGGAGGTGACATTGAATGGCCCCCGAACGCGGTGAACCGCGTCGATGACGCTTTCCGGCCCATAGGCCCAGCCAAGACGCAGGCCTGCCAGCCCGTGGATCTTGGAGAAGGTGCGTGTGACCAGCACATTCGGATAGTCGCGCGCCATCCCCATGCCGTCATCATAATCGTCCTTCTGGACATATTCGGCATAGGCCCCGTCCAGCACCAGCAGGATGTCCCCGCGAAGGCCGTCATGCAGCCGTTTCACCTCGCTGTGAGGGATATAGCTGCCGGTCGGATTGTTCGGGTTCGCCAGAAAGACGATCTTCGTCTTGTCCGTCACGCGTTCCAGCATGGCGTCCACATCGGTGCGCAGCTCTTTTTCCGGTGCGCTGACCAGCTTTGCGCCCGCCTGCTGGGCGACGAGGCTGTAGACGAGGAAGCCGTGCGCCGACTGCAGGACTTCATCGCCGGGCTGCAGATAGGCACGCCCCAGAAGCTGGAAGATTTCGTCAGAGCCAGCGCCGCAGACGATCCGGTCCGGGTCGATGTCATATTTCGCGCCAATCGCCTGGCGAAGCGCAAAGGCCGAGCCATCGGGGTAAAGCTCGAGATGACGGGCGGCATTGGTGAGCGCCTCAACCGCCTTGCTGCTCGCCCCTAGCGGGTTCTCATTGGAGGAGAGTTTCCAGCCATGATCGAGCTTCTGACCACCCTTGTAAGGCGTGATCTCGAGAATGTTCGAAAGTGGCTTTGGCCCGGTCATCAGACTGCTCCCTGTTTCAAGCTGATCCTCATGGGCCAAGGATGGGCCGAAAATCAAGTGAGAGCCTGTGAATGACCGGGCCGCAAGCGCGGATCAGGCCTTCAGGAATTCAATGAGATCCGTTGTCAGCTGGCCTGAATGTGTCGCAGGCAGGCCGTGCGGCGCGCCTTCATATTCCTTCAGCTCTGCATTCTTGGCGAGTTTGACAGCCTCGCGCCCGGTCGCATCGATGGGGACCGTCTGGTCGCCAGTGCCGTGAATGACGAGGAGCGGCACATCTATCGCATCGAAATCGGGGCGAAGGTCGGTCTTGCCGAACGCGTCGACACAGTCGAGCGTCGCCTTGGGTGAGGCCATCATCGCCATCTGCCAGGACCAGTGCAGCACTTCGTCGGACACGCCGCCGCCCTCGGTGCCATTGCCATAGAAATCCTTGAAGAAGCCGGCCAGGAATTGCTGACGGTTCTGGCGCAGCTCTGCCTTGATGCCTTCGAAGACATCTATGGGGGCACCGTCCGGATTGTCGTCGGTTTGCAGCATATAGGGCGCGATGGACGAAATCAGCGCCGCCTTCTTCACGCCCTTGCCGTCATGGCGCGACATGTAGCGGCAGACCTCGCCGCCCGCCATGGAGAAGCCGGCCAGCGTCGCATCCTTCAGGTCCAGTTCCTTGATGATCGCGTCAAGGTCATCGGACATCGTGTCATAGTCATAGCCGCTCCAGGGCTGTTCGGAACGGCCAAAGCCCCGGCGGTCATAGGAGATGACGCGGTAGCCCGCTTCGGCGAGTTTCACCGCCTGATATTCCCAGCTGTCGGCATTGAGCGGCCAGCCATGGATCAGGATGATGGGCTGTCCCTCACCCCAGTCCTTTACATAGATGTCGGTTTTGTCAGCACCCTGAATATACGGCATGTTTTCCTCGTTTCTTGCTCTTGAATCTCACCCAGCCAACGTGTCGGCAGCGGGGCTGTTCCGGCATGCGCCAATAGGCGAGCCATCCGATCCGGCTTGACTTGAGCGCGCCTTGCCGACACCAGAACGGCGATGCCCGATAATGCTTCGCCCCAGACCGATGCCCTGCGCGTGCTCGCCCTGCCAGAGCCGCTGAAGCTCGATTGCGGCGAGACCCTCGAACATGTCGATATCGCCTATGAGAGCTGGGGCACGCTGAATGAGGACAGGACCAATGTCGTTCTTGTCTGCCACGCGCTGACGGGCGATCAGTTTGCAGGCTCGCCCAACCCGGTCACGGGCCGTCCCGCTTGGTGGACGCGTATCGTCGGGCCGGGCAAGGCTGTCGATACCGACCGGTTCCATGTCATTGCGACCAATGTACTCGGCGGCTGTATGGGCACAACCGGCCCGGCGTCCAAGGCCCCCGATGGCAAGCCCTATGGGACGCGTTTTCCCGTCATCACCATTGCCGACATGGTCCGCGCCCAGCGCGCCTTTATCGAGGCGCTCGGCATCGACAGCCTGTTCTGCGTGATCGGCGGCTCCATGGGCGGGATGCAGGCACTCGAATGGGCCGCGCAGGCGCCCGATCAGGTCTTCACCTCCGTGCCCATTGCCACCTCGGCCAGCCATTCGGCCCAGAATATCGCCTTCTATGAGGTCGGGCGCCAGGCGATCATGGCCGATCCCGACTGGTGTGAGGGCCATTACCTCGCCGAGGGAAAACGCCCCTCACGCGGCCTCGCCATCGCCCGCATGGCCGCGCACATCACCTATGTCTCGGAAAGCGCCCTCAAGCGGAAATTCGACCGCGGCCTGCAGGACCGCGAACGCACCAGCTTCAGCTTCGATGCCGACTTCCAGGTCGAATCCTATCTGCGTTATCAGGGCAATTCCTTTGTCGACCGGTTCGACGCCAACTCCTATCTCTATGTGACGCGCGCGATGGACTATTTCGATCTCGCCTCGCGCCGTGAGGGGCGGCTGGCCGATGTTTTCAGGGGCACACCGGTGCGCTTCTGCCTGTTTTCATTCTCCTCAGACTGGCACTATCCGCCAGAGGCCAATCGCGACATCACCCGCGCGCTTGCTGCGGCCGGCGCCGAAGTCAGCTATCTCGATATCGAGTCCGACAAGGGCCATGACGCCTTCCTCCTGGAAGAGCCGATCTATGAAAAGGCGCTGACTGGCTTCCTGTCGGCCAATGCAGAATTGCGGGGCATCTAGTGGCAGGCTTTCCGCAGGTCCGCGCCGACCACAAGGCGATTGCCGCCCGCGTTGAGCCGGGGGCCCGTGTTCTGGACGTCGGCTGCGGCGACGGTGCCCTTCTTGACCTCCTGAAGCGTGAGAGAGGCGTGAAGGTTGGCGGGCTGGAGATTTCCAGCGAGCTTGCCGGGGTCGCCCTCGCGCGCGGTCTGTCGGTCATCCAGGGCGATGCCGACAGCGATCTGGAGGTCTTTCCCGACGATGGGTTTGACGTCGCCATCCTCTCGCAGGCGATCCAGCAGATGCGCCGGCCGGCCCATGTCCTGCGCGAACTGGCCCGGATCGCGCCGGACGTGATTGTTTCCTTCAGGAATTACGGCCTCTGGACGCGGCGCCTCTCGCTCATCCGCTCCGGCCGCATGCCGGGGCCGGGCTGGGCTCAGGCCGAAAATATCCTTCAGCCAATCACCGCGCTCGACATGATTGAGCTTGCAGACAGCCTCAACCTCACCACCGTCGCCATGGCCCCCGTACGCGGAGGTGTTGTCGGCGCTTTCCGCAAGTCGGGTCTTGCCCGCCTCAACTGGGGCGCAGACGAGGTGATCCTTCATCTCAGGCGCGCATAGAAAAACCGGCAGAAGCACGAAACTCCTGCCGGTTTTCTGAATACCGAAAAAAGAAAGAAGGGGCTTAGCCGCCCAGTGCCTGTTCGTTCTTCTCGCCGGTCCGGATGCGGGTGACGCTGTCGAGGCCCGAGACGAAAATCTTGCCGTCACCAATCGTGCCGGTATTTGCCGCGCTGATGATGGCCTCGACAAGACGGTCGATGTCGCCCGTCGCGCAGGCCACTTCCACCTTCACCTTCGGCAGCAGGCGGACCTCATACTCGGCACCGCGATAGACTTCGGTCTTGCCCTGCTGGCGTCCATAGCCTCGGACTTCCGAAACTGTCAGACCGGCAACACCGGCTTCACTCAGCGCGTCGATGACGGCGTCGAGTCTGCTCGGTTTGAAGATAGCGGTGATTAATTTCATGGCCCCAGAGCCTCCCATTGTTCAACAAGTTCGATGAAAGCGCGCCGTGTCAGGACGGTCAATGTGAGAAATTGGCCCTTTCCGGACGCTCTCACGCGCTGCCTCATTTCTAGGCAATTGTGCCACACCTTTGCGCCCACCCGCCAGACTCGTGGCCGGCGCGACGGCGCCACCGCCCGGTTTTGCATAGAGGTGTTTGACTGCTTCAACCATGACAACGCCGCCAAGGCCAGAGGCGGCGAACGCTCCGAAACTCTCAAATCCGTCAGCGGCCTGCGTCACCAGCCGCCAATTCAGCGGCGGCATATAGACGGCGGTCGTGCTGGCGGTCACCTGAAACAGATGGTCGTTCAGCCATTCGATCAGCTGGCGCCGTGTCCAGGGGCGTCCATGTCCAAATGGCGTGCCCTCGCTCAATGACCAGAGCCCCTTGCGATTGGCGACCACCAGCAGAACGCGCCCCTCCGGCGCCAGCACACGCCAGGCTTCGCGCATCACCGCGCGTGGGCTTTCCGCCTCCTCGACGGCATGCAGCAGGATGACCCGGTCGAAGACACCGTCGCCAAAGGGCAGGCGGTCTTCCTCGGCGATACAGGTCGACACGCCGCGATCTGTCCCGGCCCAGTAGCTGGCAGGCCAATGGTGCGGCGTCACGGCCATACAGGCCTGCGCATTTGCCGACAGGCCGGCCAAAAGCGGGTGGGCGTACCCCATGCCCAACACAGTCTGGCTGGCGCAATCGCCCCAGAGATCATTCAGGCGCTTGAGGAGCAGATAGCAGACCGTTTCTCCCAGTCCGGAGGCATAGAACTTTTCCAGATCGCTGGCCGTTAGTCTCATACAAGCCTTGTTTCACATTCCGCCTTTGGTTTTAAATGGTATCATGATCGAAATTCACCAGTTCCCCTGCCTGAAAGACAATTACGGCTTTCTCGCACACGACCCAGAGAGCGGCACGACCGTCGCCATTGATACGCCAGATGGTGAGAAATATCTGATCGAGGCCAGCAATCGCGGCTGGACCATCGATGAGATCTGGAACACCCACTGGCATCCCGACCATGCCGGCGGCAACGAGCTCATCAAGAAGGAAACCGGCTGCCGCATCCTCGGCCCGGCGGGCGAGGCTGAAAAGATACCCGGTATCGACCAGGACCTGTCCGGCGGCGATGAGATCGGCCTTGGCGACATGAAGGTGAACATCATCGACGTTCCCGGACACACGCTCGGCCATATCGCCTATCACATCCCTTCGGCGAAGACGGCCTTTGTCGGTGATGCGCTTTTCGCGCTCGGCTGCGGGCGTGTCTTCGAAGGGGATGCCGACATGATGTGGAAAAGCCTGTCGCGCCTGAAAGCGCTGCCAGCCGACACCACGATCTACTGCGCGCATGAGTATACGCAGGCCAATGCCCGCTTCGCCCTCAGCGTTGATCCGGACAATCCGGCGCTGACGGCCTATGCAAAGGAAGTTGAGGCAAAGCGGTCGCGCGGCGACTGGACGGTGCCGACCGTTCTCTCGCGGGAGCTGGAAGCCAATCCCTTCCTGCGGGCTGACGACGCTGACCTTCAGGCGGCCATGGGCCATGCGGGCGATCCCGTCGCGACTTTCGCGGAAATCCGCGCCCGCAAGGACAGTTTCTGAACATGCCCGCCATCTCCGGCGACCTCGGCGCGAATGAGATCATCCGCCTTCTGGGGCTCAAGCCTCACCCCGAGGGCGGCTATTACGCCGAAATCTACCGGTCTGAAGGCGAAGGCCGCGCGGCCTGCACGACGATCTATTATCTGCTGCAGGCCGACGAAGTCTCTGCCTGGCACCGCGTCGACGCCGATGAGGTCTGGGCCTGGCATGCCGGTGGCCCGCTGTCGCTGACACTCTCCCCGCCCGATGGAAAAGGCGCAAAGGCCCATCGGCTCGGACCGGACCTTCGCGCCGGCCAGCGCCCCCAATGCGTCGTGCCGAAAGATCACTGGCAGACCGCCGAAAGCCTCGGCGCCTGGACCCTCGTCAGCTGCTTTGTCGCGCCAGGGTTTGAGTTTGCGGGGTTCGAAATGGCCCCGGACAACTGGCGCCCCAAAGTCTAGGCGCTCACCCCGCCGTCAGGCCGCCATCCAGCACAAGTTCGGCGCCATGCATGTAGCTGCTCTCGTCGGAGGCGAGGAAAAGCATGCCGTTGACGATCTCCTGTATCGTGCCGGTCCGTCCGAACGGCACGGCCTCGCTCGTCATGCCCGCCAGCGTCGCATCGCGCGGCATATTGCTGGTCTCGGTCTCTTCTGTGCCGATCAACGTGTCCCAGATCGCGGTTGAGATGATCCCCGGGTGAATGGAATTGACCCGGATGCCGTCTTTCGCCTCGGCGCATTCAAGCGCGACTGACTTTGTGAAGCTCTTCACGGCCGCCTTTGTCGCACAATAGCAGGAAAAATTCGCCGTCGAGCGGATGCCAGCAACCGACGAGACATTGATGATGTTTCCGCTGCCTGCTGCGCGCATCAGGGGCAGGGCGTGTTTCACGCCCAGGAAGACGCCATCGACATTCACCGCCATCATCTTGCGCCAGAGCGACAGCTCCATCTCATGGACAAGGCCGGTCATCCCGATCCCCGCATTGTTGATGAGGACGTCGAGTTTGCCGTGTTGCTCTCGGATATTGGCGATGACGTTTTGCCAGGCCTCTTCAGAGGTGACGTCGTGCTCGATGAAGCTCGCCTTGCCGCCAGACCCCTTCACCTCGGCGACAAGTGTCTTTCCGGGCTCGGTTTCGATATCCGTCGCGACGATCACCGCGCCCTCCGCGGCAAAGCTGAGAGCGGCCTGACGACCGATCCCCTTTGCTGCGCCGGTGATACAGACGACTTGGCCTTCGAACTTTTTCCCCATCACGCTCCTCCCTCTGATTTCCGCGCTTTGATGCCGGTTTCAGAGAAGGTTTTCAGCATTATGAGAGGCGGGCAAGTCTGACGCGGCGGCAGGAGAAAAGGCGCGGCGCTTAAGCTGGAAAGCCGCCAGCTTTGCTGAGGCTGGAGCTCACCTCATGGCCGAGGACGGTCTCCAGCCACTTGGCGGTCTCGATGAGTTTGGGGAGGTCGAGTCCCGTCTCGAAACCGGCCCGCTCCAGCATGTAGACGACATCTTCTGTCGCTACATTGCCGGTGGCCGCCGGGGCGAAGGGACAGCCCCCAATGCCGCCGCAGCTCGCGTCGATCACATCGACCCCGATATCCACGGCAGCGGCCACATTGGCGAGCGCGGCGCCCCGCGTGTCATGGAAATGCATGCGCAGGAAGACATCCGGCGCCTCCATCAGGACCCGTTCGGTCAGCGCCTTCACCTGCCACGGCGTTGCCACCCCGATCGTATCGCCCAGCGCCAGCTCCCCGACGCCCGCGCGCTGCGCCCGTGCGGCAAGATTGGCGACAACGGCCGGGTCTACCTCGCCATCATAAGGGTCCCCGAAGGCGACGGAAATCGTCGCTGAAAGCGGTATTCCCGCCTCGTGGATCAGCGGCGCGCACTGCATCAGCATGTCGGCGCTCTCGCTCGGGCTCATGCCCTGATTGCGCTTGCCGAAGCCTTCGCCGGCAACCAGCACGAAATTGATCTCGTCGGCGCCTGCATCGATAGCGCGGCGCACGCCTTTCTCGTTCAGGGCAAGCGCGATGTGCCGGGTCGGCTTTGCGCGGTCGACCCCGGCGAAGACCTCCGCAGAGTCGGCCATTTTCGGCACGGCCTTGGGCGAGACGAAGCTGCCGGACTCCATCCGCTTCACACCTGCCTCTTCCAGCCGCTGAATGAATTCAAGCTTTTGCTGCGTGGTCAGATTGCCCGGGTCGTTCTGCAGCCCGTCGCGCGGGCCGACCTCTACGATGTCGATGCGCCGTGTCATCCAAATCCTCTCAATCGGTTCCTGCAGCCCGTGATATCGACCCGGACCGCAAAGCCCAAATTATGCGCGCACATTCGCTTCAAACCGCTCGGCGCCAATCACACCATCGAGAAGGCCCAATTCCAGGTCTTGGTCAGGCGGGCCATGCAGGACAGAGATGTCGCCCGTCGTTTCGGCGACGACAGCGTGCACCTGCTCAAACCGGGTTACATTGGCCTCCCGCAGCTTGGCGATCAGGTCGGCCCGTGTAATCTTCGCCTTCAGCATTTGTTTCTCGTCGATTTCCCCGCCCCACATGATGAGACGGGGCCGGTTGTCGACAATGGACTCCACGAAGCGAAAGCGCTTGCGCATCTCTGCGACAGCGGCCTGCATTGCAAACAGGATTACCATCGCGGCAATACCCTGCAGGAGCGGCGGGTCCTTGGCGATGAAAACGGCCGCCAGGATAGAGCCGGTCGCGATTGTGATGGCAAAGTCGAAACCACTCATTTTCGAGAAACTGCGCAGTCCGAAAATGCGGCTTAGCGCGATCACCGTGACATACATGCCAAGGCCCCCGGCCACCACCATGGCGGCGGCCAGCCAGCTCGTCATAATCCATTCTGTCATGTCTTGCGCCCTTCCCCTGCTTGATCCAAACAGAGCGCATGCCTGACACGTCAGTTCCCGCCCCGCTTTCCGGCCTGAGGGTCATCGAGCTTGGCCAGCTCATTGCCGGTCCCTTCTGCGCCCAGCTGCTGGGCGACTTTGGCGCTGAGGTCATCAAGGTCGAGGCGCCGGATGCGCCGGATCCGGCGCGTGGCTGGGGCGCGGTCAAGAAGGACGGCCAGAGCCTCTTCTGGCCCATCATCGCCCGCAACAAGAAATCCCTCACGCTCAATCTGCGCGAAGCCGAAGGCCAGAACATTCTGAAAGAGCTTGCGGCGACGGCCGATGTCCTGATCGAGAATTTCCGTCCCGGCACGCTGGAGCGCTGGGGGCTCGGCCCGGATGTCCTGCACGCGCTCAATCCGCGGCTCGTGATCGCCCGCATCTCCGGCTATGGCCAGACAGGCCCCGAAAGCGCCAAGGCCGGCTATGCCAGCGTAGGCGAAGCCAAGGGCGGGCTGCGTTACATGATCGGCGAACCGGATCGGCTTCCGGCGCGCGCGGGCGTCTCCCTCGGCGATACGATGACCGGCACCTTCGCCGCGCTCGGCACGATGATGGCGCTGTTTGCGCGGGAAAAGACCGGCAAGGGCCAGGTCGTCGATGCGGCCATCTATGAAAGCGTCATGGCCTTCATCGAGAGCATCATCCCTGAATATGCGCTCGCCGGCCATATACGCGAACGCACCGGCCCCATCCTGCCGCGCGTCGCGCCGTCCGGTGTCTACCCTTGCACCGATGGCATGGTCATCATTGGCGCCAACCAGGACACGCTCTATCGCCGTCTCGCAGGCATGATCGGCGCTGACTGGGCGGATGACCCGCGTTTTGCCACCCATGACGGGCGCGGCGACAACCAGCACGAGCTCGATGAGAAGATCGCCGCCTGGACCGGGGAGCGCACGGTCGATGAGGTGCTTGCCCTCTGCGAGCAGAACGGCGTGCCCTGCGGTCCTGTGAACACCGCCCGCGACATGCTTGAGGACGCCCATATCAAGGCCCGTGAAGCGATCATCCGTGTCGCCCACCCCATGCTGGGTAAGGTGCCGATGCAGGGCGTCTTCCCGAAACTCTCCGAGACGCCGGGCAAGGTCAGCCATACCGGGCCGGAGCTTGGCGCCCATACAGGCGAAATCCTCTCTTCCCTTGGCATAGACACCCCGCAGCAGACACGCCTGCGCGAACAAGGAATAATCTGATGACGGACTTCAAACCCCCGCTTTCCGGCGCCGCGCAGGACGAGGCCAAAGAGCTTCGTCCAAAATTCAACGCCGACGGCCTCATCCCCGCCATCGCGCAGGACGAAGCGACCGGCGAGATCCTCATGATGGCCTGGATGAATGACGAGGCGCTCCGCCAGACCATCGAGACCGGCGAGGCGACCTATTTCTCCCGCTCGCGCGGCAAGCTCTGGCGCAAGGGCGAAACCTCCGGCAACACCCAGACCGTCGAGCGCATCCTCATCGACTGCGATCAGGACACGCTCCTGCTCAAGGTCACCCAAAAAGGGCCTGCATGTCACACTGACCGGAAATCTTGCTTCTATCGCGAGGTATCTCGCGATGGTGCGCTTTCATTCACAGGTGAAGAAGCGTAAAAACCCCTCAGGCTGAATTTAAGGGGCAATTCATCATGAAAACACTGACACTCGTTTCGCTGGGTGCGCTGGCACTGGCCATGGCGGCCTGTTCGCCGGGTGAGGAACCGGCCGATGAAATGGCCCCGCCGCCGCCGCAGGAAACCGCGCCCATTGCCGGCGATACGGAGGCCGCAGAGCCGGGCGAGAGCGAAACCGCCAGCACGATGGCGGATGAGCCCGCCGGTGAGCTTCAGCTGATCAAGCTCGACTGCGGCACCATTGAGGTCTCGGATCTCGATATCTTCTCGGTCGAAGGCGACTATGCCGGCCAGACCGACACGTTCACAGACACATGCTGGCTGGTCCGCCACCCGGAAGGTGACCTTCTCTGGGATCTCGGCCTGCCGGGCGAGCTGGTTGAAGACGGTGAGCAGACGCAGGATGTCTTCACGGTCTCGCTGGAAAAGACGATTGCCGACCAGCTCCTCGAAATGGGCCTTGGCATGGATGACATCGAACTGGTGGCAATCTCGCACAGCCATTTCGATCATGTCGGTCAGGCCAGCGATATCGACCCGTCGACCACATGGCTGGTGAACGAGACCGAATATGGCTTCATGTTCCCCGAAGCGGGCAGTGAAAGCGAAGAGGGCGACGGCCAGGCCGAGAGCCAGTTCCCCGCTTTCGAGGCACTCGAGCGCCAGACAATTGGCGACAATTACGATGTCTTTGGCGATGGCTCCGTCATCATCATGGAGACCCCCGGTCACACGCCGGGCCATGCCTCGCTTCTGGTCAATCTGCCGGAAACGGGTCCTGTCCTGCTGACCGGTGACCTCTACCACCGCGAGGAAAGCCGTGAAGGACGCCGCGTGCCTTCCTTCAACAGTGATATCGAAGCGACCCGCGCCTCGATGGAGGCATTCGAGGCCCGCGCGGACGAGCTTGGCGCCATGGTCATCATCCAGCACGAGCCGGCCGACACCGAAGACCTGCCCGACGTGATGCGCTAGAGGGGCCTGCCCGCCAAACGCGCTTTTGAGCTTGCGTAAGCCCCGTCCTGAGCCTGTCGAGGGGCGGGGCTTCCTCGCCCGTCCCTGGCCGGCCTACTCGTCAGACATGCCCAGCATGTCCTTCAATATCGCGATTTCCGCATCGAAGGCGGCCGTGCCGGGCGCGACCAGTTCGACATGGCCGGTTCGGGGAATTTCGACATAGAGGGCCGGATCACCTGCGGCCCCTGCCTTCTCGCTATAGGCTTTTCCGAGCACGGGCGGGGCAATCTTGTCATTTGCCCCGTTGAGACTCACCTGCCGGACGCCAAGCGGCAGCATCTCGGCAGGTGAGGTGTCTGCAAAAACATTGGCCCGCTCCCCAATGGGCAGCCCGGTCAGCTTGTCCATGATATCGGCAAGACAGCCAGCCTGCGTCACCGGCGCGGACGCCTCAAGATCGGCGAGGCCTCCGACATTCACCACGCCCTTGATGGCAAGAGGGTCCGCCTCATAAAGCGGGCTCGTCTCCGGCAGCTTCGCACGCCCAGCCGCCCAGAGCGCCAGATGCCCGCCTGCCGAGTGGCCGATAGCGACGACATTCGACACGTCGAGACCGAGCGCCGGTCCGTATGCCCCGAGCGCATCCACCGCGCGGGCAACATCCTGATAAGTTCCGGGATATCCGCCGCCCGCCTCATCGACACCGCGATACTCGATATTCCAGACCGCCATGCCTTCATCACGCAGCGCTGCGGCGGCATAGTTCATCAGTGTACGGTCCGCGATGGCCTTCTGCCAGCAGCCGCCATGCACCATCAGCACGGTGGGATGCGGTCCCTCTCCCTCTGGTAGCCAGACATCCACGACATCGGTGTCGAGCGGGCCCGTCCGCACGCTTGTGCTGGCAGAGGGCAGGGCCTGGCCCGTGAGGTCCGGCCAGCTCATCAAGTCGGGCATCAGCGCCTCCTCTTGCGGCGCAGCGGGCGCCGCCGGTGCGATCTCGGGACTGGAGGCGCCGCACGCGCTCAGGGCAAACACTGCGCCCGCCGCAATCTGTACACGTGTCATTTTGCCCTTCCTGCGAAATCTGCTTCCATCTGAAGAATGAGGGGAGCATTGGCAAGAGAACCGATTGCACCACCAGGGGTTAATCATGGTTATGGCTTATCACCCGCCCAAAAGCCGCGACGAGGCCGTCGCAACCGACCGTCACGACATCCTCGCCCATGCGCGCGAGGCCTTCGACATGGAAGGCGGGCTTGTCTATCTGGTCGGCCATTCGCTGGGCCCGGCAACCCATAACGCACTCGATGCGCTGCATCAGGCCGCCCATTATGATTGGCGGCGCGGCCTTGTGCGCTCCTGGAATACGGCAGACTGGTTTACCCTGGCAAAGCGCACGGGTGGCCAGCTTGCCCGTCTCGTCGGCGCAAAACCGGCAGAGATCATGATCGCCGACAGCGTTTCGGCCAATCTCTACAAGCTCGCCTCGGCCGCCGGCTCACTCGCGGCCAGCTCTGACCTTATCGTTGAAGAGGACGAGTTTCCGACCGACCAGTATGTCATCGAAGCGCTGGCCGGGATGTCAGGCGTCACCTTCCATCGCGCCGCGCCGGGGGAGGGGCTCGGCAAGCTTGCTGAAACCGGCGGCGTCCTGGTCCACAGCCTGATCAATTACCGCACCGGCGCCCTGCGCGACATGGCGGCCGCCGAAAAGATCGCCGCTGACTGCGGCGGTGTCATCGTCTGGGATCTCAGCCATGCGACGGGCGTCGTTGACGTTTCCCTGTCAAAGGCCGGCGCGCGTCTCGCGGCAGGCTGCACCTATAAATACCTCAATGGTGGGCCGGGCGCGCCCTCCTTCCTCTATGTGCGCAAGGACCTGACCGGCAAGCTGGAAAGCCCGCTCCCCGGCTGGATGGGCCACGCCCGCCCCTTCGCCTTCGAAGCCACGTACACACCGGCAGAAGACATTACCCGCTTTGCCAATGGCACACCGCCCATCCTCTCCCTGGCCGCGCTGTCCGGCGCGCTCGAAGCCTTTGAGGCGCTGGACATCTCCCTTGTCGTGGCCAAGGCGCAGGCCCTGGGTGATCTCGTAACCCGCCGCGCCGGTGAGCTTGGACTCGATATCCGCTCGCCGCTGGACGCCAGTAAACGCGGCGGCCATGTCAGCTTCGCCCACCCCAACGCGCATGAAATCGTGCGTGCCCTTGCGGCGCGCAACATCCTCGCCGATTTCCGCGCGCCCGACACGATCCGCTTCGGCCTCTCCCCGCTCTTCCTGCGCTTTATCGATGTCTGGGACGCGATGGACGCGCTCGCCGACATCCTGGAAACGAAAAGCTGGGACAAGGACGAATACCGCAAACGCGCGGCGGTGACCTGAGCAGGGCGTCTCGCGCGAAAACACCGCCCATGCACCCCGGATGCACCGCCGGAGCACCGCGCCTGCACTGGCTTTGCACCAATAGTTTCCGCCCCCGCTCGCGCCCGGCCTAGTC
>NZ_CAXFSW010000023.1:0-30576 GCF_964005855.1 uncultured Henriciella sp.
CTTCTGCCCGTTCGCCTTCAATTTCGGCAAGGCGGTAGACGGCCGGACGGCCCGCATCGATTTCTGCTTCGACAATGTCGACAAGCTCGTCATATTTGGCATCTCGCGCTTCGGCGAGGGTTCTCTGTCTGGCTATTCTTCTCTTGTCAGCGAGAAGGACGATCAGTTCAGCGCGCAATGCCGCGTATCGGGCATCGCGAACCGCCTCGGTCTGTGCCGACATCGCACGGGCCTCACCGGCGCGGGCTTCACGGCCCGCGAGGTTTGGAAACTGTTGTCGGATGCCGACCGCCTTGTTGGTCGGCAGGTAGCTGTCGAATGACGGACTGAAGATCGGGAAATTGTTGATGCCGACCGAAATTACCGGATCCGGCAGGGCTGTGGCCGCGATAGCTCTTTCACGGCCGGCTTCGGCTTCATAGCCAAGGGCTGTCAGGCTGGGGTGGCCCCTGAGACGGGATTCCAGATCCTGGAAACTCTGGGCGTGGGCGCCTTTTGCCAGCACAACCGAGACAAGCGCGGTCGCCAGCAGGCTCCTGGACATTTTTGACATGATGAAACGGGTCTTCCTGAATTGTCTGAAACGATGGTCCGGGTGGCTTTCAGGCCACCAGAAATCATCGCTCTCAATTCAGGAGACGCTGTTTCAGGCTAACGGGCGTAAAGAGAGGAAGATCGGGCGCCGGAGGCGGGCCGGTCTTGAAAACCGTCCTTTCCGGGCGGAAGGCGACCGGTGGATCGGCAAGAACAGCGGCAAACACCTGGGCGGGCTCTGCTGCGGTCGCTGTCGGGTTAGCGTCCACCTGCGCCTGGATCAGCATAGGGCTGCAATCATTGCCCACCGGGCAGTCAGATTGAAGCGGGCTGTCGGACGGCACCTGGATGCGCTGTCCTGCAATCATTTCCGTGCAGGGATGTTCGGCATGTTGGCTTACAGAAGCCTGTTGTGCCGACTCCAGCATCAAGGGGCACGCCATGACGGGTTGGGCCGTCACCAGTACGGCCGCCACAATTATCAGAAGGCGCATCATGAGTTGCATGTGAGATCATCTGTACGCCAGGCGCCTCAGCAAGTCAATACCCCAACGGGGTATGCTGTTACTTCCTGCGTCCGCCTAGAACCGCAACCAGTTCCTCGACCTTGTCACGCCGCTCGGTCACATTGCTGCCGGTCAAGGCTTCGTCGACGCAGGTGGCGATGTGGTCATCAAGTATCGTGTGCTCCAGTCCGGCCAGTGCGGCCTTGATGGCCTGCACCTGGCGGATGACGTCGATACAGTAGCGGTCGTCGGAGACCATTTTCGATACACCGCGAACCTGACCCTCAATCCGGGACAGTCGTCGAATGGCGGCGTCTCTTGTGTCTGATTTCATCGTCAAATACCCCTGTCAGGGTATTATATGGAAAAGAAACGTGTTCGATCCAACCCTGATTGCAGCGGTATCGCGTCCCGGGCCCGGGAAAACGCAAGGCTCCAGGACAAATTAGCGGGAAGTCCCGAAGCCAAGCGCTTCAATGGATTTATGAACAGGTCGGTTTTCCCGCGGCAGTCCATGCTTTCATCGAACCGATATAGACATCGACCCTGGAAAAACCGCTCCGCATGAGCTGGGAGGCTGCGATGGTGGCGCGAGCGCCGGTCCCGCACATGACGGTGACGGGCTGGCCCGGATCGAGATCGCTGGCCGCATCGGGCAGTTTGCCAACATAGGCATGGCGGCTGTTCATGATGTGACCGCTTTCGTACTCGTCGATCGTGCGTACATCGAGCAGGGTCCAGCCAGCCGGGGGGGTGTCCACGCGCGAGGCGACCGTTTCAGTGTCCACGAAATCCAGCATTTCGAGCGGACCATTCTTGACCGCCAGGGGCATTGTGCCGCTGACAAATCCGCTCACATTGTCGAAGCCGATCCGCTGAAGCGTCGTAGCAGCATCGACTGCCTGGTCCGCGTTGCGGGCGACCAGAAGCACGGGTTTGTCGCTTGGCAGCAACCAGCCAGCAAAGGCGGCGAGCATGCCGTGCGGGATGCAGAGCGAACCCGTGCGGTGCCCCCCGGCAAAGTCGAAAATACCGCGAACATCGAGGCAGATCGCATCGCCCGGATCGAGCAGCATGGCCGGGGAGGAGGGCTGCGGGTCCGATGGTGCGGCCCCGGTGCCTTCCATGTTCCCCTCTTCCATGCGCCGGAAGTAGGGTGGAATATAATGGTTCTCGGCAACCTTGGCGTCGATGAAAGCTTCCCGGTCCTCGATCTGCAGGCGTGGATTGTTAAGCTTCTCATGGCCGATCGACGAGAACTCCCGGTCGGCCATGCCGGAACCGCAGATCGAGCCGGCCCCGTGTGCCGGATAGACCAGGCACTGATCCCCGAGCGCTGTAAGCTTTGCAAGACTGTCATAGAGCAGGCCGGCGACTTCACGTCTCCGCTCGGGATAGAAGTCCGTCCGACCGACATCACCGATAAATAGCGCGTCGCCCGTGAATACGCCCACGGGCGCCTCGTCGAAGCTTTTGTCATAAAGCGCATAGGACAGGCTGTCATCGGTGTGTCCGGGTGTTTCGAGCACCTTCAGCAAGGCGCCACCGATCTCGAACGTGTCACCCTCCCGCGTCTCAGCTGCGTACTGGATCGGTTTTTCAGGGTTGGGCCCGTGCCAGACCTGTGCACCGGTTTCTGTCCTCAGGACAGGGGCGCCTGAGAGCAGGTCCTCATTCCTGTGGGTCTCGAAAACGTGCTTGATGACGGCGCCATCATTGCGGGCAAGCTCCAGGTAGACATCAATATCCCGTCGCGGGTCGATGATGGCAGCTTCGCCACCGGCGCTCAGAAAGTAGGAGAGGTGGGCAAGGCCTGGTGTCTTGACCTTTTCGAGTCTCATACTGCTTGGCTCCTATGTAAAATTCGGACTTTCCCGGCTGGGGAGACCGGGTGCACTAGTCCTCTCCAACATTGCTTCCGGCGGGCTGTACGGGATCCAGTTGGCCCTCGAAATCAGGCACGGGGCGGGTGGCGGCCTCGCTTTCGGTTGCTGCCGGACCGTTCGCGGCGATATCGGAGATCAGCCATTCCATTTCCTTGATCTCACGGCGCTGCGCGGTGATGATTTCATCAGCGAGTTTTCTCACGCGCACATCGTCAATATTGGCGCGTTCACTGGTCATGATGGCGATGGAATGGTGCGGGATCATGGCTTCCATGTAGGAGCGGTCCTCCACCGTGGCCTGGCTGCGAACGAGCCAGAGGGCCAGCACGAAAACGACCGCCGCGCCGGCATAGATGCCAAGATTGACCCGCCGGTTCCTATACATGTTCAGCATGAAGCTCAGCATCACGACGGCCATGGCCGCACCCATGATGAAGGCCATGTAGAAGCGCGTCTCACTCCAGTAGACATGTTCCCAGGCATAGGTGTTCAGATACATCAGCCCGAGCATGACGACCGTCGAGGTCGCAATCATCGCGGCAAACCGCCAATAGCTGGTTTTCATTTCCATTCTTAGATCCTCCTTATACGGGCATGGGGTATTTTAGCCACTAACGGAGCATACCCTCCAGGGGTTCCACGATGACTCTTTCTTTCCGGCGCTGCAGAAATCCTCATGGTCTGGTCTTTATGCATGAGCACGGAGATGAAGGAGTCCAGGAGGGGCCCAAGCAGGAAGGCACTCGATGTTTCCAGACATGCAAGGGTGGTCCGGATGCTGTCTCTGTTCCCGTAATATCAGAGTTTCAGGCCTCGAAGCCGCAGCGCATTCGCAATCACGGAAACCGAGCTGAGGCTCATTGCGGCCGCTGCGATCATGGGGCTGAGCAACAGACCGGAGAAGGGGTAGAGGATACCCGCCGCAACCGGCACACCGAGTGAATTGTAGATGAAGGCAAAGAAGAGGTTCTGGCGGATATTGCGCATTGTCGCATGGCTGAGTTCACGTGCTTTCGCGACGCCAATCAGGTCGCCTTTGACCAGGGTCACACCTGCGCTCTCCATGGCAACGTCGGTGCCGGTGCCCATGGCAATGCCGACATCGGCCTGGGCGAGGGCGGGGGCATCATTGATGCCGTCCCCGCACATGGCGACACGCGCGCCACCCTTCTGGAGATCTGACACGATGCGGTGCTTGTCTTCCGGCGAGACGTCGGCATGGACTTCGTCAATGCCGACCTTTGCGGCCACGGCGCGGGCCGTATTTTCGCTGTCGCCGGTGAGCATGACGATCTTAAGGCCCTCGGCGTGAAGACGCTTGATGGCTTCAGGCGTGGTTTCCTTGACCGGGTCGGCCACGGCGACGAGTCCGGCAGGTTTGCCATCGACGGCGACGAACATCACCGTCTGTCCTTCCGACCGGTACTTGTCCGCGTCCGCGCCGAGATCACCGGACCAGGCCCCGATACGCTCCATCATCTTGCGGTTACCGATGGCCACACGCTTGCCGTCGACTTCGGCCTGTGCGCCTTCACCGGTGACGGACTGAAAGTTCCGGGCCGTCTGGTCTGGTGCGCTGTGCGTCTCCGCCCCGCGGACAATGGCTTCGGCCAGCGGATGCTCGCTCGAGCGTTCAACAGCGGCAACCAGCCCGAGCAGCGCTGTCTCCTCCAACCCATCTGCGGGCTGGATGCGCACAAGTTCAGGATGTCCCAGGGTCAGCGTCCCTGTCTTGTCAACGATGATGGTATCGACCTTTTCGAACGTCTCCAGTGCTTCGGCGTTCTTGATCAGGATGCCGTTCGAGGCACCCTTGCCGGTTCCGACCATGATCGACATGGGTGTCGCGAGACCGAGCGCACAGGGGCAAGCGATGATCAGGACCGCGACGGCGTTCACGATGGCGAAGGCCATGGCCGGATCCGGTCCAAATATGGCCCAGATGATGAAGGTGATGATCGATATGGCGATCACGGTTGGCACGAAAACCGAGGACACAATATCGACGAGGCGCTGAATTGGCGCGCGCGAACGCTGGGCGGCCGCGACCATCTGGACGATCTGCGACAGGAGCGTTTCCGCGCCGACATGTGTGGCCTTCATGACCAGTGATCCGGTACCATTGACCGTCCCGCCAGTGACTCGCTCGCCTTCAGTTTTCTCCACGGGGACCGGCTCCCCGGTGACCATGGATTCGTCGACCGGGGATCGTCCCTCGATCACTTCACCGTCGACCGGGATTTTTTCGCCTGGGCGAACGCGCAGGTGATCGCCAGCCCTGACTTCGGCAAGGTCGACTTCCTCGTCACTGCCGTCCCCGGCGATCCGGCGGGCGGTCGGTGGAGTGAGTTCGAGGAGCGCCCGGATTGCGCCAGAAGTGGCATGGCGGGCGCGTAGTTCGAGCACCTGTCCGAGAAGGATGAGTGTGACGATCACCGCGGCGGCCTCGTAGTAGACCGCGACCGTACCGCCATGCCCTCTGAAGGAATCAGGGAAAATACCAGGTGCGACGCTCGCGACCAGCGAGTACAGGTAGGCGACCCCGACCCCCATGGCGATCAGGGTGAACATATTGAGGCTACGGCGTTTCACCGAGTCCCATCCACGGGCAAAGAAGGGCGCGCCGGACCAGAGAACGACCGGTGTCGCCAGACCGGCCTGAAGCCAGACACCCCAGGATGGGTCGACCCAGCTTCTGAGTGGACTACCGGGAATCATCTCCCCCATGACAAAGGCAAGCAGCGGCACCGATAGCGCCAGGGCAACCCAGAAGCGCCGTGTCATGTCATCGAGTTCGCTCGTATCCTGTTCGGCGGTTACTGTTTCCGGTTCGAGTGCCATGCCGCAGATCGGACATCCTGTGTTCGACATTTCGCGAACCTGCGGATGCATCGGGCAGGTCCAGATCTTGCCAGCATAATCGGCAGGGACATTGTCATAGGCGTCGTCAGGTTTCTCAGCTACCGCATTGTCATGATGATGACAGGCATGGTCATGATGAGGTTGCTCGTTGTTGCTCATGGCTCTGACCTTTCGGCAGGGATGGAGACAGACGGTTTTGATCTTCAGACCGTTTATTGATCAGCCGATATGATCAATCCGAAACACTGGATATAATACCCTGACGGGGTATGTGCAATGCAACTCCGAACAGGATTTTCGCCCCTGTTCGAACTACGGAGCGGTGGGCCGCCGTCTTCGCATGCTAGTCTGACAGCCTGCCCGATCTGCGCCGCCAGCGTTTGAGTTTCAGGGCTGGTTTCTCCACCAGGTGCCAGGAGGTGCCAGCGCATAACAGCACAAGTGGTGTCGAGATCGCGAGGAGGAGTGCTGGAGGCATATCCCGGTTGGACATCAGGACGCTTTGCAGGACCGGATAGTGCCAGATATAGATGCCATAAGAATAATCGGGCATCCTTGCGAAGCGGTATGAAGGACGTGCAACCAGCCCAAATTGCATGAGACACGCAGCAAGAAGAAGATTGGCGAGCAATTCGCCAACCGCGCTCCAGCCGAACAGGAGAAACGCAGCCAGCGCCAGAAACATGCCAACAGGACCCGGTTGCCGCAGCTTTGGAAAGTGCCAGAGCACCATGCCGATCAGGAAAGCGGTCGTGAACCGGAACAGGGAAATGACACCCGACGGTAACAGGTCGGCCAACGGTGGATGCTGGATGGCAAGATAGGCAAGCTGCGAAGCGACAAGCAGCGCCACTGTTGTCCCAGGTCTTTTCAGTGCCCCCAGCATGAATCCGATTGCGGCGAGCAGATAGGCCAGGACTTCATAGCGTATGGTCCAGAGCGCCCCATTGAAGACCGGCTCGGGTGAAGCATGGAAAACCCCGCCGGGGCTTGTCAGTGGATCGCCCATAAGAAGGGTGCGTGTGACATAGGCCCAGGGCTCTGCCTGGCCGAGATACGCGATCCCGCGAGGCCTCCCGAAGAGCGGTCCAAAAACCAACAGAAGCGCGATTATCAGCAGGATGAAGGCAGGATATATTCTCAATAACCGTGATCGGGCGTAGCTGGCGAGTTCGTTCCGGGTCGCCAGACTCTTGGCAATCAGCAATCCGGAGAGGATGAAGAAGCCGTTCACCGCCAGATAGCTGAAGGTCCAGTCATGTATGCGTGTGGGTTCATACCCTGTCGGAATCATCCATGCATGGCCAACAAGCACAGCGCCTGCCAGGAACCATCGCAACAGTGTGAAATGGTTCGTACCGAAAAGCGGATCCTGTTGAGGACCCGCTCCGGCATCGTTTTCCGGGGCCACGGTCTACCGCCGCGACGCTCTTGAGGATGAATGCGTGTGAACGACATTCCAGGCAGTGCCGATCTTACGGAAAAGCATGGTCTGCTTGCCCGTCCGGTCGAGCCTTTCTCCGCTGGATGCAAGGGTGCCCGTGACGGTCGTATCTGCCACAGCCCAAGCGAAATTGTCGCCCTCGAAGTGGATATGAATATTTGAGAAGCCCAGGTCGAGATCCGGTATCGCGTCCTTTTCCGGTTCGACATGATTTTCAACGAGATCATCGAGGCCGGTATTCCCGCCACCGGATTCGAAATACCTTGCTCCGTCCCAGTCCTGGAAATGAGTGCGGAAAGGTTCGCCGTTTCCGTTTTCCCAGCCTGTCTCGACGGCATTGATTATGTCGAGAATTGCTCGCTCGTCAGCAGAGGCGGGCAAGGGATCATGGTGGCCATCAGAGTTGTCATGTCCGGCAGGAACACCTGTTGGTGTGTCGGGACCGGCATGGGTGTCCTGATCGTCCGCCGAACTGGAATTGCCAGCAGAACCATGATGCCCGTCCGAATTGTCATGCCCGGCAGGCTTTGAATCAGGCGTGCCGGTTTCAGCAGGCTCTGGTTCTTCAGGCGACGAAGTCGCGCTGCCATGATGTCCGTCAGCATTATCGTGGCCCTGGCCAGATTCAGATCCGCCACCATGATCGTGATCGTGACCCGGGCCGCTCGCTTCCGGCAGGCTCTGCACACCAAGACCATATTTGTAGACAATGGTTCCGCCCCACCAGGCGGTGACCGTGAGGAGTCCGGCAACGATCACCGCCGCAAACGTGAAGAGGGTGCCCGGAGCCGAGGCCCTGCGGACCCAGCGCCAGGCTGCGAGTGCGAGCAGGGCAAGACCGCTTGGGACAGCCCAGTTCCGGTGGGTTGTCATCGCTTCATGTGAGGGGCCGTCATGCGCGACGCTATAGTAAGCCTGAAAGCCTGCAGCGATGGTTGCAATGACCGCGACGGACGCCAGTGCCAGCATCCAATCTGCTGCCGGGCGGAGATTGTCACGCATACGCCCTGCAGGCAGGAAAAGTGTGCCGATATAGGCAAGGGCTGCCGAGACACCCAGGGCATAGGTAAAATGTACCAGGATAGGGTGGATGTTCGGTTCGATCAGGTTTTCCATAATGGCCTCCTAGTACCAGGTCCGGAGGCCGATAAGGAAAACCGCCTGGTTTGCCTCGCCGCCTGCGGCTTCAATCATGTCGCGGGTCCCGCCAAAAGCACTTTGCCATTCGACGCCGATATAGGGACCGAATTCGCGGCGAATATCGTAACGGAGCCGCACACCGGCATTGAGGCCGGTCAGACCCGTCCCAAGTTCGCGTTCAGGGATGTCCTGTGCGGAGAATTCTATCTCCGCCCGAGGCTGCAGCACGAGGCGTTGCGTCAGGTGCAGGTCATACTCCGCTTCGCCCCTGGCCGTCAGGTCACCGTCCGTACTGAGGAAGGCGGCACCATCGACTTCGAACCAGTAGGGCGCGAGCCCCTGAAGGCCAAGGACCGCATGGGTTCGCCCTTCCGGTTCAAGGTCCTGACGCAGACCCGCCTGAAGGTCGAAGTAACGGGTAATTGCACGCGACCAGAGCGCCTGAACCTCCGCGTCCTCTATCTTGCCGGCATCAAGGGATACATCGCCTTCTGTTTTAACCCAGAACTTGTTGATGTCGCCGCCATACCAGCCCTGACCATCCCAGAGCAGCGTGTCCTCATCGTCTGCAAACTGGACTTCGAGCCTGTCGGCCATGATCATGAAAGCCGGTTGAGCACCGCCTTCCGCCTGAATGTCCTTGCGAGCCTCGGTCATGGCTTCTTCGCCATAGATGGCTTCAGCCTGATTCCAGGGCGCCGTTTGTGGTGCGTCTTGTGCGAGGGCTGTTCCAGAGCCAATAAAGGAAAACGCGGTGAGCAGGGTCAGGCCTGTCGAACGGAAAGTCATGAGTGTACCTCCCCGTGATTCATGTTCTCATGATCCATGGACGCGGTCCCGGTGTCAGCCGGAGCTTCCGGGATCACGCTCACGACCTGCATCATGCCAGCGTGCATGTGGTATAGAAGGTGGCAGTGAAATGCCCAGTCGCCGACATGCTCCGCGGAGATGTCGACACTGACCTTGTCTGCCGGTTTCACGATCACCGTATGCTTGCGGGGAAGATGATGGCCGCCGCCATTGACGAGATCGAAGAACATGCCGTGCAGGTGGATCGGGTGCGGCATCATGGTGTCATTGATCAGGGTCAGGCGAACCCGTTCACCTTCATAGAATTTGATGGATTCGGTTACCTCGGAAAACTTCACGCCATCGAAGGACCACATATAACGTTCCATGTTCGAGGTCAGATGAACGACGATCTCCCGCCCGGGCGGTCTGTGGTCCTCGTTCATCTCAAGTGCACGCAACTGGCTGTATGTGAGCGTGCGGTGAGGAACGTCATCAAGACCAATCCCCGGTTCGTCCAGCCGGCTCATTGGCATGGCCGCGACATTGGCCACCCCTGGGCCGCGCTGAATGTCGGCCTCAAGCTTTCTGGCGGGCTGGACGGATGGTCCGTGCGGGTCCGGCTTCATGGCCATGTTGCCCATCTCGTGACCGCTCATGCCGCTATGGTCTTTGGTGCCGGACGTCATGTCCTCACTGGCATCATGATCCATGCCTGACACATTGCCATCGTCCATACCGGACATGCCGCCCATCATGCTGTGATCCATACCCATGTCCCGCATTGTGAGCATTGGAACCGCCCGCATCTCGGGTTCTTCTGCCCGCATTCCCGGACGCGGGCCCAGCGTAGCAACAGCCTGGCCTGAACGATCGATGGACTCTGCCACAAATGCATAGGCGCGTTCTTCGGTGGGCTCCACGATGATATCGTAGGTTTCAGCCACGCCCATCTGAAACTCATCGGTCTCGACAGGCTGTATGTTCAGCCCATCAGACTGAACCACGGTCATGGGCAGTCCCGGTATCCTGACATTGAACAGGGTCATGGCCGCGGCATTGACAATCCTGAGGCGAACTTTCTCGCCTGGTCGGAAGACCATGTTGAAATTGTCTTCTGTCGACTGGCCATTGATCAGATAGGTATAGGTTGCCCCTGTGACGTCAGCGAGATCACGCGGGCTCATGCGCATCTGTCCCCACATACCACCAAGACCTGTCGGTTCGGTGAGGGTCGGTTGATTGAAATTCAGGCTTTCGGCATTTTTCTTCAGCTTGCCGTACAGCCTGTGAGGGCTGGTAAAACTCCAATCGCTCAGAACGAGAACATACTCCCTGTCGTACGCGACAGGATCGGCATCCTTTGGGTCAATCACGATCGGACCATAATGTCCGAGCTGTTCCTGCAGACCGGAGTGAGAATGGTACCAGTAGGTGCCATTCTGCGGAATCCTGAATTTGTAACTGAACGTCTCGCCGGGCTTGATTCCCGGAAAACTGACTCCTGGAACACCGTCCATGTGAAATGGCACCAACAGTCCATGCCAATGAATCGAAGTGTCTTCATCCAGCCTGTTGGTGACGTTCAGCGTGACATCGTCACCCTCCCGGAACCGGAGCAGGGGAGCCGGCAGCGTGCCGTTTATGCCGGTCGCCAGGCCCGCCTTTCCGCCTATGCGCACCGGGAATCTCGATATATCCAGGTCGAATTCGGTGCCGGCGAGCGAGGGAATTCCGAGATTTCCGCGGCTCGCTGATCTCGCCCAAGCGGGCAGGAGGCTGGTAGCCCCGTAGGCAGCGCCAGCGCCTAGCGCCGTCTGAAGTAGATGTCTTCTATTGAACACGTTTGGTCTCCATGAATTGAGAATACGACTGAAACGGACTGCTTTCGCAGACGCTCATAAACTCAGCTCTGAAGACGGACCCTAAGTGTTACCGGTGTATGTGCGGGGTCTGGACTTTGCCAATTCTGGCCGATCGGTTCACCACGCTGGTCTGCATATGGCGAACCGAATCTGACTGGAATTTTGGAAGGAATGATCGTTGCTTTTGATAAACTCTGAATAGAATTCGGAGCGCTGTCGGCTTGAGCTACAGTCGCGATCTGGGCTGGACAATCATCAGTATCTTCGTCGCAGGGAATACTGTCCTCAAACCCGTGCATTTGATGGGCATCAAGAGCCATCGCGATGTTGTCAGTTGATCGTGGCAGAGCCTCTGGCGAACAGCCGCACAGAAGTTGGGACAGGCTGAAAAGCGCCGTTGCGATTATTGCTACAAGAGCATTCATATTCGCAACATATACCCCATGGGGGTTTGCGGCAAGGTGGTTTTCGAATAGTCAGGCCCCGACTATGAGCCGCTGGTGGGGTGCAGAAGCAAAGCGCCGGATACTGTCAGAGCAAACGCGGTTTGAGCGGGCAGATGGGCCCTGCTAGCGTAATTGGATACCCAAGACGTCGCCCGAGATCATCCAGCTTGCGGTGATGATGTATATCCGATTTCTGCCGTTGTGAGGCTTTCTCGCGGGACGATGCCTTCAGCCTCCCAGATGAAACCGAGAACTCTGTCGAGCTAGCTTTTCCGGTGCCAAGCTATATTCCATCTGCGCCTGGAGAGATAGGTTACCATGGCTATCATCCGGATCGTTCCAGGGTCGCGTGAGCTCGCACAGGCTCCAGAGCGCGACGACGTGGTCACGATCCTCCTCCCGAAATTCGCGAATGTGCAAGGTCATGTCAGATCAGCTTGTACGGATTCGGCCTCTGGTGCGCGACCGGCGGCTTGTTCCTCCCCGGCGTCCTGACAGATCCCTTCCAGACGGCGGTGGGCGGACGACCGGTCTGCCCGGACCCGCCGCTGGCGCAAGGCGCCGGGGTTTGGTTCGTCTGAAAGCCATGTCAGCGGCCTACCTTTCCGCCTTGCGCCACCGGCTAAGGGGGTCCGGCCTGCCGACTTTCTCGCCGCCCACCCCCGCCTATGTGGCCTTCTCTAATCGGACATGGTTCGTCAACTCCGTTTCCGGATCGCGTCGTTGCACCTCGGCAATGCACCTCGGGCTTCACCGATGATCACCCCTGTTTCATCCACCACGCACACGCTCGACTCGTTCAGCGAAACATCAATCCCAGCGAAATACTTCATAACTGTCTTCTCCTTCTTCTGACCGGAAGTCCCTTCCTTCCCGCAAGTTATCGGAGTGACAGCGTTCGGGGCAGACGCTCCCGGCGCGATGTGGCGTCCGATTATCCCATCTGCCTTGCGGCGTATAATTCCGGCTATCTGCACGGGACATGGATTGCTGCGACCACACCGGACGGGATCATGGACGCGGTCCGCGCCATGCTGGCGGCCTCGCCGCTGCCGGACGCGGAAGAATGGGCGATCCATGACCATGACGGGTTCGAAGGCGCGCCCCTGTCCGACCTCACAGTCCGGCGTCGACGGGGACAAGGAGTTCCCTGAGACCAAGCCAAGGAATGAAAAGGAGACCCCCATGGTAAACACACTCGGATACCCGATGACCAGCTCTTGCCCAGCGCCTGGCTGACGCGGAATTCTTTCATGTCGCCATCGGTCACCGAGCCGATGCGGGCCGCATTCTTCGAGAGTGAGACGCAGGGGCTGAAGGCACCCTCGAATTCAAATTATTAGAACGTTTTGAACGCAATCACCTCAGTGCGAAGGTGATGAGCACTATTGTTAAGCAAATCACGCCAAGCCCAGTTGCGCGAGCGCTTCCAATAGATAGCGTCGACTTCTCGATCATCCGAAACAAGGCGCTCACTGCAACACATCCACGTTGGCTTGCTGGTATGAATGCCGACTCCTAGAGGTGTTGCGCAAATTGTTTTGTTCGCAACAACTATTGACCGTCGTTTCCTGTGCCGGAACCACGACCCGGAATTGACGGCTTTAAAGATCCATCCGCCTTAAATGCATGCGAAAGATATTCGCATTCCCGCTCGAATTCGCCTGGTTGGAACCAACGGCTAACGGTGCTCGGCGAGACGTGCAGCAGCGCGGCCACTGTCCGAATTGTGGCGGTCCCGTCTTTTCCATGCAACTGAGCACCAATCCAGACAGCGTTCTCGCGCAATTCGTGCGAGACAATCTGACGGTGGTACTGGGGGTCTGTTCCCACTAGTCGAGCGTTGATTAGCACGATGAGTTCTCTGTTCATCTCCATCGAGAACCTTCATTATCTCTTCAACGGAGAACCCGTGGGCAGCAAATTCCGATTTCAACGCGAGAACGGAGTCGAAGCCTCCAAGAACTGAAACTTCGATCTCGGCGTCGGCGCCAGCGCGGCGCAGCTTTGTAGGCTTTGCTGGCCTGATTAAAACCGCCTTCGGGACCGCTTCCGTAAGACATAATCAATTTAATCCATCAGTCGGCATTCGTTTTGCTGACTACCAGCGATAACCGAGCTGGCGGCGAACACCAGTCTTCCCGATGCGCCAGTTCGCGAGCTGTTCGCTAATGCCAAAGTGCGTGGCCACGTCCGGAGCCGCCAGCCCTCGACCACAATGATACAGAAGACCGTCTCTAGGGGCTAACATACATCCCGCTAGCCAGTCTGCCTCGTCCTCAATCTCTGCAGGATAGTCACTTAGAAGCAGTATGCCGCCGACCGATCGGTCGGCTCGGCTCGGCTTATGACGCAGTTCTATATGTGCCCACTCATGCATAAGAGTGTTGGCCTGACGCGTTACCGGATGGGCAGAATTCACGATGATCGCTGTTCTTCCACCTTCCTTAACGGTTACGCCGGACCAGCTATCGGGATCAGCCTTCGTGAGTTGCCGCACATGAGATGCATCCATTCCCGGAATTTCCTCGGGGGTCCATACGATTAGGCCCATATCTTTCAAGAACAGCCGCGGGTCGAGACGGTCCTGGGCCGTGACACCGAATGACGAACGGTGTTTCAGCGCCAGCTTCTCGGCTTGGGTTTTAAAGCCGCGCCGCATTGTTAGATGTTTTCGAGATCACGCAGTGCTTGTTGCGCAGCGATGATCATTCCTCCGAGCGCAGTGGCGGTATCCGCGGACGTTGTCTTCTTCTTGCGCAAATGAACCGTTGCCGATTCCTCGCTCGCCTCCGCTGCCTGCATGCCAAGGAAGCGCGTTGGATCGACTTTCAGCCATCGGCAGATTGCGGCAAAGGTGGCTAGGTCGGGGACATGGCCGTTTTCGATCCGCGATAATGTTGATGGGCTAATCCCGATTTCATTTGCGGCGGCCCGAACGCCTAGCGTTCCCCTGCGTTCAATCACCATTTCTCCGAGTTCATTGATGTTCAGGGTCATTTTACGCGTGTCGTACGACACGCCCCTTGACGACTCATGGGCAGTGTTCCTAAAGTGTTTCATGAGTGAGACAGAAAGCGTCTCATGCGTGAAAGGCGTCTTACTTCTAGGACAAAGAATCACACTGCGCGCTTTCCGTCAAGCTCCGCTGGGCCCGGCGCTGGGGCGAAACAACTATGGAGTAGTCCAATGGCGCAACCTGCCTCTCGACCCCAATATCGACTTGTCTTCGACAATCGCATTCTGGAAACCGATGATCCGGAAACTTCAGGACGCGACGTCCTGAACTTGGGCCGCTATCGGCCGGCATCTGACTTCTCGTTGGTCCTGTACGCGAACGCTGGAACCCAGGTTCTCGGGCTTGATGAGACCATCAGGCTCGATATCGACACACCGCCGGTATTGCGGGCGTTCAAAGGCGACCGCCTCTTTCGGGCGACCCTCAATGAACGGGAGGTCGTTTGGGGCGATGACGAGATTTCTGTTGCCGATCTAAGAGTCATCGGCGAAATTTCAGATGACCAGGATTTGTATCTGGATTCAGACAGAGACCGTCTCGTTCCCGACGACGGCAAGGTCCGCCTGCGCCGCGAAGGCGTGGAACGGATTCGCTCGGGGGAGCCCCATGACGCGACCCTCCACATCATTCTGAACGGCGAACAGATCACAGTTGATAAGGGACGGATTTCCTTCTCGGAACTCGCGAAACTCGCATTCCCCAAACTGTTCGGGCGAGACCAGGTTTGCTTCACGGTCTCGTTCTCAAGGGGGCCAAAGCGCCGGCCGGAAGGTTCGCTGCTGGAAGGTGGGAAAATCCGCGTCGTAGAGGGGATGGTCTTCAATGTCTCAGCAACTGATAAATCGTAGCACGGATCTGAAAAGGCTCGTCGATGAGGGTTATGCCGTCCGAGTTGAGGACGGTCACCTTGTCGTCGAAGAAATTCCCTATCTGGATTCGGGGGGAAACATTCGCCGTGGCACTTTCGTTTGCCCGCTTGACGCCACGGCGGAGGGCACGGTTCCTCCGAGTAGACACGTAATGTCGTTCGCAGGAGAAACGCCTTGTGACCGCAAAGGCCGACCGCTGGCGGCGCTCGGACCGACCAGCCCGACGATCAAAAGGCTCGGCGAACTCAATCTGCGCTGCGGCTTCTCCAATAAGCCTCGTGAGGCAAATGGGCGCCGAGGTTATCGTGACTATTACGAGAAGGTGACCACGTATGAGGCGATTATTCTAAGCGAGGTTCACGCGATCGACCCCACGGCTAGTTCGAGGGTGGGAGCCTTGCCACCAAGCGCCTCAGAAAACGATCCCTTCGTCTTCCCCGATAGCGCATCGGCACGGGCGGGGATCTCGCAGCTTTCCAAGTTATTTAAAGGCGAAATCGTCGCTCTCATCGGGCTTGGCGGCACCGGCTCATATATCCTTGATCATGTTTCCAAGGCTCCGGTTGACGAGATCTGGTTGTTTGATGGTGACAAATTCTACCCACACAATGCGTTTCGCTCGCCTGGCGCACCCGCGCGCTCGGAACTACAGCCACCGCCGCATAAGGTGGAATACCATGCGCGCCGCTATGCTCAGATGAAGAACAGTATTATTCCTCATCCCATCAGTCTTTGCGCAGACAATATACACCATCTCGATGGCGCGACATTCGCGTTCGTCTCTATGGACGCGGGGCCTGCCAAGGCAAAAGTGATTGCTAAGCTGGAGGCGATGCAGCTCGCCTTCGTTGATGTCGGTATGGGACTGCACCTCGGATCACGAGGCATCGGCGGCACCCTCCGTGCTGTTCTTAGCACGCATGAAACCCGTGACGCGATCCGGCCGCATATCCCGCTCAACAATTCAGGCGAGGATGAAATTTACACCGCCAATATTCAGGTGTCGGACATGAACAGTCTGAATGCCGATATGGCGATCCAACTCTGGAAAGCACATCGTAGGTTCTATGCCAGCTTCGGCGAGCCCGTATGGATTTACCAGGTCGAGACACACACGATGATCCGGGAAGCGGCATGACGGCGAAAATTGAGGTTCTAACGCCTCGGTTCGTGGAGTTCATTCCTAAAGATCTAGAACCGGGCCTTCTCTATATCTCCATCGAGTACACGACGACCGCGCACAAATGCGCGTGCGGATGCGGCGAAAAGGTTGTGCTTCCTCTCCACCCCACGGACTGGAGAATGACATTCGACGGCATTTCAGTGACCGTGAGACCTTCCGTGGGCAATTGGAGCTTTCCGTGCCGGTCGCACTATCTGATCACCGCAAACCGGATCGTATGGGCGGGTGATTGGAGCGAGGAGATGGTTCAGACGGGGCGGAAGCGTGACGAAGCCCGGAAATCGAACTGGCATCATGAAGCGGACGGAACCGAACGCTCAACGAAGACAATAGGTTCGGCGTCTAAAACCCCAAGAAGCTGGCCCGAACGCATCCTGGATTGGATACGACGCCATTTCGGAGGCGCCGGATAATGCGATCCGGACGAGCCGCAGTCCCGGTATTTTGCGCGCTTATGCATGTGATTGCGGCATGTGCCTTCGGCTCGAACTTATGAACGCCATGGCGATGCGGAAACTGCATCATGCAGTTTCGGATGGATCCTTAAGACTCGCTCAGGCAATAGCCGCGGAAATTGTGGTTCTGTACGGCTCGACATTCTCTCCGATTCTGAAAGTCCTGAATGACGAAATCCGCCGGCGGTAGCTGGGGGCGAAAGAGCTTGGCGCGGAGCGGGGCGATTTCGACTTCGAAGAAGCGCGGCTCACGCGCCTCCGATATCTTCAACCGGGTTACACCGCCGCCCCCACGCTGCATCGATGTGCAGCAATCTGGACGCGATCCAATTGGGCGCCGAACTGGTTTGCGACTATAGCGCCATGGCTGTCACGGACGAAGAACTACGCAATGCGCACATGATACTGGAGCTAATCGCGTTCACGTACGATCAGAAATACTATCCGCTCTATGACATGGTCGACGCGGAAGTCGCGGCTCGCGCCCCGTCTCCCGAACGGCGCAAGGAATTGATGCGGCGGTGCGCCCAGTGTCACAACAACAGCGCGTCGGAACTTGTCTAGGACAAGCAAAGCCGATTGGGGAAGAGTTTAAACGATATTACGGCCAGATGCTATCTGGGATGCGGCGGCTGTAAGAGCTGGAAGGCGAAAGTACTTCGCTGAAACGGATTGTTGCTGACTTGTCACTCGACAAGAAGATGCTGCAGGACGTGCTAAAGCCAAAGCTGTAGAGCTTTGGGTAAAAAGGAAAGCATTTGGCAGTCGGCAAGAAGGGAACGAAGCTTATGTTCTTACTTCTTCAAGCTGGCCTGGTTGTCCGGCATCACCAGATCCACATGTGATACGCCGAGGGCCTGGGAGAGTTCATACAAGGTCACGATCGTCGGGTTGCGTTTGCCTCGCTCCAAACCACTCAGATACTGTTGGCTGAACCCGGAACGGGTCTCGACTTCCTCTTGAGTCAAGCGCTTTTCGCGGCGCAGACGCGCAAAATTTCGACCCACCAGCTTGCGCATATCCATGCCACAAGAATACCGGTTACATATTCTAGTGTTATGTACTATAATATGTATTTTGGGGCGGGTATCTGACGTAGTCCGCAGGAGGTGAAAGGTGCCGATTAAGTTTCAACGTAAAGAAAGCGCCCATTTTTTCGTGGGCGAACTCATCGGCATCTCGATTATCTCCTGTTCTTCGACGATTGCGATCCGCGTCGGGAGGATCGCTCGTGAGCCATGAAATGTTGACGAGCACCAGAGATGCGAGGTGCCGGTTTGGAGCGAGGCAGGAAACCGAGGGTGTCCTGCAGGATGTCTTCTCCCGCCAGTATGGCCAGCTTGTACGGCTGGCGCGCTTGCGTGTGGGTAACGCGGCGGATGCGGAGGACCTGGTGCAGGATGCTTTTGTGGCGGTGCAGCGGGCCTATGGTGACCGCGAGGGGGAAGAGCTTCGCAAGCTGCTGTTCACCACAGTGCGAAACCTGACCGTAAATTACCTAAAATCCGGTCATGTGCGGCAGCGAAGGGTCTCTTCGGAGATCAGAGACATACAGGACGAGGTTGCCTGCGGGCGGGGCGTGACTCCCGAGCGCCAACTCATTGACTCGCAGATGCTGGATATTGCCACGGCGGTGATGGCTGCTTTGCCGGAGCGCGCGACCGAGGCTTTGCGGCTGCATCGCTATGAGCGTCTGACCTATGATGAGATCGCGAAACGTCTGTCAGTCTCACCACGAACGGTGAAGAGGGATATAGCCGGGGCGCTTGCAGCCATCGCTGAAGGCCTCGCGAGAGCGGGGTAATCATCATGGCCACACGATCGGACGATCACACAGAGCGGCTGCGGGCGGCGGCGCGCTGGTATGCGCAGCTGACGGAGCCTCATCTTTCAGAGGAGACTTGGCAGACGTTCCAGGCTTGGGAGGTCAATCCCGCCAATGCTGCCGCCTTTCGTGAGATAGAGCGGAGCCTGGCGGTCCTGGATCGGACCGGTCTCGGCAAGTGGGGTCGAGGTGAAGGGGCGTCCGCCTGGGCTGCTCGCTGGCGGGCAGGCTCTGTGTGGCTGTCAGGTATTGCGGCGGTCCTGGTGCTTGGTGTGGTCGTGGCCATAGCCTCCGAAAAGGGGGTTGACGAGAGCGACCGTGGCCATGCCGGCGCCCATGAACAGTGCCACCGAGACCATCGAGCGGGGCGACAGGCGGGACAGCCCGCACACGCCGTGACCATTTGTGCAGCCAGACCCGAGCCGTACCCGAGCCGTGTGCCGAAGCCGACCAGCAGCCCGCCCGCGACGATCAGGGGCCAGCCTGCGTCCATGTCGAACGCGATTCCCTGACCGCTGGCGGCCAGCCATGCGGGCGCGGCGAGGACCAGTCCCGCGACGAAAAAGACGCGCCAGGTCCGGTCACCGCGATCCGCGAACACCATACCGGAGAAAAGGCCGCTTATGCCCGCGATCCGGCCGTGCAGTGCCATGAGCAGAACCGCTGAGACGCCAATCAATGCGCCGCCGATACTCGCGCTCAGGGGCGTAAAATTTTCCATGCTTGTCTCTCTGTGGTGGACAGTCAGATCAAATCAATTGACACATCTGTATAATGTAATACGTAAATTAGAAATCAAGGATTATCTGATGAGCGACACAATGGATCTTTCCCGCACGGACGACGCGAAACTGCCCTCTGCCCGTATCGGGGCGACGGCGCCGGATTTTGTTGCGCGGACCACGGAAGGCTCGGTCCAGCTGTCCGGCTATCGGGGGCGCTGGCTGGTCTTTTTCTCGCATCCGGCTGACTTCACGCCGGTCTGCACCTCGGAATTCATCGCGTTTCAGAAGCAGATCGAGCGGTTTAATGATCTGGAGTGCGACCTGCTCGGCCTGTCGGTCGATAGCCTGTATGCCCATCTCGCCTGGGTGAAGGATATCGAGGCGCGTTTCGATGTGCGCATCTCCTTTCCCATCATCGAGGACATTTCGATGTCGATTGGCCGGGCTTACGGGATGATCCATGACGAGTCAGACTCCACGGCGTCTGTCCGGTCGGTCTTTTTCATCGATCCTCAAGGCGTGATCCGTGCAATGGTTCATTATCCGTTGGCGGTGGGCCGTTCGGTCGGAGAAATTCTCCGCGTCCTCGCTGCACTTCAGACATCGGACACGGACAACGTGTCCACGCCGGAAGGGTGGATGCCCGGCGATCGTCCCGTTCTGTCAGCGCCGAGCAACATGCATGAGGCCGACGCCCGTAGCGCCGGAGATGGCGCAGCCTGGTACTATACGCCCCGGGGAGTGGATCAATGACACCTGACAACGAGGACATGCTGCCTTTGGCCGAAGAAACGACAATACTGCTAAAGGCGCTGGCGCATCCGGTCCGCCTGATGATCTGTTGTCAGCTGCGCGATACTGAGCTCTCGGTCAGCGAGATCGAAAAGGCGATCGGGATCCGCCAGCCGCGCCTCTCGCGCGAACTCTCCAAGCTGCGCGAGGAGGGTCTGGTGGAAACCCGGCGCGAAGCGAAGTCCATTTATTACAGGCTGTCGGACGCCTCACGCGCCGGCGCCATGGTCGATGCGCTTTGCGCTGTCATGCTCGACAAGGTCGTCCCTGGCGCGAAGCCGCTCGGCCGTGTCGCGCGGGAGGGGTTCATTCAGAAGAATTTAAGCGATGGCTCGGGCCATTTTGCCCGTGTTCTCAACTGAAGGAAGGAACAGACCCATGAACACACCCACCGTTCAAGGGTTCTTCGACGACACCACAAACACGATCAGTTACGTCGTCTGGGACCCCGCGACCGAGAAGGCCGCCGTCATCGATGCATTACTGGACTTTGACCAGGCTTCGGGCCGCACGAAAACAGACTCGGCTGACAGGCTGATCGCCTTCGTCAGGGAGAAGGGCCTGGAGGTTGAATGGGTGATCGATACCCATGTCCATGCCGACCACTTGACCGCGACGCCCTATGTTCGCGAACAGCTTGGCGGACAAACAGGGATCGGCGAACATATCGCCACTGTCCAGAAGGTTTTCGGCGAGATTTTCAATGAAGGACAGGCGTTCCACACCGATGGCAGCCAGTTCGATCATCTCTTCAAGGATGGCGAGACCTACAGGCTCGGCTCGATTGAGGCGAAGGCGATCCACACACCGGGCCATACGCCTGCCTGCATGAGCCATGTCATCGGCGATGCTGTTTTCGTCGGCGATACGATCTTCATGCCGGACTTCGGCACCGCGCGCTGCGACTTTCCCGGCGGGGATGCCGGCACGCTCTATGACTCGATCCAGAAGCTGTTTGCGCTTCCGGATGAGACGCGCATCTTCCTGTGCCACGATTACAAGGCGCCGGGGCGCGACGACTATGTCTGGGAGACGACGATCGGCGAAGAGAAACACTCCAACAAGCATGTCAAGCAAGGCACATCGCGCGAGGATTTCGTAAAGATGCGCACCGAGCGTGATGCAACGCTTTCCATGCCGAAGCTGATCCTGCCATCGGTTCAGATCAATATGCGTGCAGGTGAAATGCCGCCCGCCGAGCCGAATGGCAAGATCTACATGAAGCTACCCATCAACGCACTGTAATAGCCGGCAATCCTGAAGCGGGAGGACGACCCAATGGATATCAAGACTATTGCGCCGGACTTTTCGGTGTCACCCCAGCTTACCGCGCAGGATGTCGGCCTGGCCGCCTCGAAAGGCTATCGCGCCATCCTCATCAACCGGCCTGATGGCGAAGCGAGCGAGCAACCCAATCACGAGGAGATTTTTGCGGCAGCAGAAAGGCATGGGCTCAATGTCCGATATATACCTGTCACGCCAGGTGACATCACCCGGGCCGACGTATCGAATTTCGCGACAGCCATGCGTGAACTGCCCGCCCCGGTGCTGGCCTATTGCCGCACGGGCACACGATCCGTCAGCCTTTGGGCCCTGTTACAGGCAGGCCACCTGTCTGCGGACTCAATCCTCAAAACGGCGTCGGATGCCGGCTATGATATATCAGGGTTGAAAGATCGTCTGTCGGCGGAAAATGCTGCGGGCAGTTCAGTCGGCGCGCGTGCTTCACGCATTCATGACGTGCTGATTATCGGCGGCGGCGCAGCGGGCATTTCGACGGCTTCCAGCATTCTCAAGCGGCGTGGCGAGACCGATATCGCCATCGTCGAGCCGAAGACAGAGCATTATTATCAGCCAGGATGGACGCTTGTCGGCGGCGGGGTCTTCAACCGCAAGCAGACCGAGCGGCCAATGGACTCGCTCATGCCTGAAGGTGTGAAGTGGATCCGGTCGGCCTGTGCGGGTTTCGAGCCTGACCGCAATCAGGTCGTCCTCGAGGATGGAACGCGCATCGGCTATCGCATTCTTGTGGTGGCGCCCGGCCTTAAACTGGACTGGGAAGGTGTCGAGGGGTTGCGCGATACGCTCGGCAAGAATGGCGTTACCTCGAACTATCTGTTCGACATGGCACCTTATACCTGGGAGCTGGTTCAGTCACTGAGGGGGGGCAAAGCGCTCTTCACGCAGCCGCCGATGCCGATCAAGTGTGCGGGCGCCCCGCAGAAGGCGATGTACCTTGCCTGCGATGCCTGGAAGAGGCGCGGTGTCCTGAAGGATATCGACGTCAGCTTCCACAATGCGGGCGGCGTTCTTTTCGGTGTGAAGGAATATGTCCCGGCTCTGATGGAATACGTCAAAGCCTATGGTATTGATCTCGCTTTCAATCAGACGCTCGTCGCGGTCGACGGGCCTGCGAAAAAAGCCTGGTTTGATGTAAAGGATTCCGAGGGCAATGTGACCCGGCAGGAACAGTCCTTCGACATGCTGCATGTCTGCCCGCCGCAGACAGCGCTTGACTTCGTGGCAAAGAGCCCGCTCGCCAATGATGCCGGATGGGTCGATGTCGATGCAGAGACCTTGCAGCACAATCAGTATGGGAATGTCTTCGGATTGGGCGATGCCGGGTCCACGCCTAACGCCAAGACGGCGGCCGCCGTGCGCAAGCAGGCGCCAGTCGCCGCCCACAACATCGTCCGAGCACTCGACGGCAAGGCGCCAACAGCGGTTTATAGCGGCTATGGCTCGTGTCCGCTGACAGTGGAGCGCGGCAAGATCGTGCTGGCTGAGTTTGCTTATGGCGGCAAGCTGGAGCCGACATTGCCCAAGTGGATGATGAATGGCGAGAAACCGACGCGCTCGGCCTGGTTCCTGAAAGCGAAGATGCTGCCCTGGATCTATTTCGATATGATGCTACGCGGCAAGGAAACGCTCGCCAGCCCGAAAGTGTTGACGCACCGTCCGGCCTCGCATGAGGCGCAGGATGCCTCCGGTCAGGATAACAAGCCGGGTAAGGTGGCCTGACCCGAATGGCATTCCGCCCATCCCGCTATCTGCCGATCCTCGAATGGGGGCGCGACTACCGCCGTGAGACGCTGGTCAACGACCTGATCGCGGCGGTGATCGTCACGATCATGCTGATCCCGCAATCTCTGGCCTATGCGATGCTGGCGGGACTGCCACCCGTTATCGGGCTTTATGCGTCCATCCTGCCGCTCATTGCCTATGCACTCTTCGGGACCAGCCGGACGCTGGCGGTCGGGCCTGTCGCGATCCTCTCGCTGATGACGGCCGCCGCGGCGGGAAAGGTCGCCGCGCAGGGGTCGGAGGCCTACATACAGGCGGCGCTGATCCTCGCCTTCCTGTCGGGGGTGATTCTTCTGGTGCTTGGCCTGTTCCGGATGGGTTTCCTGGCGAATTTTCTGAGCCACCCTGTGGTGTCCGGCTTCATTACCGCATCGGGCATTATCATCGCGGCCTCCCAGCTCAAGCACATCCTTGGTGTCGAGGCGGGCGGACACAATCTTTTCGAGATCGTGATAGAGCTCGGCGCCAGTCTTGGCGATATCAATTTTCCAACCCTGATCATCGGGGTTGCGTCACTCATTTTCCTGTTCGGCTCACGCAAGTATCTGAAGCCAGCTCTCATTAAGGCTGGATTGCCTGAAAAAGCTGCCGCCATCCTGACCCGGACAGGGCCGGTCTTTGCCGTCATTGCAAGTATACTCGCCGTGGCCCTGCTGCGCCTCGAAGAGGAGGGGGTGCGTATTCTCAGAGAAGTGCCGCGCGACCTGCCGTCTATCGGGTTGCCTGCCTTTGACCGGGATGTGTGGATGCAGCTTGTCGGGTCGGCCGCACTGATCAGCCTGATTGGTTTCGTCGAGTCCACTTCGGTTGCCAAAACGCTTGCCGCCAAGCGCCGTCAGCGCGTCGACCCGAACCAGGAGCTTATCGGCCTGGGGGCTGCCAGTATGACCGCCGGCATTTCGAGCGGGTATCCGGTCACCGGGGGGCTCGCCCGTTCAGCCGTGAACTTCGACGCCGGGGCCGAAACGCCAGCGGCAGGCGCATTCACGGCGGTCGGCATCGCCCTCGCGACACTCTTCCTGACGCCGTATCTCTATTTCCTGCCGCAGGCCGTACTTGCCGCAACGATCATCGTTGCAGTGCTGTCCCTCGTCGACCTCAAGGCCATATGGCAGGTCTGGACCTATTCGCGGTCCGACTTCGCGGCCATGGCGGCGACAATTTTGGTGACGCTACTCTCGGGCGTTGAACTTGGTGTGACGACCGGCGTGGCGCTGTCGCTCTTCCTGCATCTCTACAATACCAGCCGTCCACATTTCGCGCTGGTCGGACAGATGCCGGGCACGCACCACTTCCGCAATGTGAACCGCCACAGTGTCGTGATTTCGGACCAGGTACTCATCATTCGGATCGATGAGAGCCTGTACTTTGCAAATGCCCGTTTTCTGGAAGACACCGTTTACTGTGTGCTCAGTAACCGGCCGGACCTGGAGCATCTTGTGCTTATGTGTCCGGCTGTGAACCGGATTGATGCGAGTGGGCTGGAAAGTCTCGAAGCGATCAATCTTCGCCTGAAGGATGCGGATGTCACGCTCCACCTGTCTGAAGTGAAAGGGCCGGTCATGGACCGGTTGAAGCGCTCGCATTTCCTCGAGGAGCTGACCGGTAATGTGTACCTCAACACATACGATGCAATGGAGGATCTGGACCTTGAAACTGTCCAGATGGCTTTCAGCCGCGACGCAAAGACGACGACGCCGGATGCCATTCCCTGCCCGTCGCTGAGAATGGCGGGCATTGATCGCGTCTAGTGGTTGATGGGGCGTTTCGAAAGAGGCCGGACCGGAAGACACCGACAGCGTGTGCTAGCTTTTGATGGTGGGTGTAGGCGATTGGAGTCAGTTGTAGATAGGTTGGATCAATACTTCGCCCTTCTGAAGTAGTTGGCGCATTCTTCTCGCGCGAAGTGGTTCAACTCCTGTCTGACTTCGTCCCAAAGTGGTTCGACAGTGCGTTTTGCGGCAAGTTTGGACTTCGCGAAGGCCTTGTTCAATGGGGTTGAACCGCAGCTGTAAGGGGCAGGAACAAGACTCTGCGCCAGGTTCCCAATTCAACGCGGCGACCGCCTCTCCCTTGTGGGAGGAGATACTAGCCATCACAGCGATGTCGACTTGCGAGAGAGGCGGGGGCGAGGAAGCCTGCGACATAAGCGGTGAATATCTACCGGTTCATGGGGCAATCGATCACCACCGACGCCTTTGAGGCTGGTGGGTCAGCTCACCTGTCTCGCGCCACTGGCGCACTCAGCGTATCGAGGTGGCAACCCCGATCGTGTAACGCCCCGCTCAACCACGTCAATCACATGCGCCCGAAGGGTGTCATCATAGGGGGCAGACATGACTTTCCTTCTACTGCAGGAAGGTGAAAGTGGATCAGGCCCTACTTCAACTGACCCAGGTCAAGGTGTTGAGGAACGAGATCGCTCTAATGGATTATAGAGGCTCAACTAGAGAACTTCAAAGAAGCCGCGGAAAGGGCTGCTGATTGTGCCGAAGGCGAAGAACGCTTCAGGTCTACCTGTGAAGGCAGGTCGGTAAATTCAGGCCAAGTCCAGAACAAAAAAGCCCAACGACAACTAGTCATCGGGCTTTATGCACTCAAATGGACGTTATTCCATTCAACTGCTGCTCCTTAATGGTGGAACTGATGGGAATTGAGCCCGTGCTTTCATTCTTCCCGCGGTGTGTTGGCGTGCGCGCATCATCTGCAAGCACCATGAGGTCGAGCTAATCTAATGCACAATGATCACCGAATTGGAAATATCGGCGCAAAGATTGGTTTCTCCAAGCCTGTTATGCTTACCGCAAACGGCTTATGTGATGGATAGACGGGTCACATCAGCCGCTCGGGGCCTTGGTTTTACGCAGATAGGGCAGAACTTGTTCGAAATCGCCGAATCGTTGCCGCGCGTCCTCGTTAGAGACGGCGGGCGTGATAATCACGTCTTCCCCCGGTTTCCACTGCGCCGGGGTTGCGACTTGGTGCTTAGCGGTGAGCTGGATCGAGTCGAGCGCGCGCAGAATCTCATCAAAATTTCGCCCCGTTGTCATTGGATAAGTCAAAATCAGTTTAATTTTCTTATCTGGCCCAATAATAAATACGTTGCGCACGGTCGCATTCTGAGCTGGCGTGCGTCCTTCTGATGCGCCGGACTCCTCGGCAGGCAGCATGTCGTACAGCTTGGCTATCTTCATCTTAGGGTCGCCAATCATCGGATAATCGACTTTGTGACCGGAGACCTTCTCGATGTCTGCTTTCCATCTCAGGTGTTCCTCGACTGGGTCGACCGATATCCCGATCATCTTGGTGTCGCGCGTCTCGAACTTCTCTTTCAGGCCGGCCATATAGCCAAGCTCGGTCGTGCAGACGGGCGTGAAGTCCTTTGGGTGACTGAACAGGACAGCGTAACTATCACCGATCCAGTCGTGAAAGCGAATTTCTCCCTCGGTCGTGTCAACCGTGAAATCCGGAGCGGTGTCGTTGATACGAAGACTCATGGTGAGGGGCTCCTTTGCCTGAACTTCCAACTGGTTCTTATGTATCATCAATTGGTGATATGACAAAATAAATTGAATGCAATCTGCGACCCGGTCGCCTTCGGCATCAAATGCGGTTTCGATTGTGTATGGTGACGTCCGAGCGCCAGCTTGGTGAGCAAAGATCTAGGGATCTCGCGTCGGGTTTCCTGGAAGGCGAGTAGCCTGAGGTCGGGCCTTGTCGTGGCGCCATGTTCTCCGCGGGCGGGGCCGAATTTTGCCTTTGTCGTTCTTTTCTTCACATGCTTGTCCAGCACGGCTTCTTGAGCCGCTTCACGCCAATCGACCCGTTCTGGACATTAAACAGCTCGGTGAGCTGCGGCCTCAGCACGCAGACCGTTGTGCGGACCAAGATATTGCTCGCCAACAGGTCCAGTTGTGGCGGCATTCCTCGGAAGTAAAATCGTCAGGACTACACAGCTGCGGCAACGTTCACGCAGGTATGAGAGGTTCTGTCATCCCTTCTCAGACTCCGCATATCGCTGCTCTTGTGGCTTGCAAAAACCGTGAAATAAAATCAGGGCAGTCCCGCTAACAATAGCCACATCAGCCATGTTGAAAGTGGGCCAATGATAGGCCCCCAAGTGGAAATCGAGAAAGTCCGTCACGGCCCCGTGGCGCAGCCGATCCAGCGCGTTGCCAAGGGCCCCGCCAATCAGCAGCCCAAGGGCTACTGCGGTCAGGCGGTTCTGTGCCCGCCAAAGCCAAACAAAGAGTGCCCCCACAATTGACAAGGCGAGCAGTGCGAGCGCCCACCACGGCGCCCCGCCGAATATTCCGAAGGCCACTCCGGAATTTTGACCGCGCAGAAGATTGATGAACGGAAGAACTTCGACTCCGTTCGCGAAAGCGGAGGTGGTGAGGACAACCGCCTTTGAGCCTTGATCAAGAGCGAGGGCGGCCACCGCGCACATGACGCCAAGTCGGCGCACGGCGTTCATTTCGCCACCCATAGATCGGCCCAAGCATCGCGGATTATCGACCATGAGGAATGTAGGAACAGCCCAGCTATCACGATCGCAACCGCAAGGTCGGGCCATGCCGTGCCGGTCCAGGCAACTATGCCCGCAGCTACGACGACCGTAGCATTGCCGATGGCATCATTACGACTGAAGAGCCAGACTGCCCGCACATTAGCATCTCCCTCCCGATGAGGCAGTAGGGGAAGCACCGCGATGAGGTTGACCACCAGCGCAATCACTGCAAACAGGCCCATTAACTGCGCATCGGGCTGTTGTTGCACCAAGATACGGTAAGTGGTGTTGGCGAGAACACCAAGCCCGAGAGCGCCCAGAAATAGACCCTGGGCCAGCGCTGAGCGGGCTCGCCAGGCCAGAGACCAGCCAATCGCGAGAATGCCGAGGAAAGTAATCAGGCCATCGCCAAGAAAATCGAGCGCATCAGCCTTCAGCGCCTGCGATCCTGAGATGAAACCGCCGATCGCCTCTACAACACCATAGCTGATGTTCAGGAGGATTACAGTCCATAACGCCCTTCTGTAAGCCGGCGTGATGTGCACCAGATCTTTCGGCAGGTCGTCGATGTCACCTCCACTGTCGACTGCAGGGTTGTCCAAGCTGTCCAGCCGGTAACCGATTCCGGTAACAGCGCGTTCCACCGCTGGTAGTCGTTTGGCAGGATCGTCGACGCGGAGCGTCATGATTTGCGTCGCCGTTGAAACTTTCACGTTTTTTACCCCAACCGAGCGCACAGCCTTTTCAATCTTTCTGGCGCACGAGGGACAGTCGATGCCAGTGACCCGATAGCGTTGGGTCTCGGCTTTATCTATTGAGGCTGCTATACTCATATGAATTTCCTAACTCTTAAAGGATTATATCACTCATGAATGATATGTCGAGCGATGCTGACTTGGGTGAACGGGCCGATCTCGATCCTATACTGTTGCGGGCGAAGCTGTTCCGGGGATTGGCCGATACCTCTCGCTTGTTCATCCTGGAAGCGTTACGCGCAGGACCCCTCTCGGTTGGGGAAATCGTTGAGATTACGGGATTGTCGCAGTCGAACGCATCCAACCACCTCCGCTGCCTGAGCGAATGCGGACTGGTGTCTGGCGTTCAGCGTGGCCGTTATGTTCATTACGGCTTGGGCGATTCGCGCTTGGAGGACTTGCTGGTACTTGCAAGCGAGTTGTTAGGAGACGAAGCTAATGGCGTCGAGACTTGTGGAAACTACGTCGTGTCGTCTCCGAGCTGACAAGTAGCGACCAAGCTCCCATCTTAGTCTTGATGCGCAACACAAACTTTACCGTCATTGGCGGTTTTTCGCCACAAGAGGCGGATAACGGGCATTCGTAGCGGCATATCTGAACTGCATCCATTAAGCTCTTTTGGGAGACGTCCAGAAGTCTTTTCCGCCGCGTCACAAATTGTCTTGTGTCCATCCATCCATCTGGCCAGCTAGCATCCGATGATGCATATGCACTTTCCGCTCGGATTGAGAGTTGCTTAAGATTTCTCAATGAACGCGGAGTGAGAAGTTGCAGTAAAGTGGTAAGGATTTGTGTGAATCCGTTCGAAATAATACGAGCCAGACCCGGATGCGCTCTGCTCGCTCTATTGTTATGGTGGAACAAGAGCGTCCTGAAGCCTCACCTAAGCCACCAAAGCGCTTGGTCTTGCTGGTTTTAAGAGCCAAGGTCAGAAGTTGTGGGCTGGTCAAGCGTTTGCGCTAACTTCCTGCGACTAAGAATTGCTGCCCGCCAGAGCGACAATCGAGTCAGCCGTGAGGTGCGTATATCGCTTCAGCATTTTCCAATTCTTGTGCCCAGTCACGAGCGCGACCTGCTGGATTTCCAGACCAGCCTCGAACAGACGGCTTGTCGCCTCGTGACGAAGGTCGTGGAAGTGGAGATTGTCGATTCCCAGGTCGGCGCAGGCGCGGCGGAAAGCGGTGCCGACGGTCCGGGGATTGTAGGGGAAGGCCCGTCCGATGTTGTTATTATGCCGGCGCTGCTCATTGATGAGGGCCCAGCCATCATATCCCGTCAGGTCCACAAGTGGCACTTTCTGATGATTGCCGTCCTTCTGTCTCGGATCCTTGCGATCGCGCACGGTAACAATCCGCCGCCTCATATCCACGTCATCCCATTCGAAGGAGCAGATTTCGGACTGGCGCATAGCCGTTGCGATGGCGAAACGTATGATCCGGCTCATCGGGGCCAAGTAACGAGTGTTGGCATCGAAAAATGCAAACAGCTTATCCAGTTCTTCCTGCGTTGGTCTACGGTCTCGCTCACGGCTTTTGCCGATCAGCCCGAGCCGATTGAGAGCGACCCTGGCAAGCTGGACTTCTTCTGCGGGTGTGTGAACGCCGTGAACGGCCTTGGCATGAAGAAGAATGGTTTTCAGATAGGAGATGTCCATGCCAATGGTCGATGGACCGGCGCCTTCGATAGACCGATGGCGTCCAAAATCGACAATCGTCTCCCGGTCGATCTGGTTAATCCGGATATGACCGATATCCTGCTTGAGTTTGTTCAGCGAGTAGGATTTCGAGCGGCGCAGGGGCTTGCGGGACTCGTACATGTCCGCAATGTGGAGGTTGACCTGCTCCCCGAAGGGTACCCGTTTATAAGTTAGCTCTGTTCCACATTTGA
>NZ_CAXFSW010000024.1:0-21174 GCF_964005855.1 uncultured Henriciella sp.
ACATCACCCTCCAGGCCTTCGGCGACAAACCGGACCCCAATGACTGGACAAGGTTTGCGCCACGCGCGCCCTGGGAAAAGCTCACCCCGGGGCTGGGCATGGACGGGCTGCCGCTCTCCGGTCTTGCGCCCATAAGAGCTCGGCGGGCAACTGTGAGCCTCGGTCGCGACCCCTGCAGCATTGTTCGTGTTTCGGAGCTCGACCTTCATCCACCCTGAAGCTCTGAACCGCACAGCCAAAGCGATCATCCTGAGCGACGTCGAAGGACGGGCGCGGGCACACACCAAACTTCCCCGCTCTCCGAAAACGCCTGCGAAAGCAGGTCCGTAAAAACCGGGATCATGACCGTAGCCCCACCGGGCCTGCGGCCGCACCTGCTGGTTTTAGCTCTCTAAAGCCCCCCTCGACCTCATCGCGGAGCAAAGTGAAGCGGAGACCAAGCAAGGCAGCCCTGAGCCCGATCCATCGCGAAGCGGGGATCAAAACGAACAAGCCCTATAAAAGAAAAACTGGCGACCCCGACAGGATTTGAACCTGTGACCTACAGATTAGGAATCTGTTGCTCTATCCTGCTGAGCTACGGGGTCGCATAGGGTTGGCGATAGCGTGTTTTTGGCCGGGTTAGAAGGGGGCGCCATGTTCAAAGCTTTTGTCGCCGCGGCAGCTGGCCTGCTCCTTGTCACCGCCTGTGGCCGCTCTGGCCCCTTCTCGGACATGCAGCAAGGTGAGCGCGGCAGGGTCGTGCGCATCATCGATGGTGATGCGCTTGTCCTCGATACCGGTCAGAGCGTGCGGCTTGTCGGACTGGAGGCGCCGGCCATGAACTGGCGTGAGAAGGACCCCGAACCCTATGCCGAAGCGTCGTCACGTATGCTGGACGACCTCGTCATGGGCCGGGCCGTGCGCCTTTACTATCCGGGTATGACCCGTGACCGCTATGACCGCGCGCTCGCGCATGTCGAGACGGCGGACGCCAAGGGGCCGCATTACTGGCTCAACGCCGAGATGCTGCGGCGCGGCGGGGCGCGTCTGCGCATCTATCCAGATACCGACCGGGCGAGCGAGGCGCTGGCCGCGGCTGAAACCGAGGCCCGTGCACAAAGGGCGGGGCTCTGGAAAGAAGCGGCCTATCTGCCTGCGCAGGCCCGCGCGCTTACGCCCGATGCGCGCGGTTTCATGCTGGTATGGGCAGAGCTCGCGGACGAGGCGCCTCTGCCAGAGGACACCTATGGCGGCCCACCCGCCTGTTCACGCCGGACAGAAGGAAGCGCGCTTATCATTGATGTCGGCCACGCCGCAGACGCGGTTTGCGACTTGCCGCCGGGCACCAGGGTAGAGGTGCGTGGCTGGGTTGCGGATGGACGGCTTGAGCTCGTCCATCCGCTTCATGTCCAGGATATATCCGACAGGAACTAGCCTGCGATATACTGCGCGCCGTTCACCGTCATCGTCGCACCGGTGATGAAGCCGGCCTCATCGGACGAGAGATAGGAACACATGGAGGCGATCTCCTCAGCCTTGCCGAGACGGCCGACAGGGATGGTCGAAATAATGCTTTCCAGCACCTTTTCCGGCACCGCGCGCACCATTTCGGTGTCGATATAGCCGGGCGCGACCACGTTCACGGTGATGCCCTTCTTGGCGCCTTCCTGGGCCAGCGCCTTGGTAAAGCCGATCAGGCCGGCCTTGGCGGCCGAATAGTTTGCCTGGCCGAACTGGCCCTTCTGCCCGTTGATCGAGGAGATGTTGATAATCCGGCCCCAGCCGCGCTCACGCATGCCATCCCAGACCTGCCGGGTGACATTGAAGGCGGAGGTGAGGTCGGTGTTGATCACCTCATTCCACTGTTCAAGCGTCATCTTGTGGAAGGGCGCGTCGCGCGTAATGCCCGCATTGTTGACCACCACATCGACGGGGCCGAGATCGCTCTCGATCTGTTTCAGCGCTTCGCCGGTCGCTTCATAGCTTGCGACGTCGAATTTGTAGCATTTGACGCCGAGGTCGGCTTCGCACTGACGTGCGGCCTCCTCATTGCCGGCAAAGTTTGCCGCGACATCGAAACCATCGGCTTTCAGCCGTTCGCTGATGGCGCGTCCAATCCCCCTCGTGCCACCTGTAACCAGTGCGACTTTTGCCATATTTCTCCTCCAGAAATGTTGCGCAGCAAAAATTTTTGTTGCGTTTGCTCAACCTTATGTAAGCTTAGGTCTGTTAAATCAGGATACACGATTTTGAAAGTCTCGCGATTTCATGCCATCCTAGGTCAAAATCACGAACAAGAATCGCCGCATACGGCGCATTGAAGGGCAGGAAATGACCAAGGCAAACGGGTCCAGTGACACAGTTATCATCAAGAAGTACGCCAACCGGCGGCTCTATGACACGTCCACCTCCTCCTATGTCACGCTGGACCATCTGGCAGATCTTGTCCGCCGTGAGGTGGATTTCGAAGTGCGCGACGCCAAGTCCGGCGAGGACCTGACCCGGTCGGTCCTGACCCAGATCATCTTCGAGAAAGAAACAAAAGGCGATGGCGCACTGCCGCTTTCCTTCCTGCGCCAGCTGATCGGTTTCTATGGCGGCGGCGCCCAGAATATGCTTCCGGCCTGGCTGGACATGAGCATGAACAGCTTCGCCGAAAGCCAGGAGCGGTGGAAAAAGGCGATGGGCGGCACCCATCCGATGGCCTTCTTCGAGAAGCAGACCCGCCGCAATATGGAAATGTTCGAACAGGCGATGAAGATGTTTGCCGCCCCGGCGGCAGCGGCCTCCGCGGGCAGCACCCGGCGCGCCGAGCCGGCTGAGCCGAAAGCGTCCTCATCGGAAAAGGCTGCCAATGAAGAGCGCGATGAGGCCATGGCCGCGCTCAAGGCGCAGATGCAGCTGATGCAGCAGCAGCTCGACAATCTCTCCACCAAATCCTGATGGTGGAAGGCTCCAGGGCCTAGTCGGGACGGGCTTGCAGCGGTCGTGCGGCAAGCACCTGGCCGAAGCCGCGTTCCTGCACAATCACGGCGCAGGCTCTCTCACACGTATAGGAAAATGTGACCGGCCCGCCGGTCCACACACCGAGCTTGCGGGTTGAGACGACCGGATTGACCATGCCGTTAAAGGCGTCCTCTTCGGGCACATAGCTTACAAGATGAATGTCCGCCGGTGCCGGAAGTGCGCCATCCACCGCGAAGCGTTTGCCATCCCCGGCCGAGACCTCGATGTCCAGCGTATCGGCAACCTTCCGGCGGTCATCGATATTGGCGTTGATCGTCTCTTCCTTGGTGGCCGGGCATTCCTTGGCGCCATCATAGACCGATTGCGGCGTATAAGGCCCACGCAGTCCGAACCGGTCGGCATAGGCGGCCTGGCGCTCAGTCGCGGCGGGGATGGCCAGCGGGTCCGGCTCACCGAGATAGTCCCAGTAATCGACCGCCCAGGTCAGGATGAAGACCTCGCCCTCATGCGCCTTCTCAACCGCCCGAAGGGTCTTGTAGGCCTGCGGGCACACCTTGCAGTTCTGCGAGGCAAAGAGCTCGATCAGGACAGGCCGCTCGGCCTGCGCTGCCGGTACGAGCGCAAGGGCCGCGAGAAGCGTGGAGAGAATGGCTTTCATCGTCGCGCCCATACCGTTCCTGACCGCCGATTGGAATTCACTAAGGCGTGAAATGACAGATGCCGCCCCAATCTGGAGCGGCATCCGGCAGATTTGTCATTCTACGTGCAGAAATCAGGCCGCTTCACGGGCCAGATTGCGCAGCACATAATGGAGAATGCCGCCATTGCGGTAATAGTCGAGTTCGTTCTCGGTATCGATCCGCACCAGCGTGGAGATAGTCTGCTCGGAGCCATCGGCCTTCTTGATGGTGACATCGAGGTCCTGACGCGGGCTGATCGAGTCGATGCCGGAAATTGACACCTGCTCGGAGCCATCGAGGCCAAGGCTCTGCCAGGACTGGCCGTCCTTGAACTGCAGCGGCAGCACGCCCATCCCGATCAGGTTGGAGCGGTGGATGCGCTCAAAGCTCTCGGCGACCACAGCTTCGACGCCCAGAAGGATCGTGCCCTTGGCTGCCCAGTCGCGCGAGGAGCCTGTGCCATATTCCTTGCCAGCGAAGACGACCAGCTGGACATCGTCCGCCTGGTACTTCATCGCCGCGTCATAGATCGGCATCTGCTCACCCGACGGGTGATGGATGGTCACGCCGCCTTCGACGCCCGGCACCATCTGGTTCTTGATGCGAATATTGGCGAAGGTGCCGCGCATCATGACTTCGTGGTTCCCCCGGCGCGAACCGTAGGAGTTGAAGTCGGTGACGGCGACCTGATGCTCCTGAAGATAGCGCCCGGCCGGGCTGGACGGTTTGATCGCGCCAGCCGGCGAGATGTGGTCGGTCGTGATGGAGTCGGCAAAGAGACCGAGGATGCGGGCTTCCTTGATGTCTTCTGCTTCCGGCAGGTCGACCGTCATACCTTCGAAGTAGGGCGGGTTCTGCACGTAGGTGGAGGTCGGCGGCCAGGAATAGGTCTTGGAGCCGCTCACAGAGATATTCTGCCAGTGCTCGTCGCCCTTGAAGACGTCGCCATAGCGCTCAGTGAACATTTCCGGCGTCACGGACTCGCGCATCACGTCGGCGATTTCCTTGGAAGATGGCCAGATGTCCTTCAGGTAGACGTCATTGCCGTCCTTGTCCTTGCCGAGCGGATCGCTGGTCAGATTGATGTGCAGCGAGCCTGCAATCGCATAGGCCACGACCAGCGGCGGGGAGGCGAGATAGTTCGCGCGCACATCCTGGCTGATACGGCCTTCGAAGTTACGGTTACCTGACAGGACAGAGCCGACGACGAGGTCATTCTCGCTCACGGCCTTCGAAATGGCCGGCGGAAGCGGGCCGGAGTTACCGATACAGGTCGTGCAGCCATAGCCGACCAGGTTGAAGCCCATGGCATCGAGATCGTCCTGGAGGCCTGCGCGGGCGAGATAGTCGGTCACGACCTTGGAGCCCGGTGCGAGCGAGGTCTTTACCCATGGCTTGCGGGTGAGGCCCTTCTCCAGCGCGTTGCGGGCCAGCAGGCCGGCGGCCAGCATGACGGACGGGTTGGAGGTGTTGGTGCACGATGTGATGGCCGCGATGACGACCGAGCCGTCATGGATGTGGAAATCCGTGCCTTCGACCGAGTGCATGGAGACGCCATAGGCTTCCGGATCGGTATAGACATTGGTCGCGCCCTCATCGAGGAAGCGGGCCTCGCCCTTCGTGTCCGGCGTGGTGTCAGGATCCTTGGCGCCGCCGCGGATCTCGTTCAGCGCGTCGCGGAAAGCGGTGTCGGCTTCGGTGAGAAGGACACGGTCCTGCGGGCGTTTCGGGCCGGCAAGCGATGGCACGACGCTGCTGAGGTCAAGCTCCAGACTGGACGTGTAGATCGGGTCTTTCTGTTCCGGGCGCCAGTAGCCCTGTGCCTTGGCATAGGCCTCGACCAGCTTGACGCGCTCCGGGTCACGGCCGGTGTCGGAGAGGTACTGGATCGTTTCCTCATCGACCGGGAAGAAGCCGCAAGTGGCGCCATATTCCGGCGCCATGTTGGAGATCGTCGCTTCGTCCTCGAGCGTCAGGTTCGCAAGGCCCTCACCATAGAATTCGACGAACTTGCCGACCACGCCATGCTTGCGCAGCATCTGGGTGACGGTCAGCACGAGGTCGGTCGCGGTTGCGCCTTCTGCGAGCTTGCCGGTCAGCTTGAAGCCGACGACTTCCGGGATCAGCATGGAGACCGGCTGGCCGAGCATGGCCGCTTCGGCCTCGATGCCGCCAACGCCCCAGCCGAGGACCGACAGGCCGTTGATCATCGTGGTGTGGGAGTCGGTGCCGACGCAGGTGTCGAAATAGGCGATGGTCTCGCCGTCTTCTTCCTTGGTCCAGACCGACTGGCCAAGATATTCGAGATTCACCTGGTGACAGATACCGGTGCCCGGCGGGACAACGCGGAAATTGCGGAAGGCCTTGGAGCCCCAGCGCAGGAACTCATAACGCTCCTGGTTGCGCTCATACTCGACCTTCACATTCTTCTCGAAGCTTTCCGGTCCGCCGAAGAAGTCGACCATGACGGAGTGGTCGATGACGAGGTCGACTGGGACCAGCGGATTGATGGCTTCTGCATCGGCGCCGAGCTTTTCGGCGGCATCGCGCATGGCGGCAAGGTCAACAACGGCCGGCACACCGGTGAAGTCCTGCATCAGGACGCGGGCCGGGCGGTAGGCGATCTCGTGGCTGATGTCGCCCTTCTTGTCGAGCCATTCCTTGAAGGCCAGAATGTCGGCCTTGGTGACCGTCTTGCCGTCTTCATTGCGCAGCATGTTTTCCAGCAGCACCTTGAGCGAGGCGGGCAGGCGTGACACATCGCCCAGACCGTTTTCGGCTGCGGCCGAAAGCGAGAAATAGACGTATGACTTGCCGTCGACGTCGAGCGTGCGGCGTGAATGGAAACTGTCGAGGGATGGCATCGTGGGAGTGACCTCTTCTTGCATGTGTCCGGTGGGCGCGCGCCGGTGCGCTGCGCGTGTTTGCCTGTCTCATATAGTCGATGCGCGGCATACGCAATTGCAGCAGGATGAGACATCTTGGAAGAGAACGCAGCCATGAGCCGAGAGTTTCTGATCAAGGCGACAGGACTTGGCGCCATCAAGGGCGAACGCATCCTCTTTTCCGACCTTTCGCTGGAGCTGGGTCGGGGGGAGGCGATCGTCCTGCGCGGGATAAACGGCGCCGGCAAATCGACCCTGCTTCGCATGCTCGGCGGTCTCTCGCGCCCCGATGCGGGCACGGTGGAGCGGACCGTCCGCCACCACTGGATCGGCCACCGCAACGGGCTGAAGCCGCATGAAACGCCGCGCGCCCACCTTACCCATTGGGGCCGGGTCTGGGGCAGCAGCGCAGAGCCGCTGGCGGTCGCCCGGAAAATGGGCGTGGAGCGTCCATTCGAGGTCGCGGGCCAGCTTCTGTCTGCCGGACAGAAGCGTCGCACCGCCATCGGGCGGCTTCTTCTGGCGGAGCGCCCGGTCTGGTTGCTCGATGAGCCTTTTTCGGCGCTGGACCGGGAGGGCCGCGACCTTGTGACCGGCCTGATCGACGCGCACAGGGCCAGTGGCGGCGGAGTGATCGCGGCCCTTCATGGCGAAGCGCCATTCGAAGCGAGCCGGGAGGTGCAGCTGTGAGAACGCCGTCTCCCTTGCGCGCAGCCTTTCGTCAGGCGCTCGGTGAAGCCTGGGCCGGTGGGGCAGGCGTGCTGCTCCCCATTGGCTTCTTTGCTGGCGCCGCGATGCTGGTGCCCTTCACCGTGGGCAGTGAGGCGAGTCAGCTGTCTTCCATCGGTACTGGCATTCTCTGGGTCGCGCTGGCTCTGGCTTCGCTCGTCTCCATGGAGCGGGTCTTTCAGGCAGATCTCGAAGACGGCGCGCTGGAACTCTGGGCGCAGGAGGAGACACCGCTCTTTCTGGTCGCTGCCGCCAAGATCCTCGCCCACTGGATCATTTCCGGTCTGCCGCTTGTGCTTCTGACCCCGCCCATCGGGATCGCACTTCAGGTCGATCCGGGCGCGCTCATTCCAGCCATGCTGGCCTATGGTCTTGGCGGGCTCGCTTTTTTTCTCTGGGGCGGCGTGGCAGGGGCGCTTGCGGCAAGTGTTGCCCGGGGCGGTCTGCTTATCGCCTTGCTGGCCTTGCCGCTTTTCGTGCCGACCGCTATCTTTGGCGCGCTGGCCACCGTTGAAGGGCCGGGCGGGCCGAGCCTTCTCTTCCTTGCCGCCGCCACGCTGTTCGCGCTCGCTGTTGCGCCTTTCGCCGCATCTGCGGCGCTGCGCTTGGCGGTGGATTGAGACACCTTTATCAGGGGAAGCCATGATCAGGGCATTTGCCAATCCACACCGTTTCATGGCGCTGTCGCGCTGGCTGGCGCCAGCCTGTCTCGGCGTGGGCGCACTACTCATTGTCTGGAGCGCCTGGCAGGGGCTGTGGATCGTGCCGCAGGATGACTATCAGGGCGGCGATATCATGCGCGCCATGTTCATCCACGTCCCGTCTGCCTGGCTCGCCATGGCGAGCTATATGGGCCTTGCCGTGACCAGCCTCGTCTGGTTCGTCTGGCGCCATGAGCTTGCTGATATGGCGGCCAAGTCCATCGCCCCGCTGGGCGCTGCCTATACCGCGATGTGCCTTGCGACGGGCTCGATCTGGGGCAAGCCGACCTGGGGCACATGGTGGCTCTGGGACGATGCGCGGATGATGTCGGTGCTGGTGATGTTCTTTCTCTTCCTAGGCTATATGGCGCTGCGTGCGGCGATGGAGACGCGCCAGAAGGCCGCGCGCGCGGGCGCTATCCTCGCCATGGTCGGCGCGGTAAATGTGCCGCTGATCAAGTTCTCGGTCGATATCTGGTCGTCCATCCATCAGGATGCGAGCGTGCTGCGTCTCGACGGGCCCGCCATGCCGCCGGTCTATCTCACCCCGCTTCTGATCGGCGGGCTTGGCCACATGGTCTTCTTTGCAGGCCTCACCATGATGCTGGTGCGCGCCGAGGTCTGGCGCCGGCGGGCAGACGTGTTGATCGCACGCAAGCTGGCGGGGGCCTGAGACGATGCTGCCGGTCTTTGAACAGAATGCCGCTTTCATCTGGGCCATCTATGCCATCGGCCTCATCGTGCCGGTGGGACTGGTCATCTACAGCCTGATGCGGGCGGGCCATGCCAAGAAGCGGCTGGAGCGCCTGCAGGGCGAACGCGACGCCGCGCGAGGTCAGTCATGAAGCTCTGGCAGGCTGCCCTCCCGCTCGCCTTGCTTGGCGGGCTTGGCATTCTCGGTGCGTATCAATTGATGCAGCCGGAAGAGGAAATCTTCGTCGCGAAGGCTGAGCGGGACGCGCCGGCGCGGGCCTTCCCGCTGCTCGATGCGCCGGATCAGGAGATTTCATTCGCCCCGCCGCCCGGTGACAAGCCCGTCATGGTCAACCTGTTTGCGAGCTGGTGCGCGCCCTGCCGGGCCGAGCATGGCGACATCACGGCGCTGGCGGCTGAGTTTCCGGGACAGGTCTATGGCCTTGCCTACAAGGACGCGCCCGAAGCGACGCGCGGCTTTCTGCAAGAGCTGGGCAATCCGTTCGAGAAGATCGGGACAGACCGGTCGGGTCAAGGCGGTCTGGATTTCGGGCTTACCGGCGTGCCGGAGACATTCGTGATCAACCCGGAAGGCAAGATCATCCTGCATGTTCGCGGCGTGCTGGATGAAGAGCGCCGCGAACAGGTCGCCGCCGCTCTGGCCGGCTAGGTCCGCTTATTTCTTCTTTTTCTTTTTCTTCTTCTTGTCGGACTTTTTCGAGCCCTTTTCGGCCTTGGCCTTCTTGGACTTTTTCGGCTTGGCTTTCTTGTCCTTGTCCGCGATGTCCTCCGCCTCGTCCGTCATCTCCTCCTCGACATCCGGCTCTTCCTCCGGGGCGCCGATAGCGCTCAGCGAGATGATGAAGCCAGTCCGGCGATTGGCACGCACGGCCGAGAGCAATTCCTTGTCGGCCGCCTCGACCCCCGGTAGCGCGGCTTCATAGACGTCGCGGCCCTTGGGCTTGAGGGAGACAGCCTTTGCGCGGGCATCTTCCTGCGAGGTGACGCGCTCGATATAGCCTGCGGTTTCCATGCGGCGGACCATTTCGGCGAGTGTGGAACGGTCTATGCCGGTGCGGTCAACAAGGCTCGCCTGGCTTTGTCCCTCTTCCGCGGCAAGGGCCGCAAGCACCGCAAACTGGCGGATGGTCAGCCCTTGGGCTGAGAGCGTTTCGGAAGAAAGATTGACAGCGGCCTGCTGGGCGCGGTGCAGAAGATGGCTCGGGGAGGAGGAGAGGTCGAAACCCTGCTTGTCTTGCTCGTCTGCCATCGTGTCCTATCCTTGCTCATCTGCCTTCCTGATCAGAAGGCTAGCCAGTATCTGGAAACAAACCGTGTGCGGATCAATGAAATTTCCCAATAACGCCATACAATAACAGGTTCATGACACAGACGATTTCAGAAAACTTCGAGCTTGCCGTACCTGACGGCGACGACCGTGAACGCAGGGTCTGCGGCACCTGCGGCTTTGTCGACTATCGCAACCCGCGCATCGTGGCCGGGTCGGTTGTCACGAGCGGCGACCAGATCCTTCTCTGCAAGCGCGCGATCGAGCCGCGAAAGGGGTTCTGGACCCTGCCGGCCGGCTATATGGAGCTTGGCGAGACAGTCGAGGAAGCTGCCCAGCGCGAAGCACACGAGGAAGCCTGCGCCGATATCGAGATTGACCGCATGCTGGCGACCTATTCGATCCCGCGCATCGGCCAGGTCCAGATCATGTTCCGGGCGCGGCTGGTTTCCGGCTTCAGGGCGGGGCCCGAAAGCCTCGACGTCCAGCTTTTTGACTGGAAGGATATTCCCTGGTCGGAGCTGGCCTTCCCGACCGTTGTCTGGGCGCTGACCCATTATGCAGAGACGCGCCACAGATCGGACTTTGTCGCCTATGGAAATCCGGACGGCACCGACAAGGTTACGCGCTAGCCTTGCCTTCGGCGGGGCGTTCCGCCTCATCGCTGTCGCGAAGATGTTTCATCGTATAGGGCACGTTCGCGGCGCCGAAGGCGATGGTGATGACCCATGTGCCGAGCTTCCACCAGGTTGCCCAGGCATCCTCGAAATTATGCGCGCCAAAGGTGATGCCGAGGAAGTCGTACTGGCCGGCCGGGGCCCAGAGAATGCCCGCGATATAGAGCGGATCCTCCAGCGGCGGCACGAAATAGCGCCAGATGAACTCATTCGCCGCGGCCATGACGACGAAATAGCCGCCCCAGCGTATGGCAAGCTGGGTCCAGGCATGGTCAGGCAGGTCGAAGACCGACTTGAACATCACCTTCCAGATATTGGTACCGAAGGCCAGAGAGCCGAAAATGAAGGCCGCCAGAACCAGCTGCTGGATGGTCGGCTTGGCATAGATGAAGCCCTTGTCCTGCAGGACGATGCCGATAATGCCGAAGGCGCCTACGATCCCGGCGCTGAGCAGGGTGAAGAGCGGGACACGCCCGCCTGAGAAAAGGCGGTAACAGATGAAGCCCACCGTCATGATGATCAGTACGCCGGTCGCCCAGTAGAGGGCGGTCTCGGGGTTCACCGCCAGCTCCAGCCCGCCAATCGTCGTGCTGATATCGATGTCCGCCAGACGGATCAGATTGTAGACGGCGACGAAGGAAATGACCGGCAGGAGTTCGCCCCAGATCTGGTTCGCCTTGCCGGCTGCCTTGTCGAGGTCGCTTTGTTGTTCACTCATGCTGTCTCTTACGTCTCGTGTGCGCTGTCAGATTTCGAAAGCCTGTCTTGCACGAATGATCTGGCACCGCCAGCGTCGAGGAGTAGCGCAGCGGCTGCATAGACTACAGCGCCTGCCGCCGCCTTGCAGATGAGCTCTGCCCAGCTGCCAAATTCCGGAATGAAGGCGGTCGCAGGCCACATGGCGAGCGCGGCGAGACCGATCTTGAGGGCAGGCCAGACGGGGAAAGGAAACGCGATGTAGCGCCGGCCGCGCAGGGCGATGATCAGAATGCCAAGCGCATAGCTTACAATTGTGGCGATGACCGCGCCAATAATGCCGAGCGAGGGAATAAGGAGCAGGTTGGCGGCGATATTTACCCCGGCCGGGATGAGCATCAGGATGGCCTGTTCCCCGGTCTTCTGGGCAAGCTGGAAGACCTCTGAATAATAGTGCATCAAGAGCCCGTTCATCAGGCCGGCAAAGGCGATCCAGGGGATGATCCGGGTGGCGCCTTCGCGCACATCCTCACCGATCAGCGCTTCGGCGAGCGGTTCTGCGACAAGGGCAAGACCCGTCACGGCCGGAACGCCGATGAAGAGAATGGTCGAGACAAGGCTGCGCGCCTGCGCGCTCGCGGCCTCCGGGCCGTCTTCCTCAAAGGCGGCGAGGACAAGCGGCGCGCCCGCCATGGCGGCCCAGGCGCAGAGGAGAAGGATTGTCTTGTCGGCCACGCCATAACCGGCGGCATAGGCCCCCACCGCCGCCTCGCCAAGAAACAGCGAGATCAGAAAGCGGTCGGCGACCGAGAGCAGGATGTCGAGAGAGAGCGCGGCGGCGATGGGCAGGCCATAGGCGTAATAGGCGCGGATGCGCTCTGGAGACGCGGTTCCTCCTCTGGCCGCGCGCATCAGCCAGCTGAGCTGCGGAATGGCGACGATAAGAGCGGCGAGCGTCAGACCGGCAAAGGGGGCGGCGGCACCAAGACCGGTCAGCCAGGCGATCACGGCGCCGAGGCCAAAGCCTGCCAGAAGCCTGAAGGAAAAGACCAGCACATAGCGCGGTACCTGCTGGCTGGCGCGGTGGGCCTCAAGCGTCGCCTGTATCAGTGTGTTCAGCGGCAGGAGCACAGCGACCCAGGGCAGGATGCCGAGATAGCTGGGCAGCTGGGAGACAGCGAGCGCCAGGATGATCATCGCGACTGCGGCCAGTACAAGCGAGCGCAGCAGGACAGCCTGCACGGTGGCGAAATGGTCGCTGAGTGCCTGTTGGCCCCGCGTGCGGGCCTGGCCGGTATAGCGGTAGGCGGCAGCCTCGCCCGGCGAAAGGGTGAGCGTATGGATGAGCGCCATGACCGACAGCATCAGCGCGTAGCGGCCATATTCTTCAGCGCCCAGAAGCCGGGTGAACACATAGACGGCCCCGAAGGAGGCAAGCGCGCTCGCAATATTGGCGGGCAGATAGCCGGCAAGGTGGCGGGTCAGTTTCATCGCGCCTCGCCTAGCAGCAAGGTGCGAAGACAGGATTAAAAATTGACCTCGAGCAGAAGCAGGCCGCCGGCCAGGATAAGGGCGGCGAGGACGCGCCGGGCGCCGAACCCCTCTTTCAGGAAAAGCGCGCCCAGTATGGCCCCAAAGACGACAGAGGTTTCACGCAGCGCGGTCACTGTCGCCGCTTCGGTCATCGAGAAGGCGAGCAACGCTGCGCCATAGGAGATCACCGACGAGACACCGCCGACAATGCCGCCTGTGAGCTGCGGCCTCAATCGCCGGAAGAGCTGGCCGCGCCGCGTCCAGACCGCAACCGCTGTGGTACCGAGCCAGTCGAGCAGGAAGAGCCACACTATGAAGCTGAAGCGGTTCTCGGCAAGGCGCACACCATAGGCGTCCGTCACAGAATAAAGGCCGATGCCGACAGCGGTGAGACCGGCCCAGAAGAGCGCCGTCTGATCGAGGGTTTTCTGCTCAAGACTGCGTCCGGTGGGCAGGGCGAAGATGACAAGGGCGAGCGTCGCCAGGCCAAGACCGGCCCAGCCGAGAAGGCCCGGCATTTCATCCAGAACAAAGACCGCGATGATGGCTGTCATGAGCGGTGCGAGCCCGCGCATCACCGGAAAGACGAGGGAGAGATCACCCCGGTGAAGGGCCCGGATCATGAAGAACTGGTAGACCCAGTGCGCAGTGATGGCAGCAGCAATGGCTGGCCAGAGCGCGGCTTCTGGAAAGGGCACGAAGAAAGCGAACGGCAGGACACATAGCGCCGAGGTGATCGACAGGACCATGCGCGCGCTCAGCACATCGCCGCCGCGCTTCACCGCGAAATTGGCGAGGGCGACCGTAACCGCCGAGAGAAGGCAGAGAAGAAGGGGGGCGAGACTTGCGGGCATGGTGAGCAAGCCTGTCATCGCGCGCCGCGTCCAAAGTCAAGCGGCGTGGCGTAGCCGGTATCAGGCGAAAGAGGTGCACAAGGACCGCAGACGCCGTCTCGGCGCTCGTGTCCCGTCGACCTAGTAACTAGGTGGGTGCCGGTTAGGATAGGCCACGGCCAGTCCCAGCGCCAGCTCCCTTGACGGAACGTAAGGTCGGCGGACAGCTGGCTTCCTCGAACGCCGCAGCCCTTGTGCGTCTCCATCAGATAATGTGCCGGAGGGGGTTTGAACAGGGGCAATGCATGCGCGCACGCCAGAGACGCTCCATGACCCGTATGTCATGAAAAATCATTATATTACAAAGCGTATATCTGAGGGGTGCACGGGTTGAAGCCCTGCTCCCGATCTGTTTGGGTCACGGTCGGACCAAGAAGAAAGGAGGCCAATCATGGCTCTCAAGACGTTCCGGACCACAGCGACCGCCGCCATTGCCGCGGCAACTCTCTTTGCAGGCGGCGCAGCCGTCGCGCAGCAATCGGTGCCGCAGGAGGCGCAGCCACAGCAGGCCCAGCCGCAGATCGAGCCGGTGACCGATGCAGAAATAAGCCAGTTCGTGGCCGCCAATGAAGCGGTCAGCGAAATCGCCGCAGAAGTCACCCCGCAGCTGAAGGCGGCCAGTGACGAGGCCGCGGCCAAGGAGCTCCAGGCCGATGCCCAGGAGCAGATGATTGCCGCCATCAATGAAGAAGGCCTGTCGGCCGATCGCTTCACACAGATTGCACAGATGGCCCAGATGGACGCAGAGCTTGCAACCAAGCTTCGCGCCGAAATGAACAGCTAGGGCAGAAAGCCCCAGCCAGTTTCAGCACTTGTAAAGCCCCGCCTTCCCCTCGGCGGGGCTTTCTTTTTGTCCAATCCCCGGACTTCACAGACTATATTGAGATATCGCTTGTCATGACGCAGCGCCGGTGGGAGTCTTTGGACCATCTCCATTGGCAGTGAGGAATTGAAGATGAGATATCTGCTGATCGCCAGCCTGCTTGTTCTGTCGGCCTGTGGCGGCAAGGATGGCGAGCCGCCCGAAGCGCCGGATGCGGGGGAAAGTGCAGGCGCAGAGACGGGAAATGAAGTGCCGCCAGAGCAGCAAAAGCTGCCGGAAATCGTCTCCCCGCTGGCGGATGCAGAGCCGCTGACGCCCGGCACCTATTGCTATTTCCGCGATGATGAGAACGTCACCGAAGGCCTTGAGGTCAATGTCATGGATGACGGCCGTGTGAGCGGGGATAATTTCGGCACCATCCACCAGGAAGCGGCCGGTTATTATGCCGCCTTCAGCACGACGCTGAGCAATGGATCGCTGGGCGACAGCGCGGCGGTGACGTTCGATACAGAAACGAATGTCGATGGCGACAGCCAGCGCAGCAGCGCGATCTGGTATCTCAGTGAGAGCGGCGCCGTCCCGGACGGGCTGGACATGATGCTGGAGCCCGCGCCCTGTGAGGGGCTGGAAGAGCGCGTTCAGGAGGCCGGCGAGCGCTAGGGTGCAGCCTGCCAGTCAGACAGAAAAAAGCCCCGGCTTTTCAAGGGCCGGGGCTTTGATTTGAGGTGGCAGACGGCCTCTACTGCAGAAGCTGCGTCACGAGCTGGGTCGCCAGCTGGACCATGACGATGTCGCCGTCCACTTCGGCATAATAATAGCCGTCACGCGGGGCCGAGAGACCATAGCGGTCATAGTCGCGGATCACGCGGTAGTCGTCATAGGTGCGGCCATTATAGCGGATCGCGTCGCGCTGTCCGTCTTCATAGCCTTCGCGGTAGGCGCGCTGCTCGTCGCGGCGGTCATCGAAGCGGTCGCGGTCGCGATAATCGGCACGGTCAGGTGAGCACCAGCCTTTCTTGGCATGGCCCGGCGGGCAATGCGACGGGTCGGCGAAGGCGGGGGCTGCCGTTGCGGCGAAAGCGGTCGCAACAGCGGCGAATGCACTGTTTCGCATAAGGTTTTTCATTGTTCTTCTGGTCCTTTCAATGCGGTCTTACGCATCTGAAACGGACATTCGGGAAAACCGGTTCCGGCAAGGCTCATTAACTTCGGTTAAGCCAGCCTATTTGGCGAAGAGGCGGGACATGTCGGCGAAGGCCTTGATTTCGATGGCGTTGCCGGAGGGGTCGGTAAAGAACATGGTCGCCTGCTCACCCGGCTGCCCCTTGAAGCGGATATAGGGCTCGATCACGAAATCTACTTTGCCTTCAAGGTGTTGGGCGAGCGCTTCCCAGCTCTCCATATCCAGGACAAGGCCGAAATGGCGAACCGGAACCCCCTTGCCGTCCACCTTGTTCGTCGGGCCCCCGCTTCGCGATGGGCCGGGCTCAGGGCTGCTTGTCTGGCCCCCGCCACAAAGCTCTGGCGCGAGGTGCGCGACGATCTGGTGGCCATGGAAGTCGAAATCGACCCAGTCCGGGCTGGAGCGGCCTTCCGGGCAGCCCAGAAGCTCTCCGTAAAAGCTGCGTGCGGCGGAAAGGTCGTGAACGGGGAAGGCAAGATGAAAGGGGGGCATGGGGGCGAACGTCGCTTGGAAGCTGGCCCCCGTCAATCTCGATTTTCCGGTCGGACAGTGCCGCGGAAACTCGCCCGTTTCGACGGTGCACCCATGGTGCATGGACGGTGTTTCTGGGCGGTGTTTTCGCGGTGCTGCGAAAAATCTGGTGGATCTCCACAGAAAATCAGGCTGGCCCAGCCCGCAATCGGGAGTGGGGGAGGTCAGCCCGTTCGGCGTTTGGAGATTGCATCTCTGACCAGGCCAATGATGTGGTCTGCGCTCATCGCTGTCTTAGCCGGAACTCGCAGGACCTGCCAACCGGCCGTGCGGAGTTTGGCGTCGCGCTCGGCATCGTTCTGGCGGACCGCTTCAAGGTCATGAATCGCGCCATCGATCTCGATCACCAGCCTTAGAGACCGGATCGCGAAATCCACCGTCAGCCCTTCAATCGCGACTTGCCGTCTTACGGCGTAGCCCTCTGCACGCAGCTGACGAAGCGTCTCCCATGCTTTCTGTTCTGGCGTGTTGGCTTGCTGGCGCAAGCTGCGGGCCCGGCGCGCTGAGGGGTATTCGCTCATGTCGTGACTATCGTTTCGGTTGAGACATGGCGCAAGCGGTTCGTCTATCGCCCCCTTCTCCCGGCAGCGGGAGAAGGTGCGGAGGGAGAAGCATCGCACTGCGATGCGCCGGAGCACGGGATGAGGGCTGCTGAGGAGTGAGTTTTGATGCTGAGCTCGAGTTAGTCCGAGACGTGGGAGCCCTCACCCCTGACCCCTCTCCCGCATCCGGGAGGGGGTATAGTGATGTCGCTCCAAAATACGTCTGGATGCCTTGCCTATTTAGTCAGCAAACTCGGATTCCCGCTAAAAGAGTACGAAACATGCTGAGCCGCTTTGAAGTGATGAAGCTTAAAACAGAGCAAGAGCTTCCAGCTAATTTCAACACTATTAGCTGGGGCTGCCTCGGACAGCGAGTTCCACAATTTCGGAGTGATCAAACGCGATATCCGGCAACTCACTTAGAGGATGCCATCGGGCATCGATAGCATCATCCATTCCCACGACCTCCTGTTTCTTTCTAAGTCTCGATTGGAAGGCTATTGATACTAAATGTCCTCTCGGATCTCGGCAAGGATTGCTGAATACACCAATCAATTTCAAGCTATCCTGGGCGATATCTAGCGACGTTTCTTCAAACAGCTCTCTGACAGCCGCCGCCTCTGCGGTTTCGCCTACCTCCATAAGCCCGCCCGGCAACGCCCAGTATCCCTCAAAAGGATCCTTTTTTCTTTTAATCAGCAGTAATTCTTCGTTTGCGATTACAACACAATCGACAGTTAAAACTGGGCGTTTGTCTGACATACGCATTATTTCCTGTTTGGTCTTGGCAAACCGCAGCTTCATCGTCTAGCGTTAAGATTGCTTTCTCGGGGAGGGTTTTATGAAGGCGCTTCGTTACCAAATAGACGAACATCCAAAGCTCAGCGTGCTGCCGCTTTTTGGTCTTCAACACGTTCTAACAATGTTAGGCGCGACGGTCGCAGTTCCTTCGATAATAGCAGGCGCTTACGGCCTGAATTCGGCCCAGACGGCCCTACTAATCTCAAACGTTCTAATCGCCATGGGCTTAGCTACGCTCATCCAAACGAGGTTCGGAACTCGCCTACCTATCATTCAAGGGAGTTCTTTCGCTTTCCTACCAGCTTTGCTTTACGTTTCAAGCATCCACTCTGGGGCCGAAGGACTTGCTTATGCGTCAGGCGCCATCATAGTAGGTGCGATACTACAGTCGTTCTTAGGAATATCTAAAGTTGCCGGACTAATTCAGAGAGTGCTGACGCCGGTAGTTATCGGCCCTACGATATTGGTTATTGGCCTATCGCTTTTTAGCGTAGGTGGCAATCAAGCTTCAAGCAATTGGCCTTTGGCCCTCACCACTATTGCCTTAATAATGGTGTTCAGTTTCGGGCTCTCTTTTAGGTCACGCGACTCAGTTCACGTTCGATCATGGACTTCTGTTTTTCCGGTGGTTTTGGCTATCGGTGTTTTGTGGGTAGGTTGTGCGGCTGGTAGTTTGTTCGGCTTAATTCAAGAGTCGAGCGCCGCTTTTGTTAATCTGACTAATGTCGCAAGCAGCAACCCCATAAAGCTGAGTAATTATATTTTCCCTTGGGGGATGCCGCAGTTTGATCTGTCGTTTCTTCTAATTTTTATTATTGCGTACCTCGTCTCGACGGTAGAATCGATTGGTGACTACAACGCTGTGAATGATATAGCCCGTAGAGATCCAGAAGAGCTGGCGCCGGAAACCGTCAATAAAGGTATCATGGCGGAGGGATTTGGATGCTTCTTTGCGGGTCTCATGGGGGCAAACCCTACAACTTCCTACGGAGAAAATATCGGCGTTATCGGCATTACCGGGGTAGCTTCACGAGTGGTCGTGATGGTGGCGGCAGGCCTTCTACTGGTGGCTGGGCTCCTGCCAGTGGTTGGAGCGCTTCTCGCCAGCATTCCTACGCCAGTAATGGGCGGACTTTATTGCGTGCTTTTCGGAATGATCGCGGGAATTGGTTTAAGGTATGCGGTGAAAGCGGACCTCTCTTCGATGCGTAATGTATCTATCATGGGTTTTTCAATTTTTTTCGGCTTTGCAATACCGTCAGTGTTTGCCTCGGCAGAGCTCAAAGCAGCTACTATCGAACTCATGGGATCGGGTTTTGGCGACGTGTTTCTCGGGGTTGTCACCTCCAACATGGCCATCACGGCCTTTAGTGCACTGTTCTGGGACCTTCTTCTTGCGAAAGACTAGGGCAAAGCCTTGTACGATGAGAAAAGGTGATTTCCGGCATGCCAACTTCCGCTGCTAAAAATGATCGGTCCACTGACAACCTCTTCGCACTTGCTTTGGGAGTGGCACAGATATTTTTTTCTATGATGAATGAGTGGCTGGCGACTCAGCTGGGGTACGAAAAGCTGGCTGGCGTGGGCGTTCTCGGCATTGTAGCTTTGGTCGGTTGCTGGATGATCTATCGTGTCGATCGGAAAGACTACAACAGTCTTGCTACGCTAGGTGGCCTTACTGCTGTCGCACTTGCGCTGCTATTCGTCATGGGGCCTCAGTCCGAAGCCCAAGAAGGAGAGTCCCGACCAAGTTCGCTCAAATCCGTGGTTGGTGAAGTCTTCCTCGACAGAAACCGAAACGGATTCAGGGATGGCGCTGACGAGTCGATCCAAGGAGTATCAGTAACGCTTCGAGACCGTTTCGGACTTTCAATCAATCTCGAAAGCGACTCGAGAGGATTTGTGAGCTTCTCTATTCCGTCAGAGCGAAGCAGAATTCAAATCGTAGCTTGCAACGTAGCTCAAAGCCACACACTGAGCCTTAATGAACGGATTTCGCAGCCGCCATCTTCGGGAGGAATCGATATTCCTGCGATTTACAAAATCGACATAGGCATTGAGCACAATAATCTAGATGGCTGTTTGCCGTGACACTACACCGAAGCGTATTAACCCGCGACCGCATTAGCCAGCTGTATCAAGCTCACAGTTTCGCTCAAACTTCACTTTCAAGTTCTGAGAATTTAGAATTTGTCCATAAGTGGAGTGGGCTACGTCGAAATTATGAAAAGAACGAGTTAACCGTCCCTGAGCGGATAAATTTTCTATCTAAACATCCTCTTTCTAGGGAGCAGCTCTTCGTCTCTGTTGGGGGTAGCCGCTCACCAAATGTAGAGAGTTTCTTACAAGCACATCGTATCTGTTCTCAAATTTCTGAGATGGGCTGCATTCTGATTTCAGGAGGCGTGCCTGGAATCGATTTAGCTGCGCACCTGGCAGCTATAGATCGCAAAAGGCATGAGCTTCTAACTATCGCAGTGTTGGCAAACCCAGTCGAGTTCGGCCTATCCGGCCATCAATTTAACTCTCCTACAATTGCGGGGGGAATTGAATCGAGCGGCGCGTACCTCTCGGAGTATGATGAGAGCGTTGAAGTAAATAGCGCGGAGTTTTTGGAGCGGCTTCTTCAGAGAGATCGCATCATTTCAGCGATCAGCAATGTGTTCATTGCGTTTGAATGCTCAGTCGACAGTGCAACTGTCGACACAGCTAGAAGAGCCCGCTTGCAAGGGAAAACAGTATTGGCGGTTAAGCCACCCATAAAGACAGGTAGGAAGGGTGTAGAGCAAATTTTAGAAGAGGGTATCGCTAGCCCTTTTCTATCTCCTAAAGATATAGTGCGTGCTGCTTCAGAAAATCACATTGCCAGCTAGGTAACACAGTGACAGCATTTTTTTCAATGAAGAGCAAAAGTGCGATCGCGCTCGTAGTTTTGGGTGTACTCTTCAACGTCAATGTCGGCACTTTCGCACAGTCTTCTGCGGAGATTGAGAGCACTTTAAATACAGGTTCCGATGCGTCCGACGCTGAATTCCGCGCTTGGGCCCAGCAATTTGAGGCTGGAATAGATTTAACCAACAGTCGGATCAATCCTTCCTCAGTACCAAACTCTGTGAATTCAACGGGTTTGTATGTCACTGATTTGTCTGCCGGACACCTACTTGCGGCCTCAGGAATAAGACGGGGTGATCTGATAGTAGAGATAGGCGGAACAGCCGTTACTAGTGAGTCAGATTTTAAGCGTCAGATTTTTGACGGGGTCAAAGCCGAAAAAAGTGCAATTTTGATCAAAGTAGTCAGAGAAGATCGACGCTTCTACGTAATCGTTGCGTTAAGATAGAAGATTTCTCTCCAAAGCCTACGTGGGAAGGAACTTGGCAACTGCTTCTGATGTTGGATCGGGCTCACCAAATTGGCCTACCTTGTTTGCTTCTTTCCCAACTATCACAATTCGGCGGGCTTTGACGTGAAATCGCTCGGTAAAACCGACGTCCGCACCACCACCATTCGCAAATTTTGATTCTGGCGAAAGATGATAATTGCGCAGAATATCTCGGTAGGTTTGGAGTT
>NZ_CAXFSW010000025.1:0-18428 GCF_964005855.1 uncultured Henriciella sp.
CAAGCTCTGGCGGGTCGAGCTGGACTGTGATCCGGTCCGGCTTGTCCCCACTGCCAAGCTTGTTGCTCACAATATCGACGAGGTCATCCGGCGCCGCGATCATTGTGGCGGGCGCCATCATTGCGCCAATGCCCGGCCCGGATGCAGGGGCGCCAGTTACCGGCGCGCCGGGGATGGTGGCCGGGCCGGCGGATAAGGGGGCGCTAATCGAGGAGGCCGAGGCTGCCTGGAGCGATGGCTGGCTGTTGCTAACGCTTTCACCGGAAAAAACCGTGACCGGCTTGATATCGGTCTCTGTCAGGGCAGGGGAGGTGCTTTTGCTTTTGGTTGGTTGGCGGGGCTCGCCGTCACCTTCGTCACCGGTCTGGCGCCCGGTCGAGCGGCCTTCATTGGCCGCCGCGCTTGTGGCGATTTCAGCGCTTTTTCCAGTGGGGGGGAGGGCTGCCTCTTTAGCGGGCTCTTTAACCGCAGTGTCGGCCGCGGCGACACTCAATGAGTCGGCAGTACCGGGCTTTGAGCCAGCGTCGAGAATTTCTCTGTTGGCATCCGGGCCCTGGGTTTTGCCGGCGGGCGCTCCGGCTGAGGCTGCCTGCCCCGGTGATGCCATGTCGGCGCGAGTGGCGTCCGGTGCGACGCTGGCTTCGCCGGTGTCGCTCTTCTTATCCGACGGCGCCTTGGCGGACTTATCCTGTATGTCGCTCGCTGCGGCGGCCGGCGGCGTTTCAACAGCTGCCCTGGACGCGTCCGTATTGAGGCCGGCCTGGCCTGCGGGATCGGCATCAGCTCCGGCTTTGCCGCCCACGACAGCCGTATCGGCCTTCACCGGCGGCAGTTCGCCTTCAACCGTCTGGACTTCTTCTCCATCCTTTAGCCCATCTCCCGCCTGCTGGGCCGGTTCGCCGGGTATTGGGTTATGGTAATGGCCGTGGGTTCGCTCGCTGCGGAGGGTTTCGCTGGTGCCATGCGCGTTTGCATCGTCCGAAACGGTCTCGGCCTGGCTCCCGGAAACAGGAGGGGTTGCTACTTCGGCTTTGCCGCCCACGACAGCCGTATCGGCCTTCACCGGCGGCAGTTCGCCTTCAACCGTCTGGACTTCTTCTCCATCCTTTAGCCCATCTCCCGCCTGCTGGGCCGGTTCGCCGGGTATTGGGTTATGGTAATGGCCGTGGGTTCGCTCGCTGCGGAGGGTTTCGCTGGTGCCATGCGCGTTTGCATCGTCCGAAACGGTCTCGGCCTGCCTCCTGGAAACAGGAGGGGTTGCTACCGTATTGGCGGTCTCTGGCGCCTCATCCGCGCCCGTCTCGTCGTCAGCACCATTGTTTTGCTGACGCCGCGAACTCTGAAGTGTTTCGGAAAATTCCCGCCCGTGCCCCGCACGCAATGAGTCCTCGCGCCGGTTCGGGCTCTCCGGCAGGAGATGCGCGATAGGTCCAATGAAAGCAGGCATTCAGCGTCCCCGGTTAAGCCCTGATTAGGGCTCTCTTAACCAAACCTGCCTCACCAGTGGTAAAAGCGGATTTAACGCCAGGACGGCAAATTGGCCCGCTGGCGGAGACGAGAGGCCAAGGAGAGCTCACACCATGATCCCCCTGAACCTGCTCACCCCCAATGCCGACCAGGCCGCGCCCCTGAAGCGCCGCCCGGCTGCGCCCGTATCCCCGCAAGTCGAACCGGTTCAGGCCAGACAGACCCGTTCGGCCGCGGCAGTTCATCCGCTTCGGGCACCCGACACGCCCCGTACGCGCGCGGGCGTGAATTCAGATGCGGTGGAAGATACCAATAAGCGTTTTGAACAGATGCTCTGGGCCGAGATGCTAAGCCATTCCGGCATAGAGGAAGCCTTCACGAAGGGCGGCGGTCAGGCGGCTTCCGCCTTCACGCAATTCGCGGTCGAAGCTATTGCAAAGGATCTCGCGGAAAAACATCCGCTTGGCTTCAATGCGGTGGACCGCGCAATAGAGGCGTATGGAGCCGGTAGCGCCATCGGAGAACAAAAATGAGCGATCTGCCCAATGCCGACGCTGTATTGAACGGTCTCCACGACATTCTCGAAACCGAACACGCGGCCCTGAAGGCGGGAAGGGCAGGGGAGGCCGGCCAGCTTCTTCAGCCCAAGATGGAGGCAATGACGGCCTTCGACATGCTTATGGCCGATCCCCAGCAGCTGCGCGGCCTGCCGGATGTAAAGTCTCGCGTCGGCCGGATCGTGCAACTGGCGACCGAGAACGCCGAACTCTTTTCCGCCATTCGCAACGGCATCGGAAATGCGGTCTCGCGCCTCGGCGCCACATCGGCCAATTCCTATGTTGGCGCCTACACATCGGCGGGCGGCAAGACCGCTTTTTCCAAGGCGACCGGTGGCTACTCCAAAAAAGCTTGAGGCGATTAACCGATTGTCCATGTGTCCCGGGTAGAAAATCGCCACAACCAAGATTGGTTCAGGACAAAAGCCTGCTGTCAGGATGACATGAGTTAGGAACTTCGAGATCGGGTCCCGCCGGCTCGATCTGGAACTTAAAAGGGGATAACTGATGTCCAGTATTCTTACGAACAATAGCTCGATGGTTGCGCTCGAAACCCTGCGCAACATCAACCGCAATCTCGAATCCGTTCAGAATGAAATCTCGACGGGCAAAAAGGTTGCCTCGGCCAAGGACAATGCGTCCATCTGGGCCATCTCGACCGTCATGTCGACGGACGTTGCAAGCTTCGAGCAGATCTCTTCCTCGCTGAACAAGGGCTCGGCGACCGTCGGCGTTGCCCGCGCGGCTTCCGAGCAGATCACCGGCCTTCTGCAGGACATGAAAAACCTGATCGTTGATGCCCAGCAGGACCTCAACGATAGCGACCGTGCAACGATCCAGGCTGACGTCGATGCTATCCGCTCGACGATCACCAATATCGTCAATGGCGCGCAGATGAACGGTCAGAACCTTCTGAAGGGCACTGACAACCTCAAAGTTCTCGCTTCACTCGACCGTGATACCGCTGGCGACACCGCGGCAGCCTTCATCAATGTCTCCCGCGTGGACCTGACGACGACAGGGGCGCAAGACGTTGCGGATAAGGTTGCAGCCGACGCTGGCTATCTGTCTACCTCGGACAGCACGAGCACCTCTGATGAGGCCAAAACCAATACAGACGGTGGCTATCTTAGCCTTTCAGGCGTGACGTCCGACCTCACCGCCTCCGGTGGCAGCGCGACATATACACTTAAAGGCGGCGCAATCGCTGCGAATGACAAGTTCACGGTCAATGTCGGCGGTACGGACTTCACGTACACCGCTCAGGACGGCGACACGATCAACGATGTGGCAAATGGTCTGGCCGCGCTTGTGACGACCGCTGACGGGACTTCGGCCATTACCAACTATGATGATGTGACCGTCACAGAAGCGACTGACCCGCTGTCAGACGATGCGACCATCGCATTTGCTGCTGACTCTGGTGAAACTCTTGCGGTTACCGAAGCAAGCACCGCTTCCACCTCCGAGCAGTCCCAGATCGACGAAAATGACTCCGTCGCCGTCACCATCAAGGGTGGTAGCATTGCAGCGGGCGACACCTTCACTGTCAGCGGCGTAACCTACACAGCTGCAGATGGCGACACGGTCAATGACGTTGCAACTGGTCTCAAGACGCTACTTGATGCAGAGAGCATCACTAACCTTGACGTCACGGTTACCGAGGCCTCCGATGCGGCAACGGACGACGCGACCCTCACGCTGACCGCAACGGGCGGTGATGCAGTGGTGAGCATTGCAGACCTCAACGCTCAAAACGCGGCTGTCGCAGCTGGCGGTCTCGGCGCGCTGAGCAGCCTCAGTGTTGCAACGGCCTCCGATGCAACCGCGGCTCTGAGCTCGATCGAGACGCTTCTCGACAAGGCGATCACTGCCGCGACGACCTTCGGTTCGGCCCAGAAGCAGATCGAAGGCCAGACCGAGTTCGTCCAGAACCTGGTCGACTCGATGAAGTCGGGTATCGGCTCCATGGTCGATGCCGACATCGAGGCAGCCTCCGCGAAACTCCAGGCCCTGCAGGTCCAGCAGCAGCTGGGTGTTCAGGCCCTGTCCATCGCGAACAGCGCACCGCAGACCCTGCTGTCCCTGTTCCGCTAGGCAAGATGAATTGAGACCGGGCGCCTTCGCTGGCGCCCGGTTTTACCTGTTAACCAAGAGTGAGGGCGAGGGTACATGCATAATTTGGCGCACAAGGCATATAGCAACGTCACCAGCCGCACGGCGTCTGACAAGCAGATTGAATATGCCCTGTTCAGCGAAGTTACGAACGCTCTCAAGGATGTGGCGGCGCAGGATGTGCCGCCTCCTGCCGTTTGGGCAGATGCGATTGACCGCAATCTCCAGCTTTGGCTTCTTCTTTCCGTCGATCTTCTAAGTCCCCAAAACGGACTGGAGGACAGTCTGCGCCGCAACCTTCTGACGCTTGCTGAAATGGTCCGGCGTGTCAGCTACAAGGTTCTCGCTGGCGAAACCGACATTTCCGACCTTGTCGAGATCAATGAAACGATCATGAAAGGGTTGTCTGGTGAAGTCAGCCCGAGCCACATGGAGATGAGTGCCTAAATGTCCGGATTGATACTGAAGCTCGCGGCCGGCGAAAAAGTCGTGATCAACGGCGCCCTGCTTGAGAATGGGGACAAGCCGTCCAGCCTGCGGATCGCTGACGCCAATGCGCGGGTGCTTCGTTGCCGCGACGCACTGAAGCCGGAAGAAGTCGATACGCCCGTCAAGCAAGTCTATTACGCCATCCAGCTGCTCATCACGGGCGACCTTGAAGATGACCGTGTGCTGCCCGCCTTGTTCCGCGAGATCGAGCACCTAGAAGAAGTCTTCCGGGCGATCGACCCTGAGGCCATTCCGCAGCTGCGCGAGATGCTGCGCCGGGGCAACCATTATTCGGCGCTCTGCCATATGCGCAATCTGGTTGAGCTCGAAGCCGAACTCTTCCGCCATGCGCGGCTGAAGAACACCTATTCCGAGCCGCGGGCACAGGTGGCCTGACCGGTCATGGTGCAGCCGGCCATCCCCATGTCGGGCCTTGCAGGCTGGTCCTTCCTGCAGACGACCTATTCGCGCCAGCTGGAGACGTTCTCTGACAGCGCAAGCGTGAAGAATGACCGCGCCTATATGAGCGAGAAGCTGTCGAAGCCGATCTCGCTGGATGACTTCATGGCGGACCGGCGCCTCCTGCGCGTCACGATGACGGCGTTCGATCTTGCCGGTGAGGAGTGGAAGGGCGGCTTTATCCGCAAGGCACTCGAAGAGGCGGCAAACCCCGACAGCACCTTCCTCAAGCGGCTCAATAATCCCGCCTATACGAAATTCGCGGAAACCTTCGCTTTCAAGGACGGCACCCTGTCACTCGACGCTGAGAAGATCGATCAGCTGGGTGAGGATTTCGAGACCGCAGCCTTTCGCATCGCCGTGGGCGATGTTGATGAGAACATGCGCCTCAGCCTCAATTATCAGCAGAAGATCGTCGATATCGCCGGAACCGGGGCATCCAATGATGCCATCGCCTACCGTATTCTTGGCAATGTGCCGGTAAAGACCGTGCTGGAAAAGGCGCTGAACCTGCCATCGGACCTTAGCAAGCAACCGATTGAGAAACAGGCGGAGATGCTTCGCGACAAGCTCAGCTCGTCGTTCGGCATTTCCGACCTTGGCGATCTGGTCATGCCGGACAATGTGGACGCCGTCATAAGGCGGTTTCACGTGATGGAAACAGTCAATAACGGGCCCTCTGCGCTGACCCCTGGATACACCGCCCTGACACTGCTCGGCGGCGGTCAGGGCTTTGGCTCCATAGCCAGCCAGAATCTCTTCCTGAGCCTGCTCTAGCTAGCCAGCTTTCGCCTGCGACTGGGCCTCGGGCACGTCCGCCTTGTCGCCATGCAGCAGCGTGGCAAGCCGCTGATAGGCCGCTTTCGTATCCCCGTCATGGCGTTCTGAAATAAAGCCATCCAGCATCGGGAAGAGGTCGATCGCCCGGTCTCCGGCAGCATCCTTGCCCCGCTCATAGAGATTGGCGCGCACCATGGGCGCAAGTTCTTCATAAAGCGCCACGTTACGCCTGTATTCGCCCAAAAGCGCATTCTCTTCGCTGGAGGCGGCGCGGGGCAGCGCCCGAGAGACCGACTTCAGCACATCGATTGCCGGATAACGTCCGCGCTCCGCAATTTCGCGGGAGAGAACGATATGGCCATCCAGGATCCCGCGGATCATGTCGGCAACCGGCTCCTCCATGTCGGAGCCTGCGACGAGAACCGAAAAGATGGCCGTGATGTCCCCCTTGCCCTCCCGGCCGGGGCCGGCGCGTTCGGCAAGCTCCGCAATCGTGCGCACCGTCGAGGGCGGGAAGGCATGAAGGGCAGGCGCCTCACCGCCGATCAGCGCGACTTCCCTGTGAGCTTCGGCAAAGCGGGTAATGGAATCGAACAGGAGCAGCGTATGGTGGCCCTGATCGCGGAAATGCTCAGCTGCGGCCATGGCGCAATAGGCGGCACGTTTCTTGGCGCCGGGCGGTTCACTCGCCGTTGCGGTCACGATGACCGAGCGTGCCCGCGCTTCCGGCGGCAGGGTCAGCTTGGCAAAATCGTTCAGTTCCCGGGACCGTTCACCGATCAGCGCGATGACGATCCGGTCGGCCTGCACGCCATTGGCAAGCGCGCCCAGCAGGGTCGATTTGCCGACGCCGGAGCCGGCAAAGAGGCCCAGCCGCTGGCCCTGACAGAGCGGGATTGCCGTGTCGGTAATCATCAGCCCGGTATTGAGCCGCGGGCCCAGACTCTTCCTCAGATGGCTGGGTGGGGCCTTGCTGATCAGCTTCTTGCGCACAAGCGAGGTCGGCAGCTTGCCGGCCTTCGGGGGCTCATCGACGATTTCGCCGCGATAATTGACGATATGGCCGATCCAGTGGTCGCCGGGTGAAACCGAGGCTTCACGGTCGATATAGGCACGGTCGCCAATCCGTACCTCGTCCGATTCGTCGAACAGGAAGGCGGTGACGCGCTCTTCGGTGATGTTGAGAATTTCGCCGCGTACCGTGCCGTTCAATGTATGGATTTCCACCTCATTGCCGAGGCCGGCATGTGCACTCACGCCTGTAATGCCGACGGTACCGGGGCTCACATCGCTGACCCGGCCCCAGATGCGGCATAGTTCGTGTCTCTGTGGCGCTGCGTGCTGCATTACGTAAACAGAATTCCCGTTTTCATTAACCTTTTATTCAACGTAGCCGGGCACCTTTTCCAAAGAGTTAACCATGAGGGGGCGGTGCCATGTTCGAGGATATGGGGGTCTTCAAGATATACAGTGCGATGGCGCGTCACGCGGCTGAGGCCCAGACGCATGCGTCCAAGAATATCGCGCATTCTGACGACCCGGGTTACCGGGCGACCAGCCTTGAGTCCTTTGAGGACTATCTCAAGCGTACCTCTCTCAGCCCGTCCGAGTCCGAGGCATTCAAGATCACCGATAGCGGCACACCGACCGCCCCTAATGGCAACTCGGTCAGCGTCGAGCACGAACTTTACAAATCGGCCGAAGCAATGGACCAGCATCAGTTGGCGCTCACGGTTTATTCCAAGTCGCTCGACCTTTTGCGTGCGGCACTTGGCAGACGATAAGGGGGCAGGTTGAATGAATTCGCTCAAGGCGACAATGATCCAGGCGATGCAGGGCATGCGGGTGCAGTCCGAGCGTATCGATCTCACCTCACAGAACATCTCCAACGCCGACACGCCGGGCTACCAGCGCAAGATGCTTGTGGTCGATCAGGCGACCAGTGGCGACGCTTTCCGCCGGTTGCGGATCGAACTGGACGGCGTGGAAGGCGAACGCAGCTATGAGCCGACCCATCCGATGGCGGATGAGGATGGCTATGTCACCATGTCGAACGTCTCGGTCGTCACCGAAATGGCCGACATGCGCGAAGCCAACCGGTCTTATGAGGCCAATCTCAACTCATTTCAGCAGGCACGTACCATGTACAAGTCGCTGCTCGATATTCTCAAGCGATAAGGGGGTCATGACAGATGTCAGGGGTGAACTTTTCGGCCTATGCGGCCCTCAGCAGTGTCAAACCCGCTGAAGCGGCCGGCCAGGCGGCCAAACCGAAGGGCGACGCGAATGCCGTGTCCGAAGGCTTTGCGAGCTTCAAACAGACAATGGAAGCTGCCGAGCAGACAGCGGTGAATACGGCCGTTTCCGGCGCGGATCCGCACGCCATGGTCGAAGCGCTTGCCAATGCCGAGCTCGCGCTCGATGCCGCCGTCACCATCCGCGACAAGGTGGTAGAGGCCTATCAGGAACTCCTGCGGATGCCGGTCTAGGCAGCCATCGCGAATGACTGAGCTTGCAATCTTCGAAATCCTGCGCGGCGCCTTCTGGACTGCAACGCTGATGGCGCTGCCCATCCTCGGCGTGACGCTGATCCTTGGCTTTGCAATCGGCCTGCTTCAGGCACTTACCTCGATCCAGGAAATGACGCTGACCTTCGTGCCAAAGATCATGGCTGTGGTCATCGTCTTCTTCCTGACGCTTGGCTACATGACCCAGCTCTGCCTGGATTTCTTCAACAATTCCGTCCTGCCCATCATAGCGGGGTAGGCGATCATGCCCGCGTCCAGCCTTTTCAATCTGGCAAAGCCCACCACGCTTCTGGCTATCGGGCTGATGCTGATCATCCTCGTCATGGTCCTGCCGGTGCCGGCCTGGGTCATGGACATCGGCCTCACCCTCTCCTTTGCGTTCGCCATCCTGATCTTCACGACCGCGATCTTCATCGAGAAACCGCTGGATTTCTCTTCCTTCCCCAGCGTGCTTCTGGCCTCGCTTGTCCTCCGTCTGGCGCTCAACGTCTCCTCGACAAAGCTGATTATCAGCCAGGGGCATACCGGCACCGGCGCGGCCGGGAACGTTATTGAAGGCTTCGCCATGTTCATCATGGGCGGAAACCTCTTCGTGGGCCTCGTTGTGTTCGGCGTTCTCATCATCGTGAACTTCATGGTGATCACAAAGGGTGCAGGCCGGATGGCGGAGGTCGGTGCGCGCTTTGCTCTCGACGCCATGCCAGGCAAGCAGCTTGCCATCGACAGTGACCTCGCGGTTGGCGCGATCAGCCATGAAGAGGCGAAGATCCGCCGTCAGAAGGAACAGGAAGAAGCGTCCTTCCTTGGCTCGCTCGATGGTGTGTCGAAATTCGTCAAGGGCGACGCGGTGGCGGGTCTTCTGATTACCGCGCTCAACCTCATTGCGGGGATTGGCTTCGGCATTGCCGTGCATGGCCTTTCTATTACCGAAGCGCTCAATAATTATTCGATCCTGACGGTGGGCGATGGCCTCGTCTCACAGATTCCGGCTGTGATCATTTCTGTGTCGGCGGCGCTTCTTCTGTCCAAGGGCAAGGATGAGGGCGCCATTGATGTGGCGCTGCTTGCCCAGCTTGGCGCCAACGCGTCGGTCCTCTTCATTGTGGCGGGCCTGCTTGGCGTCTTTGCCCTGATGCCGGGCCTGCCTTTCCTGCCCTTCATGATGGCCGCCGGTCTCTTTGGTACAGCCGCCTATTTCATCCGCGAGCATGAGAAACAGAAAGCGGCCGCCGAAGCCGAAGAAAGTGCCTATGAGGCCCCGGAACCTGCTGTCATCGGCGACTCGATCCACTCCGATGAAATCCATCTCGAAGTCGCCCCCGACCTTGTGTCCATGGTGCTTCAGGGCGCGGACGGGTTTGAAAACCGGGTCGACAAGATCCGCCGCTATATCGCCGAGGAATATGGTTTCGTCCTGCCCTCCATCCGGATGACGGACAATCCGACGCTGGCAAAGAATGCTTACCGCGTGCGCATTCAGGGCGTGAAGGTGGATGGCGGGGTCCTGCGCCCCGGCAATGTGCTGGCGCTGATGGAGGACAAACAGCTGCCACACCTGCAGGGCGAGCGCGTGAAAGAGCCGGTCTACCAGGCCTCGGCGCGCTGGCTGCCCAGCACCAAGGCGCAGGAGCTTGCCGCGGCTGGCGTCCCGGCTATTGAGGCGACAGAAGTGCTCGCCACACACATGCTGGAAATCATCCAGAACAATTTCTCGCTCATCTTCACCCGCCTCGTCATGATGGACACGCTGGATGCGCTGACCCGGCTCAGCGACGCAGAGCGCGCCGCCTCCAACAAGCGTTTCCTCGACGAGTATATTCCCGGCAAGGTGACCCCGGAACAGCTGCTGGCCGTGCTGCGCCTTTTGCTCGAAGAGCGCGTCTCCATCCGCAACCTCTTCCTCATCATCGAAACGGTGGGTGAGGCCAAGGCGCGCACGTCCAATCCCTCCCAACTGGCGGAACTGGTGCGTCAGCGCCTCGGTTTCCAGATTGTCGACCGGCTGCAGGATGGCGAGGGCCGCCTGCCGCTTCTGCAGCTCGGACCGAACTGGGAAGAACAGTTCTCCGCGCATGAGATCACCAAGGAAGACGGCGCCTCGGACATTGCCCTGCCGCCCGACGTCTTTGGCGACCTCACCACATCGATCCAGAAAAAGCTCAACGAGTATGCCCAGAAGGGTGTGACCCCCTCCATCGCGACGACATCGCGCCGGCGCCGTTTCATTCACACGGTGCTTTCCAGCAAGGGCATCCGCAATTCGGTGCTGGCCTATGAAGAGATCGGGTCGAGGAGCAAACCCTACATAGTCGGTGTCGTTTAGTGCCCGATACGCTGCTTGCATCCGGGCAGGCGATCTACTGGATCGGGGCGGTGATGCTGATCATGGCGCGGGTCGGTTTCATCATCTATTTTATGCCGGGTGTGGGCGAGCAGGCCGTGCCGGTTCGGGTGTGGGCGATGATCGTTCTGGTCTTTTCCATCTCGCTCGCCGTCACGGGCGTGGTGGAGATGCCCGTCCTCTCCAGTCTCGGCGAATTCTTCCGTTATCTCGCGCTCGAGGCCAGTATCGGCCTGTTTTTCGGACTGCTGCTGCGCCTCTCGATCTGGATGTTGTCTATCACGGGCACGATCATCGCCCAGGTCATCGGCCTGTCGCAGATGCTCGGTATTGCCCTGGAAACAGAGGCCCAGACGCTCTCGGCCAACATGCTGGCGCTCGCAGGCGCGGCGCTCCTTCTCAGCATGGATTATCATGTCAGCGTCTTTGTCCGCATGGTTTCACTCTATGGCGAGATACCGGCCGGGGCGTTCGACCTGATCGATCCCCAGTTTCTTGTGATGCGCGGCTTCGAAGCCTTTGGCCTTGCTATTATGCTAGCTTGGCCGTTCGTGGCGGTGAACCTGCTCTACAATATCTGCCTTGGCTTCATAAACAAGGCGCTTCCTTCTCTCATGGTCGCCTTTGTCGGCGCGCCCTTCATGATCGGCGCGGGCATCATGCTTCTGGCCTTTTCCATCGCCACGATGCTGGTGGTCTGGACCAATCGCGTGCCCTCCCTCATCGGCTGGCTATAGGAGGGCGGCATGGCTGAAGACCAGAATAGCGGCGGTGGCGAGAAGGAATTTGAAGCCACAGAACAGAAGAAGCGCCAGGCCCGCAAGGAAGGGAATGTCGCCCAGTCCAGAGAGGCGACAACCTTCTCGCTCATGCTGGGCATGGTCATCGCGGCAGGGCTTTTCGGCACAGTGCTCGCGGGCAGCATCTTCAATGAATTCCAGATGATGTTCTATCACGCCGACAGCTATGCGCGGGACATCTTTGTGGGCAGCGGTGTGCAGTCGCGCCGGTGGCTGACCTCGGTGCTTTTCCAGTGCCTGCCCCTCTTTGCAATCCTTGTGGCCCTCGTCATGGCAACATTGCTTGTCCAGGGCTCGGTCGCCTTCTCAACCAAGTCGATCAAGCCGGACATGAAGAAGCTTAATCCGGCAGAGAATCTGAAGAAGAAATACGGCCCCAAAGGCCTTATCGATTTCGGCAAGGACACGGCAAAGATGCTCTTTGCCGGCTTTCTGGCCGCCATGTTCCTCTATTATTTCGTCGACAATTACTATGCGAGTAGCGCGGTCCAGCTTTCGCAATTCTTCCGCTTCACCTTTACCCAGGTGACGGCGGTCATCGTGCTTTTCTGTGTCTTCCAGTTCGCCCTTGGCGCGGTCGATTTCTTCATCCAGCGCCAGCTTCACGCCAACAAGCTGAAGATGACGCGGCAGGAACTGAAGGACGAAATGAAGCGGTCCGAAGGCGATCCGCACCTGAAGCAGCAGCGCCGCGAGAAGGGCCAGAAAATCTCCAAGGGCCAGATGCTGCAGAATGTGAAGGGCGCGACCGTCGTCATGGTCAACCCGGAACACTATGCTGTCGCCCTGAAATGGGAGCCAGACAGCGACATGGCGCCGATCGTCGTTGCCAAGGGCGTCGATCATATGGCCGCGCGGATCAGGGAGGTGGCGCACGCCAATGACGTGCCGATCTATTCCGACCCGCCTGCTACGCGCTCAATCTATCGGCTGGTGGAGGTTGATGAGGAAATCCACACCGAACACTTCGCTGCTGTGGCTGCCGCGATCGGTTTCGTCGACCGGCTGCGCCAGCATCTCTAGGAGGGGCAAATGAAACAGAAGACTGCCAATACGATGAAAAAGCTCGTGGGCATGAAGCGCCAGCAGGCCGAACAGGCGCTGGCTGAGGCGCAGCAGGCGCTGGACCAGGCGCGGGCTGATCTCGTCGCGCTTCGCAACGCTCTTGCGGCCCGGGAAGCGCCACAGGACTATGCCGCCCTTAGTCTCGCTGAGCGCAATGGTCATTCGATCCGCCTCATTGCAAGGGTGAGGGCGCAGGAGGCCATTGTGGCTGAGCGCCAGGCAGACCTTGTCCGCGCGACGGACACGCTGCGCCGGGCATTCGGCTCGCAGCAGCTGCTTGGCGAGACATTGCGCCAGGCAGGCTAGCCCCAACCGCACATGGCTTGCCTTTCGTCGCATGGACAATCATCTCGTTGCATGGTGAAAGGCGCGTAAGGAAAGCAACCGCGCGAAGCGTTGAATAAAGGTCTAAACGACATGTCGACAGGTCTAGTTACTCTCTTTGGCGGATCGGGCTTCATCGGCCGGTACGCCGCGCGCGCCCTTGTCGAGGCCGGTTATCGTGTGCGGATCGCGGTGCGCCGCCCCCACCTTGCAGGCGATGTCCGCCTGGCCGGCCCTCCCGGCTGGATCGACATTACGCAGGCCAATGTCCGCAACCGTATGTCGGTTGAGCGCGCCATCGAAGGCGCAGACGCGGTGGTGAACCTCGTCGGCATCCTTTACGAAAAAGGCCCGCAGAGCTTTGAAGCCGCCCAGCTTGGCGGCGCGCAGACCGTGGCCGAATGCGCGGCCGCCGCAGGCATCAAGCGTTTCGTCCAGATCTCGGCGATTGGCGCAGATGAAGAGTCCCAATCGGATTATGCGCGCACGAAGGCGCTGGCGGAAAAGGCCGTGCGCGACGTCATACCGGAGGCGGTAATCCTGCGCCCCTCCATCGTGTTTGGTCCCGAAGACGATTTCTTCAACAAGTTTGCCGGCATGGCGGCCCACCCGGTCTCCAATGTGGCGCCTTTCCTGCCTGCGATTGGCGGGGGCAAGACAAAGCTCCAGCCGGTCTATGCGGGCGATGTCGCCGAAGCGATTGCGGCGGCTGTCAGCCGTGACGACGTTCTCGGCAAGACCTATGAGCTTGGCGGCCCGCGCACCTACACCTTCCGTGAGATCTATGACTACATCTGCGAGGAGGTGGACCGGAAGCGCTATGCGCTGCCGCTGCCTTACTTCATCGCAAAGCCGATGGGCCTCACCTTCGGCGCGATCTGGAAACTCCCGGTCATCTCGACCGGTATCTTCGGCCCGCCGCCGATCACTGGCGATCAGGTCGACATGCTGAAGACGGACAATGTGGTGGCTGAGGACGCGCTGACACTGAAGGATCTCGGCATCGATGACATCGAAAGCGTCGAGGCCATCGTGCCGACCTATCTCTGGCGCTACCGCGCCTATGGCGAATTCCACCAGAAGGGCGAAGCGTAGGGACGCCTCGTAGAAGTGCTAAGAGGGGTCTTGACGCTGAATTAGCGCTTCCGCGCATCGTGTGTCCTCTGGCTCAGAGCATACCATGTATTGGATTGGATAGACCACGCCGGTCATTCGGACAGGCTTGCCATCGACAAGTTTCGGTTCAAAGCGGAGCGTCTGAATGGCTGAGCGCGTGGCTTCCATAAATCCCGGATGCGTGCACTCAATCTCGATACCGGCTTCAACGAAGCCTTCTTCGGAAACATTGAAGGTAGATTGGCATTCGGCGCTTATGCCCTGCTGAGCCATATCCAGGGGGTATTCGGGGTGGGGAAGAGCGATGGGTTGCGCGTCAGTGTCGGCCGAACTTGGCAGGGCCAGGGTGGCGACCACACCAATTGATGTTACGGCGGCAGCAAGGCCGCCCGTGGTCTTCAACGGGTTACGGATGAGGGTCATGGAGATATCCTTTGCGATACGCTTGGCTTTCATCTGCCGCGACCGGCGCAGATAGGCGTCAATGAAAGTGCGCACCGCATGGCTCGCCGTGATGCCTTCTTTCTCGCAGGCCGCCTTGAAGGCTTCCTTCTTCGAATGGGGCAGACGGACTTCGAGCGTCTCAGACTTCTTTTCGCGATGAGGTTTCATGGGGCACAGCGCCTTCCTGCCAGTCGTGGCGTCTCCATGGTTTGAAACTTGCGCCAGGATTGAAACCGTAAATCCGTCCCGGCGCCAGACATTTCGTGTCCGGACACGCGCAAAGACCTGTGTTTAAAGGGGGCTCGGTGCTGAGCCTAACCGGCCATCATCGGGATCATGGCGATGATGGCGACACCCAGAATGAGCCTGTAGATCACGAAAGGCAGGAAGCTCATCCGGTTCAGAAGGGCCATCAGGGCGAAGATGGAGGCATAGGCGGTCACGAAGCTCAGCCCGGCCACGATCAGCCCGTCCGATAGTGGCACGGTCACCTCTCCGCTTTCGGCGGTGGCGAGTTTGAGGCAGGCATAAGCGCCCGCGATAAGCAGGACCGGCGCGCCGCACAGCATGCCGAAGCGCGCCGCTTCGGTGCGCGACAGGCCGAGGGCACGCGCCGCCGTCATCGTGACACCGGACCGGCTGACGCCGGGAATAAAGGCAAGGGCCTGCGCCAGGCCGATCAGGATGCCATCGCGCAGCTTCATGTCGGCTTCGGTGCGGTGGCGTGGGCCTTTGACGTCCGCCCACCAGAGAAGGAGGCCGAAGACGATGGTCGCGGCTGCGATCACATGCGGGGTGCGTAGAACGTCGAGACCGGGCGCGAGCTCATAGACGAGACCGGCAACGAGTGCCGGCGGTGTGGCCACCAGAATCAGCAGGGCGAGCTTGCCCCCCTGGGACAGGCGGCCATTTTCCCGGCCGATGCCGACAAGCTCGAAGCTCCCGGTGATGACACGAGCCGTGTCCCGCCAGAAATAGGCAAATAGCGCGAACAGCGTTCCAAGGTGCGCCATCGCATTCACCATGAGCTCGTCCTCGCCGGAAATCCCGAACAAATTCGCCGTGAGCAGGACATGTGCGGAAGATGAAATAGGCAGCCATTCGGAGATGCCCTGGACGATCGAAATGATGACAAGCTGAAGAAGTGACATAATTCTCTTTCGGGCCTGCGATTACACCAATGTCTCTACTGTCACGCTTTGGCACCAAAATCACGCCAAAGAAAAACATATCAATACGATATGCGTTAAATTTGCAAAACGCCGTTTTTCGCGCTATATAGACCATCAAAGCAACTCCTATATATCATCTTGATATGTATGGGCTGGATTTGCCTTGCAATCTCGCTGAAAAGCTAAGATAGGGCATGAACTTGCACGAAAGGGATGGGCGCCATGGCGAGCCGCATGCTAAAATTTACGAAGATCAATCCGTCCATGCCGGAAAAGCGCGCGGCTGAGGCGCGCCGGGGCGACTTTCATGAAATTTATGGCGACTATGCCCAGGAAGTCGCAGAGGATCAGGCCGGACGGTGCTCCCAGTGCGGTGTTCCGTTCTGCCAGCAGGGCTGCCCGCTTTCCAACAATATTCCCGACTGGCTGAAACTGGCTGCCGAAGACCGGATGGAAGAGGCTTATCATGTCTCGCAGGCCACCAATAACATGCCGGAGATCTGCGGCCGTATCTGCCCGCAGGACCGCCTCTGCGAAGGCATCTGCACAGTCGAGCAGTCTGGTCACGGCACCGTCACCATTGGCGCGATCGAGCGCTATATCACCGATAATGCCTGGGAGCAGGGCTATGTGAAACCGATCAAGCCGCCGCGCGAGCGCGACCAGTCTGCCGGCATCATCGGTGCGGGCCCTGGTGGACTAGCGGCTGCTGAACAGCTTCGGCGCAAGGGCTATCAGGTGACCGTCTATGACCGCTATGATCGCGGCGGCGGCCTGCTTGTCTATGGCATTCCGGGCTTCAAGCTGGAGAAATACATTGTCGAACGCCGTATCAAGCGGCTTGAGGAAAGCGGCGTAAAGTTTGAGTTCAACGCCTCCATCGGCGAGACACACAAGCTGACCGACCTTCGCGACAAGCATGACACGCTGCTGATCGCGACCGGTGTTTACAAGGCGCGTGATCTGATGGTGCCGGGGGCTGGCTGTGAAGGCGTGCACAAGGCACTCGATTTTCTGACCGCGTCCAATCGCAAGGGCCTTGGCGATGACGTTCCCGAATTCGAGAACGGAACGCTCGACGCAAAAGGCCGGAAAGTCGTCGTCATTGGTGGCGGGGATACTGCTATGGACTGTGTGCGCACCGCGATCCGTCAGGGTGCGACCTCTGTTTCATGCCTCTATCGCCGTGACCGTGCGAACATGCCGGGCTCGCAGCGTGAAGTGGCCAATGCCGAGGAAGAGGGTGTCAAGTTCGAATGGCTCGCCGCTCCCGAAGCCCTGATCGATGACGAGAATGGCAAACTGAAAGCAGTACGTGCTTCCCGCATGAAGCTTGGCGCGCCGGACCCGTCTGGGCGCCAGTCGCCTGAGAAGACCGGCGAGACCTTCGACATTGAGGCCGACATGGTGATCAAGGCGCTGGGTTTTGACCCGGAAGACCTGCCACAGCTCTTTGATGAGAGGGCCCTGACCGTCAATCGTTGGGGCGCCATCAAGGTTGATTTCGCAACGCTGGAAACCAGCCTGCCGGGCGTCTTCGCGGCTGGCGATATCGTGCGCGGCGCCTCGCTCGTCGTCTGGGCGATCAAGGATGGCCGCGACGCTGCCGAGAGCATGCACAAGCGCATGAAGCAGATGGACCGCGCCAGCTCACCCACTCCGGTGGCCGCCGAATAGGCTCTGCCCCTGCCGCGCCTTGCAAGATTTAACCCCTCCAAGGGACCGAACATGACCGACACAATCGAAAAATACCTCAAAGAGCGCCAGAAACTCGTTGAGGCGCACGCCTATGATGAAGAGTTCGAGAAGGACGCTTGCGGCGTGGGCCTCGTTGCCTCGCTCGATGGCAAGCCGAAGCGCGAAATCGTCGAGATGGGCATCAAGGCGCTCAAGAATGTCTGGCACCGCGGCGCGGTGGACGCCGACGGCAAGACGGGCGACGGCGCCGGTATCCGGATCGAAGTGCCGCAGGACTTCTTCCGTGAGCAGGCAGAGCGGACCGGTCACAATCCGACCGACGATCCGATCTGCGTCGGGCAGATCTTTCTGCCGCGCACCGACCTTGGCAATCAGGAGGCCGCTCGCGCCATCGTCGAGACCGAAATCCTGCATTTTGGCTTCTATATCTATGGCTGGCGCCAGCCGCCGGTCGACATCTCCGTGATCGGCCAGAAAGCCGCCGATACGCGCCCGGAAATCGAACAGGTCATGTTTCGCGACAGCCGCGGCCGGTCCGCCGATGAGCTGGAACGCGCCCTCTATCTCTGCCGCCGCCGCATTGAGCGCAAGGCGCGCGAGGCCGCGATCCCGAGCTTCTATATCTGTTCGCTAAGCCACAAGTCACTGATCTATAAGGGCATGTTCCTCGCCCAGGATATCGACAATTTCTATCTCGACCTGAAGGATGATCGCTTCATCTCGCCGATTGCGATCTATCACCAGCGCTATTCGACCAACACCTTTCCGCAATGGTCGCTCGCCCAACCCTTCCGCATGCTCGCCCACAATGGCGAGATCAACACGCTGCGCGGCAACCTCAACTGGATGAAGAGCCACGAGATCAAGATGGTCTCTGGCGCCTTCGGTGATGATGTCGAGGACGTCAAACCGGTTGTGCCAAAAGGCCTTTCAGACTCCGGCGCGCTCGATGCCGTGTTCGAGATTCTGTGCAAGGCGGGCCGCACCGCGCCAATGACCAAAGCGCTCCTCATTCCGGAGGCGTGGTCAAAACGCGCCTCGATCATCCCGGATGAGCATGCGGCGCTATATGC
>NZ_CAXFSW010000026.1:0-18125 GCF_964005855.1 uncultured Henriciella sp.
GATCGCCCTGGCCGGATCTGATCGTCGCGGCCCTTCTGTCAGGCCTTTTCCTGCGTTCCTCATGGGCAATCACGCTGCAGGCCATCGGCGAGTTGAAGCAGCAGAAATCCGGCGCCGCATGTTCGACGGCAAAAGCCTCATGAAGCTGCGCATTCCGCCCTTGCTCCAGTTCCTGTTCTGCGCCGGTCTTGGCTGGATGGCATCCCGTCTTTCACCAGGTCTGGATTATGATCCAGGGCTTGCCGGCCACGCCATCGCGGCAGGTCTGGCCCTGGCTGGCGCAGCGATTCTTGCCGCCGCAGTTGCCGCCTTCCTGATAGCTCGCACGACGGTCAATCCGGTCAGGCCGACCGATGCCGGGCATCTGGTCACCACCGGACTCTATAGCGTCTCGCGAAACCCGATGTATCTTGGCTTTGCCCTAGTCCTCAGCGGCCTCGCCATCTGGATTGGAAATGCCGCAGCCTTGTTCGCTCCGGTCGTATTTATCGCCGCAATGACGGCTCTGCAGATCAAACCTGAGGAAAAGGCGCTGAATGAGAAGTTCGGCGACGCTTATGTCGTATATTGCCAGCGGACACGGCGATGGCTGTAGCCTTTCGGATCGATGGCAATTCGTAGCGGCGGATCTTTGAGGGATGCTCAGCTTTTATATTCGTCTTTTTATCACGCTGAAAGCACCGGTCATGATCGGCCATCATCAGACCTGTCAGCATTATACTGATGCACGACCGACGACGCCTATGACAAAGTTTCGGCCGCTTATACCCGGGGACGGTATGAGCCTCCCTGACGCCGGTCATTAGGCTATCATCTGTCTCAATCACAGCAAATTCAGATTCCGGTCGCGCCCTGCCTGGGGATACTTGCGTCTGTGACGACTCAACTTGGCATGCGCGATCTAAGCTCAAGGGTGGTGATTGTGTAACATTCACGCAAAAAATTGTGAAACAATGCGAGAGCCGAAATATGCAATATTCTGTTTTTAAATCACTTTTTTATTCAAAAGGAGCCCTTCACCCGCTCCATCCCACTTTCAAGCCCCTTGCAGGTTTCGCGCAAGCGAACGCCAGTCCGCTCGGGCCTCCATCCTGTCTATTCACAGGGGGCATATTCCGGCACGTCGCTCAGAAACACCAAAGGCTTATCGCCGTATGCGCGTCTGACATCCTCTTTGTAACGGTCCTGGCTGACCAGGCTCTGTGTGTGTGGGCCACAGTCCCGAAAGACCTCTGGGTCTACAACAAGAAGAGCGTCCGGACTTACAGTGTCTATATTCCTAACGTCGGAGTACCCAGGACCAATATCGTGCTGAGTGACGAACCACTGATGCAGTCTGACAGTCGCGTTCAACCTGGAGAGGTTTGAATCGACCGCCTCATCAAAAGCTGGATCAGAGGGCTGCATTCCAGAAGACTTGAGCATCTCCTCAACTTCCGCACGCACAGTGGGTTGGGGCGCCCCGTGGACCATGATGGTCGAGATACGGTCGATATAAACCCGGTCTGCTGCGGGAACCAGATAGTTCGCACAGGAAGACGCGCAGGACCCCAAAACGTGTAGATTCATTTCGGCGCCTTGTAGAATACTCGCTGCCCAGATTGCGAACTCAACCTCACCGCCCGTAGACGAAATTGTGAGCAGATGTGTTTCCGGCGCCCGATGAAGCAGGCAGTCCACCAGCTGAATGTTGGTCGCGCCGATATACTGCAACCGCCCATCGTGTTGAATACACTTGGATTGCATTTGATCACGTAGAGCAATCAGCTCGCGGTTCGCGGCCCTCACATCTTCGGCTGAGGCCGCCGAAGGCACATAATCATCAGAAGCGGCGCTGGCGGGCATCACCAAAATACTCATGCCGAGAGCAGCAAATGCACCGATCAAAACCTTGAAGATACTCATTTCAGCCTCCGCACCGACAGTGTGCGCGGCAACGTTACCGGCACGACCCCCACATTCTCCCGCGTCTTACCGAATATCAACCTTAACGGGCAATCAATCTCGAGCTTCGTGGAATGGAAACTGAGAAGTGGGTGAGGCGCAACGCCGTGTCTTCCTAAGGCGTTCGTGGTTAAAGTCCCAGCTGCCGGTGCCCAGGTACAGATATGCCGGAAGCTCAAAAGAAGGATTGGTCCATGAAAAGAATTCTGATCACCGGCGCTGCCGGACGTCTAGGCCGGGTGCTTCGAAAGGGGCTGGCACAGCCCGACCGCATCCTTCGTTTGCTGGATGTCGCTGACTTGGGCGACGCTGCTCCCAACGAGGAATTGCGCATCATGGACGCAACGAGGATAGAAGCTCTCCATCGTGAGATGGATGGAGTTGACGTTGTGCTCCACCTTGCCGCCTATCCTGAAGAAGCCGGATGGGAGCGCCATTTTCCGCTCAATTACGAACTCACCTATGCCGCGCTGGAAGCGGCCCGGCGCGCAGGCGTAAAGCGGTTCGTCTTCGCAAGCTCTGTGCAGGCGGTCGGCTTCCATCCCCTGAACGAGACCATTGACCACAAGGCTCGTCCGCGTCCCAGTGGTTTCTACGGCACTTCGAAGGTTGCAGGTGAGGCCTTGGCCAGCGTTTACGCGGACAAGCATGGCTTGTCAGTCGCATGTGTACGGGTCGCATCATTCGAGGAGCGTCCAACGGATGTACGCATGCTATCGACCTGGCTCAGCCATGAGGATGGGATTCACCTGTTCGACCGGTGCATAGAGGCGCCAAGGCACCATTATTTCGTTGTCTACGGTATATCTGCCAACACCCAGTCTCGCATGGACAATTCTCATGCCGAGTGGCTGGGATATTCACCGAAAGACAACGCCGAAACGTACCGCGATGAAGTGCTTCGCCATGGCGATAAGATTGGAGAAGTGGCCGCACGCACTCAGGGGGGTGGCGCATGTGAGATCAGGTTCGACGGCCATATTGAGCAAGCTCTGCGAGCCAGCTGAGCCCGATCTGGTGGTTGCATTGTCTGTCAGGATATCGCGACTGTCCTGCCGGTGCGGTGCGCCGGGTAGCGGACCCAAAGCAGCAGGTGTGAGAGGCGGAAGCGGAAATGTTGGGCATCGTTTCTGTGGAGTTAACGGGACTTTGCTATGGGGGCCTTATGCGGCACTCTCCGCGCTTGCGCTTTGTTCGGGACGATATGACCATCAAGACCGAGTATCTGGATATTGCATCGCTTGACGCGTCCGACCACGATGCGTGGCGGGGTCTGCAGGCAAGCGACCCGGCGCTGGCGAGCCCCTATTTCTCGATGACCTATGCGAGGGCCGCCAATACCGCGCGCCCGGGCGTGAAGATCTTGAAGGTAACAGAGTCCGGCGCGCCGATTGCCTACTGGCCGCTGCGGCCAGGGCCGCTTGGCACGGCCCGGCCCGTAGGCGGCCCGATGGACGATCTGCACGGCATTGTGGCCGCGCCTGATACACGCCTGGACCTCACACGCATCGCCGCTGCCAAAGGCATTGGCGGATATACATTTTCAGCGACGCCGTTCACCCAGGTCCGCCACGGGCTGAAAGGGCAGACGGGCAATGGCAATCAGGTCATGGATCTGTCTGCCGGCTATGCAGCCTGGCTGGCGGAACGTCAGGACGACTCTTCGAACTTCCGGCGCGAACACCGCAAGGTGGAAAAGCTGCTCACTGACCCTTCCGTCAGGATCGCTCATGATGTGGTGGACCACGAGGCATTCGACCGGATGATCGCCCTCAAGCGAAAAGCCTATCGGGAAAGTGGTCATTTCGACCTTTTCTCGCTCGGCTGGCCGCGAAAGCTTCTGGAGACGCTGCAATCAGCCGGGGCAGAAGATGCGCGCGGTGTTCTGTCCACGCTGAGGGTGGATGGGGCGCTCGCCGCCGTGGTCTATTGCATGCGCTCCGCAAGCGTCCTGCACTACTGGTTCCCGGCCTATGAAGATGAGTATTCGAAGCTCAAACCCGGTCTCGCCCTTTTGTTCAGCCTCGCCGAGTGGGCGGCCGGAGAGGGCATTCGCGAGCTCCACCTGGGCCTAGGCGAGACGCGCTACAAACGGCAGATGTCGACCTGGATGATGCCGGTACGCTCCGGCGCGGTGGCCTTTGGCCTGCCGCAGAAGCTCGCCACGCAAGCCTATGAGGCCGCGACCCGGCTGGAGCCAAAAGGTCGTTTTCTAGAGCTGCCCGCAAAAATTGCCCGCAAGTATGACCGGATGGTCCTTGCGGGCAACTGGAAGGCGTAAGACCTTCAGGGCACTGGGATGTGTACCCCTATAGGCCTGTTATTGTCTTTTGAGCTTGCCGGTCACTTTCGACAGTGGCGCAAGCGGCTTCTCCACGCGGCGGTGCGCGATATGCTCGGGACGTTCCGCATTGGCGCCGTAAGGCTCCTTCAGGCGGTTGGACCAGGCATTGAACACGAAGAAGGCGTTCATCCGCTCGAACGGAGTAATGTTGCCGTTCGAGGCGTGCAGCGTGTTGCAGTCGAAGATAACGACTGACCCTGCCTTCGGCGCCGGGGCGACAATACCGCCCTCATCGACAAGCTGGGCAATGGAATCGGCATCCGGAATGCCCGTTTCCTGCTTTTTCAGCGACGCCTTGTAATTGTCGTCCGGCGTTTCACCGACACAGGAAATGAAGGTCTTGTGGCTGCCCGGGACGAACATCACAGGCCCGGCCTGCGGATGGTTATCCGTCAGCATCACTGACATGGACAGGGCGCGCATGTTCGGCATGCCGTCCTCTGCGTGCCAGGTCTCGAAATCGGAGTGCCAGTAGAATTCCTTGCCCTTGAAGGCGGGCTTATAGTTCAGGCGCGACTGGTGGATGTAGACATCATCGCCCAGAATATGGCGCGCGAGCTCTGCCAGGCGCGGGTCGCGGGCCACGACATCGAAGTCGCTGGTCTGGCGGTGGATGGCGAAGACCGACCGGACAGCACCGCTATCGCGCTCGGAGATCACCGTCTCGTCAGCAAGGCTGTCTGGATAGTCGCGCATCTCATTGGCGGTGCCTTTCATGCGGGCGACTTCCGCCTCGCTGAAGACGTCTTCCAGCACAACGAAACCGTTCTTTTCGAACTCCTGGATCACAGAAGATGAGACCGGCGGTTCTTTATCCCTTGCCGCATGGATGACGGGATCGCGGCGTCCGATCTGTTCAGGCCTTGTGTTCAGGCGGGTCGTGTATCTGTCCTCTTGCAGCTGTTGCATCTCTAATTCTCGTTTCCTCTTCGAATTTGCCGGCCTTCCTTGTGCCGGTCAGTACGCTTCAGAGAACGGCTGGGGCTTGGCCCTGTGTCCGTTCATGACGGCCCACCTACGCAAACCCGCACGCATAGGTTGCAAGAAAAAACACAAAACTTTTAAGAACTTAACCTCAATTAAGATCAAAAGCTCCAGGCCCTCAACGGAATACGTGCCTAATCAAGGACTTCCGGAAACCGGGGGTCTTTCCCTGTGCGCAGTAGACGCTAAGTTCTCCTGGAAACGAGCCGCCCGGCCCACGTCTTTTTTTGCGTTGCCCACCTTATGAGCCCCGATCTTCTTACCGCTTTTGCCGACAGGTTCGGTGTTTTCGTCTTCGCCATTTCCGGCGGAGTGCTCGCGGTGAGAAAGCAGATGGACCTGCTGGGCGTGATCGTTCTGGCTTTCTTTCCAGCCATTGGCGGCGGCACGCTGCGTGACCTTCTGCTCGGCCAGCCGGTCTTCTGGCTGTCGGACACGCTGACCCTCATTCTCGCCATAGCAGGCGGACTTACCGCCTTTGTTTTCTATCGCTTCGTCAGCCAGTTCCGCGCCCTGCGCTGGCCGGATGCGGTGGGCATGTCCCTGTTTGCCGTAACCGGCGCGGCCAAGGCCATGTCGCTCGGCCATGGTTTTCTTGTCGTGCTGATCATGGGGGCCATCACCGCCAGTGCGGGCGGCCTGCTGCGCGATGTCATCGCCAATGAAGAGCCGCTGGTCCTCAAGGAAGGCGAGCTTTACGCCACCTGTGCACTGGCCGGGTCCGGCGTCTATTTCGGGGCTGTCTCACTTGGCGCGCCCGAAACGATGTCTTTCGCCGCGGGCATGGCGACGGCATTCATCTCCCGCGCCATGGGCATCATCTTCGGCATCAAGCTGCCGCGCGCCAGAGATTGACCCTGCGAGGCCCTGCCTCAGCCGTCCTCCGCGTGCTAAGGCTCAGCGAACAAGAAAAGCCAAAGGGAGGATAAGAATGGCAGAGGGCGCAGACGATCAGAGACTGGACCCGCGCATTCGCGCAATGCTTTCAAACATGCCGCAGCCAGCGCCGAACCCGGCGACGACCCGCGAGGAGATGGTCGCACGCGCCAATTCGCCCGAAGCCAATGAGCGCGCCGCTATGGTGCAAAAGCTCTTCTCCCAGATCGACACCGAGCCGCTGGCGCCGACAAAGGGCCTCGATATTTCGACCCATGAATTCACCTCACAGCCCGATGGCAACACGGTGAAGATCCAGCTCATCAAGCCGGAAGGCTCAAGCTCCCTGCCTTGCGTCTACTACATCCATGGCGGCGGCATGCAGGATTTCTCCTGCTTTGACGCCATGTACCGGACCTGGGGCCGCCTGCTCGCGCATCAGGGCATGGCGATCGCCATGGTCGATTTCCGTAACAGTCTGCGCGCCTCGTCCGCACCAGAGATCGAACCGTTTCCGGCAGGCCTTAATGACTGTGTGTCGGGCGTCAGATGGGTGAGCGAGAATGCCGGGAAGCTCGGCATCGACAAGGACAAGATCATCGTCGCGGGTGAAAGCGGCGGCGGCAATCTCACGCTTGCCACGGGCCTCAAGCTCAACCGCGATGGCGATATCGGCCTCGTCAGAGGCCTTTATGCGCTTTGCCCCTATATCGCTGGCAAGTGGCCCGATGAGCGCCTGCCCTCCAGCACCGAGAACAATGGCATCCTCCTCCATCTTGAAGGCATGGGCGCGGCAATCGCCTACGGCATCGAGGCCTATGAGGCGAAGGATCCGCTCGCCTGGCCGCTCTTTGCCAGCGAAAAAGATGTCAAAGGCCTGCCGCCCGTCATGATCAGCGTGAATGAGTGCGACCCGCTGCGCGATGAAGGCATCGAATTCTATCGCCTGTTGCTGCGCGCCGGACAGCCAGCCCAATGCCGCAATGTCATGGGCACCAGCCACGGCACTGAAATCGCCGCGCATATGTGCCCCGACATCAGCCGCCAGACAGCGGCCAGCATCAGGCAGTTCCTGAAAGAGGTGTCAAACTGACCGCACCCATGTTCACGGTTATCTACCGCTGGAAGCTAAAGACCGGCCAGGAAGAAGCCTTTCGCGGCCGCTGGGCTGAGGCGACGCGGATGATCAGGTCACGGTGCGGCAGCTACGGCTCCTCCCTGTTCTACGAAGCGGACAATATCTGGTGCGCGATTGCCTGCTGGCCGTCGAGCGAGGCGCGAGACGATTGCACCCGCGAGGACCCTGTCCCCGAAAAGGTCTGGGAGAAGATGCGGGCCTGCGTCGAAGAGCGCCTGCCCGCACGCGAGCTAACGCTCGACACCTATTTGTGGTCAGGAGAGATCAGAGAAAATCCCGAAGCGTCTCGATAAAGAGATCAAACTGGTCATGGTGCAGCCAGTGGCCCGCTTCGGGGAACATCTTCACATCGGCATGTTTGAAATGCTTGATCCGGCCATCCTCGGCCGGGTTCGAGGCCCAGCTTTTCTCACCATAGAGAAGCAGTGTCGGGCAGCTGATATTCGACCAGAGCTCGGCAACCTGTTCATGCGTGATATCGACTGACTCCCAGACGCGGAGGTAATTGTCGAACTTCCACGAATAGGTGCCATCTTCGTTGCGGGCGATGCCATTGATGGTGAGATGGCGTGCCTGCTCTGCCGTCAGGAAGCTGTTCTCTTCCTTCATGCGGGCATAGGCCTGCTCCAGCGTGTCGTAGCGCTTTGGCTGGCGGCCGGCGAGGCCGCGCTTGTCATCGATCATCTTGCGGAAATGTTCCTGCCACGGCGTCTTGCGCCGTTCCGCCAGCCGGTCCGGGCTTGGCCCGAGGCCTTCGATCGCGACGATCTTGCGGACATTCTCCGGATAGAGGCCCGTATAGCGAAGACAGATATTGCCGCCGAGGGAATGGGACACGATCGTCACAGGCGCAAGCTTCAGCTGATGGATCAGCTGGGCGAGGTCGTAGATATAGGCCTGCATGTTGTAATTGCCTTCCGGCGACCAGGCGCTGTCGCCATGACCGCGAAGGTCCGGGGCAATCACGTGCCAGTCCTTGCGCAGGACCTCAGCCGTCCAGTCCCAGCTGCGGCAATGGTCACGCCCGCCATGCACCAGAAGCAGTGGCGGCGCATCCTCATTACCCCAGTCTGCATAGTGCAGTTTCAGGCGCTGTGAGAAATAGGTGTGCGAAGTCGGTCCAAGAAGTGTCATCAGGCCCGTTTTGAACGCATCGCTTCATAGAAGGCAATGGCTGCCGCATTGGAAACGTTGAGACTTTCCATTCCCGGCACCATCGGAATACGTGCCAGCGTCGCGCAAGCCTTGGCCACGGCAGGTCGCAGGCCTGAACCCTCAGCGCCCATCACGAATGCGATTTTCGCCGCGCCGGAGACAGCCTCGCCCAGCTCCTCCAGGCCTTCGCCCGCCAGACCCACCGAGTGATAGCCCGCCGCCCCCAGCGTATCGAGCGCGCGGGCGATATTGACGACGCGGATCTCCTGCACCGTCTCGACAGCGCCTGCGGCAGACTTTGCGACCACGCCGGTCAGCGGCGGTGTGTGCCGGGTCTGCAGGACCAGCCCGCCGACACCGAAGGCGGCCGCCGACCGGAAGATCGCGCCCAGATTATGCGGATCGGAAATCTGGTCGAGCACGCAGAGACGGGCCGGTGCGTCCGGCGCGGCGGTCACATCCTCAAGATTGGCCGGCTCCAGCGGCTGGACCTTTATCGCGATGCCCTGATGGACCGCACCCGGCGGCAGTAATTTGCCGAGCGCCTTCTGGTCCAGGATTTCAAAGCCCGTCAGCCCCGTGCGCTGGGCGGCATTCTCTGTCGCGACCCAGCGCTGGATGATCCGGTTTTCATTGGAAATTGCCGCCTCGACCGCATGCTGGCCCCACAGCCAGAGCGGGGCGTTGGGGTCAGCTGCAGGCCCTGCTGCAAATCGGCGTTTCTCACGGTTGCGTGGAATAGGCTTCATCCCTATAAAGCGCGCTTCGGTGCGCCGGTACGTGGTCTCCCACGCATTTGGCGCGATGGTCCGGCGAGGTCAATTGCGGCCCGCAGGACAGATCCCGTGGAGGGGTGGCCGAGTGGTTAAAGGCAGCAGACTGTAAATCTGCCCGCATAGCGTACACAGGTTCGAATCCTGTCCCCTCCACCACTTTCTGCCGCTTGAGCGCCAGTTCAAAAAAATCAGTCCGGGGCCTGATTTAAGGCAAACAAATGCGGCGGCCGCCGCTTTGTGCTTTGCCGGAGACATCTGGCGTCTAAACCTCCCAACAGTCCCGCAGACCATCGGGCTTGAATTGACGCGCAAGCGTTCAATCCCCTTCTCACTGCCATCCTAGCCCCCTCTTCCCTTGCAAGAGACGCCCAGCCGAAGTATCTCCAGCCGCTCTGGCACGCGGATATAGCACAATGGTAGTGCAGCAGCCTTCCAAGCTGAGGATGCGGGTTCGATTCCCGCTATCCGCTCCAGACCTCCCACCGGCAGTTTAGTCGGGCGGCGCGAGCCTCAGCCGCTTTCGCATCCGCAAATAAAAATCGCGGCGCACCCCGCCGGGATACGCCGCGATCCTGTGTTGAAGCGACCGGACGGCCCTAGGCGGAGATCGCCTCCGGCAGGGCTTTGCAGAAGCGCTCCACATCCTCGATCTTGCCCATGGAGACACGCGACCAGTCGACATAGTCCATATACTGGCCACGGATCATGATCTGCTTCTGGGCGAGCTTGGCCTGAAGGTCATTGGCCGGGATACCCGATTTGAAGAAGACGAAGTTCGTCTGGGACGGCAGGTATTCCAGACCCAGCGCGCCGCAGGTCGTCTTCACCATGTCGCGCGCCTCGACGATTTTCGACTTCGAGTAGTCGAGGAATTTGGTGTCATTATAGCAGCCGATTGCAGCTGCCAGGCCCACACCGGAAATCCATGACATCGCCGTCGAGCGAATGACTTCGGCCGTTTCAGGCGACGAAATCGTGTAGCCGACACGAATACCGGCCATGCCGTAGATCTTGGAGAAGGTGCGCGAGATGATGACGTTGTGTCCGGCCTTCATCAGGTCGATACAGCTATTGGTCTCCGGGTCGTCGGCGAGCTCCATATAGGCTTCGTCCACCAGCACCGTCGTCTTGGCCGCCATACGCTTGACCGCGGCTTTCATGGCCGCCGTATCGGCCACGAGACCCGTGGGGTTGTTCGGGTTGCACAGCTGAACGAGGCCGGTGGACTCACTGACCTTTGCCTCAATGCCGGCAAGGTCGACCTTCATCTCGGGGGTAAGCGGTACGCGGTCGATCTCAGCCATGCCAAGCCGGCTGGCATAGAGGGCGGTGGTGTCCCAGAAGAGGCGCGGGGCCACAATCGGCCCTTTCGGCCCATAGATCATCGCAATTGCCGACAGCGCTTCGCCAGACCCTGTGGTGATCGCAATCTGCTCCGGCTCGACGCCGTGGCGCTCTGCGATCAGCTTGGCAAGCTCCAGATAGGCGTCGCCAGCATAATAGGCGCCCTTCCTGCCGCCATAATTGACCATCTTGAGCGCCGTGTCAGCGGGGCCATAGGGGTTTTCATTCCGCGAAAGGAGCGCCACGCCGGGCGCCGGCCCGAGCAGGGCTTCGTCGGCCATGGCCGCTTCCGGCGGAAAGGCTGCAAGCTCATTGCTCGCGGCCGCGCCCGTCGCGCAGCCTGCCACGCCCGCGACAGAGGCGCCCAGCGCACCTGTGAGCATGAATCGTCTGGAAATATCGAAAGCCATAATTTTACCCCTTCAACTGGAGACCCCTGTCCCCATAGCTACGGATTTTGGTGTGGTGATCACTCATTTCGGCAAACTATCGTAAAGGACGATTGCGGACGTCACGATGAGATAGATACCGAATACGCGCTTCAGTGCTGCGGCGTTGAGACTGTGCGCGGCGTGCGCCCCGAGAGGCGCGGTAATGTAGGTCATGGCAGCAATCGCAGCCACGGCGATAAGATTTATATAACCCACAGAGCCAAAGGGAAGCCCTGGCTCCCCAAGGCCGAGAATTGCGAAGCCGATGCTGCCCGGTAAGGCAATGATGACCCCAAATCCGGCAGCGGTGCCGACAGCCTGGTGAATGGAGCGGCCACACCAGGTCATGACGAGGACAGCAATCGTCCCACCGCCAATACCGAGAAGCGCGGAAAACCCGCCGAGGAAAGTGGCGATCGCGGCAAGCGCAATGCCGGTTGGCATCGGCAGGTGCCCCGGCGTCTTGCGCTTGAGAACCGGAAACAGGAAGTGCAGGCCCATCAGGAAGACACCGGCCGAGAAAATCCACTTCATCGAGCGGCCATCCATGAAACGGGCGAGGATGACGCCAATGACGACGCCCACCAGCAACCAGGGCAGCCAGTCGCGTATGATCTGGAAATCGACGGCGCCCTTTCGGTTGTGAGCCTGAAGCGAGCGTAATGAGGTAAAGACGATCGTGGCGAGGGACGTCCCGATGGCCAGATGGGTCAGGACATCGTCGTCGATGTCGAAAACGTGGAAGACCAGCAGGAGCGCCGGTACGATAACAAAACCGCCGCCGATGCCGAACAGGCCGGCGACAAAGCCAGCTAAAAGTCCGGCCGCGAGAAGCACGGCGACGAGTTGAGCGATTTGGATGAGATTGGCTTCATTGCCCGACATCAGCAGGGAAACTCCATTTTATTGAATGTTAGAGAGGCGAAAGAGGGGAAGGGAGTGGTCAGACCACTCCCTTCCTGCTGTGTGCGGAGGAGGTGTCGCATACAGAATGCTAGAATTCGGCCACGACCTTGGCGTAGTAGAAACCGCCCTGCCAGCTGACCTCGCTATCGGACCGGTAGATCCGGCCGCAGCAGCTATCGCCGATCGCCGGGTCTGCCTTGTCCGGATACTCATCGAACAGGTTGCGGGCCCCGAGGCTCAGGCGGATCCTTTCAGTGACACTGTAGGTGCCCTCCAGATCGAACATGAATACCGGATCGAATTCCTGGATCAGGCCGCTGGCGCCGCCGCTATCTGAGTTCTCGTAGGAGCCGTAATAATTGAGCCGTCCGAGAAGGGAGAAGTCGCCGAAGCTGTGGCGGGCACTGAAAACGCCCCGCCATTCCGGTGAGCCATTCTCAAAGTCGAACCGGTCCTCGGCATTGAAGAGTCCCGTCACATCGCCATCGAACTCGGTCTGGTTATAGTTGACCGAAGCGGTGAAGTCGGTGGACTGCCCATTCGCCCAGGCTTGTGTATAGGTCCCGACGATATCGACACCCTGTGTGGTCGTGTCGAAGGCGTTGGTGAAGTAGAACACACCCCCGATCGACTCCGCGCCGGAGACGCCGGCATCCACAAGAGCCAGATAATTTTCATAGGCCTGGCCCGATGTCGGATCGGTCGAGACGTCCTGCGTTGAAATCGCATTGACGCGATCTTCGAGATCGATCTGGTAGAAGTCCACCGTGAGCCCAACGCCCTGGAAGCTGGTGGTGACACCAACTGTGTAGTTGGTGGACTGTTCAGGCTCCAGAGGTTCGGCGCCGAGGGCCTGGGCCACAGGGCCGCCAGCCGGGAAAAGACCCGTGGCGACCGGGAAGCCATTCGGCAGGCGGGTCGAAACGTTGGTCGTGCCCTGCTGACCAGGTGTTGGCGCCCGGAAGCCCGTCCCCACAGAGCCGCGCAGTGCAAAGGCAGGTGTGAATTCGTAGCGGCCGGCCACTTTCCAGACCAGTTCGGAGTCGAAATCCGAATAATCCTCGAAACGCAGCGCGCCCTGCAGGAAGAGTGCCTCGGTCACATCGGCGCTGACATCGACATAGCCGCCATAGGAGTCGCGGCTGTACTCGCCCGAAAACTCCGGCGAATAGCCCGGAAAGCCGTTCGATCCGACACCGACAACCGTGTAGACAGGGTCAGAGGGGTCGGAGCAGTCGAGCGACGAGCCGTTCGCGATGGCGCTCGCGCCAGCTGCTGTCGGCGTGCCGGCCGGCGTACAGAGATCGAACGGATCCTGCGCAGCAAATGGCCCGGCAGCGTAGGAGGCGGCGCCGCCCTCGGTGATCTCATAGGATTCATCGAGATAGCTGAAGCCTGCCGCCACCACAAGCGGCGACGAAAGGCCCATTTCAAATGTCTGGCTGAAGTCCGCCTGGAACTGGGTCTCTTCATTGATGAGGCTACCCGGGTTGAAGGTCGTCGGCGAATTCGGGCCGAGCGACGGGTTCACCGTATTCTTCAGCGTGTATTCGATCTCATTGTGACCGAACCGGCCCGAGACATCCCACGAAAAGCCGGAGCTCGTTTCGCCGCGCAGACCGCCGACGAGGGAGTAGTCGGTCACCTCACCGGAGAATAGCGGGGTGAAGCCGCCCGGGAAGAACAGAAGCGGTGACCAGAGGGAGCCATCCTCAAGACGGAGGTCCTCAATCGTGCCATTGCCTGGATAGCGGTAGAAGAAATTGCCGTCGGCTTCAGACTTGGAATAGTTGCCGAAGCTGTAGAGTTCGACTTCGCCAAGATCATAGCCCGCATTGTAGAAGGTGCGGAAAGCTTCACTGGTTGGCTGCCCCCAGGGCTGCACAACATCCCCGTCGCCGATATTGGCGTCCGGCAGACCGGCAAGATAAGAGTCCAGCGAGAAACCGGCAAGCGACTGATCGCCGCCCGGGAATCTTGGATCGCTGGGATCTGTACATGCCCACGATTCACAGTACGGGGCTGCGCGAACGGTCGCTTCGGTGTCTGAATACTCTGCCGAAATGCTAAGGAAGCCGTCCTTGCCGAGCGGCAGGCCGATATTGCCGGCCACCACATATTCGGTGCCATCGCCCTCATAATACTGGCCGGTCTGCGCGGTCAGGCTGACGCCTTCACTGTTATCCTTGAGGATAAAGTTGATGACGCCTGCAATGGCGTCGGAGCCGTATTGCGCCGCCGCACCGTCGCGCAGGACCTCAACAGTCTTCAGCGCGGTGGACGGAATCGTCGCAACGTCCGGCCCCTGCGTCCCCGATCCGCCGATGGAGACCAGCGCAGCACGATGGCGGCGCTTGGAGTTGACCAGGACCAGCGTCTTGTCGGTCGGAAGTCCGCGCAGCGATGCCGGACGGATGAATGTCGCGCCGTCAGAGATCGGCTGACGCGAAAGCGAGTAGGATGGCACGAGTGTTTTCAGAACGTCGTTCGTATCGACGAATGAAACGTTTGCGATCTCGGCTTCGTCAAAGACATCGATCGGAACCGGACTGTCAGCGACAGACCTGCCCTGCCCCCGTGCGCCGGTGACCACAACAGTTTCCTGCACCGAATCCTCTTCCCCGACGAGATCCGGATCGGTCTCTTGTGCGTAGCCGACACCTGTCAGGCTCGCGGCGACAACACTGCCCAGTAGCAGTGCCTTCAGCTGATTTTTCATTGGCTTTACCCTCATCTTGTATGACCCCCAAAGCCGCTCGTGCCGCGAATATTGCGGCAGCACAGAGCCATTAGCGGGCAAGGTCTCGCCCACACTAAACTTTGATTTTGCTAGATATTTTACCCTTCCGCGCGCAGCGGCAGAGCTCTATTCGGTCCAGCCCTGAACCTGAAGACCGCTCGCCTTTGAGCCGGTCTGAGCCCCCAGTCGAGGCGGAAACTGAGACGGGGTAAATGAAACCTGACGCGTCACTCACCAAATTTTTGCCGGCGCCCTATTTTGGTGCAGCGCAACACAAATACGACAAGATTTTCATCAGGGACGCGGTCAACCGCCAGCTTGCCGGGGCTCGCCGGCCACACCGGACAGGGCGATAATCGTCTCGGCAACTTCCGCCAGCTTCAGCCCCCGCGCCATCGCTGCCCGGCGCATGGAATCATAAGCCTCCGCCTCCGACAGCGATTGCTGCTTCATCAATATCCCCTTTGCGCGCTCAATGGATTTGCGCGCTGAAAGCTCATTGCGGGAATTGATGAGTTCCGACTGCAGGGCGCTCATCAGCCTGTGGCGCTCCATGGCGGTCTCGATGATCGGCATGATCCGGTCGGCTGAAAGACCTTTTACAATGAAGCTGCTCGCCCCGCGGCGGACGAATTGCCCGGCCGTATCGGGCGGCGCGCTTTCTGCAAAGACAACAACTGGCAGCTGTGTGGCGGCGACCACCTCCCCGCACGTGGAAAGAAGAAGGTCGTCAGCCTCAGCCGAGACAAGAAGCACAAGGCTGGCACCCGTCTTCTGTACCGCCTCGATAATTGCCGGGGACCTCACCTCCTGCAGAAAGGAGACGTCCGCCTCCTGCGCCAGGGCAGAGGCAATGGTCATCGCCTGGGCGGAATTCGCCCCGGCAACGGCAACAACAAGCCCCTGAGAAGGCGCGTCGGGCATGGTCCCGCTTGGCACTCGGTGAAGTCTCCCGCTGTGGACGTTACAAAGCCATGTAATCCCAGCGCTCTAGGCGCACCAACCATCCGAGAATGCAGGAGTTTGAAGTGATGGCACTCTGTCTGCTTATTGGCCGCCACTGATCACTTACCGTCCAGCAAACGGGCGGGATATGGCGCATTTGCGTAGGGGAATGCCTGTCCGGCTTGCCTGTCCACGCTGAAACGCACCCGCGAGATGCGCGCCGAGGGCAAGTTCTGATCCTCGCGCCCATACCAAATCATGGATCGCCTTGCCTTGGGGGCGGAGACCGCGATTATCTCCCACGCGCCGGCAGCCCTTCAGGGCTGTCGGCGCTCACGCCGCGCGGTTTCAGGAGAAGCTGTGATGTTTTTCGTCAGCGCTTCCTGGTGCGGCCAAGTTTCTCGCTCGCGCCCTCGATGAGGAGCTCGACACTGAAGGTGAGCTGCTCTGAACTATAGGTATCGACCCCCAGCGAGGCGATCCTTTCCAGATTGGGAAAGGTGCAGTCGGCCTGCGCACTCAGAACTGACTGCAGAAGATGACGCCGCGTCTGGGCAACCTCCTTGTGGGCCTGGGCCAGATCGCGCGCATGTCCGAGGCAGAGAGTCGACAGCGCGGTCATAAGACGGATGGCGTCCTCGTCGGTGAAGCCCGCAGCGCTCAAGTGCGCGAACATGCTTTCAACGGGCTCCAGCGGCAAATCGTTCATCAGATCGCCGAACCAGAGATAATCGAGCAGTTCAGCCAGGCCCGAAGCGCTCTCAGCCAGATCGCGCCCGTAAATCCTGCATGCGTCTTTCCAGTCTGACGCGTCGTTCACGCGGGTCTGCAGAAGACGTTGGGAGAACGTATGACGGGCGAGAAGCTCAAAGAGCGACTGGCGATCCTTGACGTGATAATGCAGCGCCTTGCGGTCCACCTTCAGGACATCGGCGAGCGACTGCATTGATAGTGCCTCCAGAGGAAGCGTTTTTGCCGCCGCGATAATCTGCTGGACGTCCAGACCGGCCCTTTTGCCCGGACGCCGTTTTCGACGTTTGCTTTCTTGCTTCTCTTTCACCGCCGCTGCCATGCCTTTTGCGTTTCCCCGGCCTTGATGCCCCCTATTGGCGGGAATGTTCAACATCGCAAGGCAGCTGCGATCCCCCGTAGAAGAACCGTGTTGACAAGGTCGCGGCAGGAAGAATACCTTTATTCCCGACCGGGAATAGAGGTAGGAAATATCACGATGAGCTATCAGTCGACAACTATAGACTCCAATGTTCTGGTGACCCGTGAGCGCCTGCGCGGCACAGCAAGGCGCTGGCGGCGCCACGGCGCCCCAACGGTCGCCACGAAATCAGACGATCCCGCCGCCCGCGGCGTCTTTGGCCCGGGCTCGCTGGCCTGGGACATACTTCTTCATCCCGCCGTTATTGTCTTTCAGTCTCCGGCACAGTTCATCCTGCAGCTGACCTACAAGCCGGTCGTGGCCGGCGTCCGGGACTGGGATCCGGTTTCCAAGAAGGCGCATCGCGGTGAACTCACCCTGTTCGATGTCTTTGACCGGGGCCAGCGAAACTCCGGCATCCACGCGCCGATGTGGCTGGGCGACGGTGACACGGCCAAGCGTGTTTCTCAGCACCTCATACGTGTCCACGAGAAAGTCGCGGGAGACCTGATCGATGTCGGCGAGCCGGAACTCGGCGGCTATGATGCGAACTCTCCCAGGGATTCCATGTGGGCGGCGCTGACCGAGATGCACTCGATGCTCTGGATTTATGAGCGTCTTGGTTTCAAAGGCCTCAAGCGTACAGGCCGGCTCGCCCCGGAATTGCGCGACCGCTACATCGCGGAAGTCAGTGAATATTGCAGGCTCTTCCCGCATGACGAAAACGAGCTGCCCCAATCAATGGCCGACCTGCAGAAGCTCTATCAGAAATACGACAAGCTGTTCGGCGTCACCAAGACACTGGCGATCATCCCGGAAACCGGCGAGAACTTCCACGAGGTCTGGCAGGACTCGATCAAGAAGAACTATCACCCGTCGCAGCGGAAGGTGAAGCTCCAGTTCTTTTTCCAGGAGGGCCTGTTCAAACTGTTCGCGATGGGCGCAGTCTCCGGCAAGACGCGCAAGAATAGTGGTCTCACGCCCGGCAAGGAGAAGGTGGTCGTCGCCGCGAGAGTGGCACTTCTCCCCCTCGTCTGGTTGCTGCAAATCCCGCCCATCGAGCGCTATTTCCTTCGGATGATGTGGGGGCCCGACGCAGTCGAGCTGGTGGCAGAGGCGCGAAAGCGCCACAAGGCAGCCAAGCAAGGCTGAGCTTCGCCCGTTCAGCGCAGCATTCGACACGTGAGATCCGGGCCGTGTCCGCGCGCGGGCCCGGCTGTTTGCCGCCTGCTCCAGCGAACATGCTTCTCTGGTATTGCGGAAGGAATTTGGATCGGCCGCGGGAACTCGGCCGATCAATACCACGCTGGGGCGTTTCGACGATCCCGCCAAAGCCTGTGTGCAAATGGATATCGCGTCCAGTTATCCGGTTTTCAGGAAGATGGCGCACCT
>NZ_CAXFSW010000027.1:0-17122 GCF_964005855.1 uncultured Henriciella sp.
TCGGTCAGGAAGCGCTGGACGGCCGGTTCGAACAGGCGCTGCATGCCCTCCTTGGAGACGCCGATGTCAGCGGGGCGGATGATCTCGCCCTGGTTCATCGGGATGCCGCCGATCAGCTGGGCGCAATATTCTGAAAAGAGAATCTGGGAGAGGAGCTGTTCGATCTCACCGAACTTGCCTTCTTCGCTCATCCGGTCGGCCCAGTCTGCGGTTTCGCGCAGCGTCTCCACATAGGTGATGACCCAGGCAAGGCCGTGGGCGGAATGCTGGTGATGGTCGAGCAGTTTGCGGTCGATCTTGCCTTCAGGGGCGAGGCGGGCGCGCATCGCAGCCTTTGCATCCTCGCCATAGGCTTCCAGGCTGGTCACGGCATCCTTCATGGCGCCGAGCAGGTCCTCCATGACAGGTGAAATCTTGTTCGCGGCTGTACCGTCCATTTTTCCCTCCGGGCGTCTCTTGCGCCATATATCTATCGCATTGGCGCGCATTTGACACAAATCTTGCTGCATCGCAGCGACAAATATTGCCGCAGGGGTAGGCTATGCCTTGGCGAGCGGCGCCTCGAACGGGATATCGAGCGCCTCGCGGGCCGCATCGATGTCGGCGAGTTTGGTCTCGAACGCACTCCAGTCATCACTTTCCGCGATGGGGGCCCAGAGGGCTTCGACCTCATCATAGAGAAGGGAGGCGGGAGCTTGCCGCTGCCAGTAGGGATGGCTGAGACGTTCGGGGCGGTCCGGCGTGCGGGCCATGAGGCCGGCGCGCACCGGGGCAAACGTCTCGGTCTTATACTGGTCCGCAATCGGGCTGGCCTCTGCGCGGGCTTCGCTCTCGCGTCCACAGAACCAGTCGAAGAAGACCTGCGGCCAGGTCACGCGGGTTTCCGACATCCAGGTATAGAGCGCCTGCAGCCAGATGAGGTCGTCCTGAAGTTCGCCTGCGGACTGAAGCCCGAAGAGTTTGAGGTTATGGGCGGCGAGCGCTGCCTGATAGGTGGGTTCGTAGGCCTGCAGCGCATCGCCCAGCGGATCGGTATCGCAGAGCGGCGACATGGCGATCGCAAGCTGTTGCAGCGCCCAGAGGCCTTGGGTGGGCTGGCGGCCGAACCGGTAGAGACCCTGCTGGTCGAAATAGGCGGCGGTGAAGTTCGGGTCCGACTCCGGCAGGAAGCGCCACGGGCCATAGTCGAAGCTCTCTCCGGTAATGTTGAAATTGTCGGTATTCATCACGCCGTGGACAAAGCCCGTTGCCATCCACTGGGCGACCATGCGGGCGGTCTGTTCGGTGATGCGATGGAGGAGGGCCGGGGTCATGACGGCAAGGTCTTCGTCCAGCGCGTCGGGATAATAGACCTCGCAGCAATGGCGGATGAGGCGGGCGAGGTTTTCGGTCTCCCCTAAGGACGCGGCGCGCTGGAAGGTGCCGAAGCGGATATGGCTGTGCGAGAGGCGTGTCAGCACAGCGCTGCGCGTGGGCGAGGGCTCGTCGCCGCGTTCCAGTTCATCGCCTGTCTCGATCAGGCTGAAGGGCTTGGACGTCTTGACGCCGTGGGCTTCTAGATACTGCGCGGCCAGAACCTCGCGCACGCCGCCTTTCAGGGTGAGACGGCCATCGCCGCGCCGCGACCAGCGCGTCTGGCCGGAGCCCTTGGTGCCAAGGTCCAGGAGACGGCCCTGATCATCGCGAAGCTGAGCGAAGAGAAAGCCCCGGCCGTCGCCAAGCTCCGGGTTGTAAACGCCGAACTGGTGGCCGTGATAGCGCATGGCGAGCGGGGTTTCGAGATTGCCGGAGAGCGGCTCGAATCGCGCGAAATGGGCGGTCCATTCCTCGGGTGTGAGCTGCCCCAATCCGGTGCGCTCGGCCCATCGAGTGTTGCGAAAACGCAACACGGCCATGCGAAAATGTGCGGGTGTTGCTGCGTCTGCGAAGGCGTCAGACAGGGCGGTGAACTCTGGCGCGGGCTGATAATCCATGCCCGGCTGATGACAGTTTTTTCGGGACGCGGCAACAAGGTGAGGCAAAAAACGCCTCCCTGCCTTCCCTAAGGGGAATTCCATTTCCATGATCTGGCTGGCAGCGGGACCTATCTGAAATGATAGCTATCTATTCTGTTAGGTCTTTCTGCCGCGCTGCAGCAAGGAAGGCCGATTGAAAAGACCTTCCAAATAGGCAGTGATCCTCGGGAGTCCGCCGCAAAGAGCGGATTGCTTAATAATTGGGAGGAATATTCATGAGAACCACAAACAAGTGGCTGCTGGCGACATCGGTCTTCGCGTTAAGCGCGGCCGGGCTCGCACACGCCCAGGACAATGATGAGAATGACGAGACGCTGCGCCAGCAGACGGTGACAGTGACAGGGTCGGCGATTGCGGGCACGCCGGAAGATGCGGCGCTGCCGGTCGATGTTCTGTCAGCGGGCGAGCTGCAGCTTGAAGGCTCGCCGTCGATTACAGAGCTGATCCGCAATCTGGGTGTATCGACCGGTGTCGATGGCCAGACCAACCAGTTCTCGTCCAACGGCCTTGAAGGCACATCGAACATCAATTTGCGGGGCCTTGGCCCGGGCCGGACGCTGGTGCTTCTGAATGGCAAACGCCAGACCTTTGCACCCTATGGCGTGGGTGAGCAGGCCCAGCTCTTTGTTGACACCAATGTCATTCCGTCCGCCGCCATTGGCCGGATCGAAGTTCTCAAGGATGGCGCTGCCGCCGTTTATGGTTCTGACGCCATTGCCGGTGTGGTGAACTTCATCACGCGGGACGATCTCGACGGGTTCGAGGTCTCCGCCCAGTATGAGACCTTTGAAGGCAGCGACGGCGAGTATGATATCTCAGCCGCCTATGGCCTGCAGGGCGAGAACTGGAACTGGGTCACCTCTGCGGGGTATCAGTTCCGCAGCGAGGTCGGCCTGATCGAAAAGGACTGGGCGGTTCGCGACTATGAGTCCAACCCGGTCGGCGGCTGGTCGTCACTCTCCAATCCGGGGCGGTATGTGCCGCTGGGTCTTGTCGGCGGCGCGGTACGTCCGCTGGCAGCAAATGTGAACGATGTCGGCTGTGACGATGTGGGCGGCTATCAGAACCCCTATGTGACGGCGACCAACCAGTGCTATTTCCAGTTCACCCAGTATGACAATCTGGTCGAGGAAGAAGAGCGCTATCAGATCTTCTCCGAGTACAACCGGACTTTCGGCAATGGCATCAACTTCCACCTGGAAGGCCTCTATGCCCATACAGATGTGCCCGAATGGAAGACATCTCCGTCCTATCCGCCGCAGGAAGTTGCCAATCAGGTCATCCCGGCCACCAGTCCGGGCTTTATCCAGTACCGGGCCGACAATCCGGGCCTCTTCCCGCCCGGCACGGTTGCCGCGCTGTTTATCGGCCGGTCCTTCGGCTGGGGCGGCTTCCCGGTCACGGGCGGCGCCCAGCAGGGCAACCGGACCTATGACAGCTACCGCCTCGCGGGCAGCTTTGACGGGGAATTCGAGAATGGCGTGACCTGGAATACGGGTCTCACCTTCCACGAAACCGAAGGCGAGCGGATCACGAACGATACCTATATCCGCGGCTTCACCGCTGCGCTTAACGGCTTCGGTGTGTGTACCGATGCAGCAACGGGCGTCGATCCGGCCACAGGCACTGCGCCGTTCGGTAATCCCGGCTATACTGGTTCGCTGGTCGCAGGGCAGGGCGCGTGCGAATACTACAACCCCTTCTCCAATGCGATTGCGACCAATGGTGTGACGGGAGAGGCGAACCCGACCTATGTGCCGGGCCTGGAAAACTCCGAAACGCTGGCAGCCTGGCTGACCGATGGTGTCGGCACGGTTGTCACCTCGAACCTGCTTGTCTTTGATGCCGCGCTGAGCGGTCAGAGCAATGTGGTCGCCCAAGGCGGTCCGGTGAGCTGGGCTCTTGGTGCGCAGGTCCGCCGTGAAGGCTTTGAAGTCGATCCGAACCAGGTGACGGACCTTGCCGAGAGCCCGGGACCGGGCGGCACGGGGCCGTTCTCCTTCCTTGCGGGCACGAACGCTTCGGACCTCGATCAGACGATCTATGCGATCTTCGGGGAGCTCCAGATCCCGCTCTATGACAATCTCAACGTGCAGGTTGCGACCCGCTATGAGGATTATGGCGGCGATATAGGCTCGACCTTCGATCCGAAAGTGGCTGTGAAGTGGCAGGCGACCGACAGCTTTGCGCTGCGCGGCTCGGCGCAGACCTCCTTCAAGGGGCCGACGCTGAACCAGGTCGATGGTCAGGTCACGACCCTGCAGTTTGTCGCCCCGGCGTCTGCCTTCAAGGCGGTCGACCAGTTCGGCAATCCGCAGCTCGACCCGGAATCGGCGTTCAGCTTCAATATCGGGGCGCTGTTCGACAATAATAACGGCTTCACGGCGTCGATCGACTACTACAATTTCGACTTCGAAGATCCGATCATTGTTGAGGATCAGGCCGAGATCGTGCCGGCAGCTCTCGCTGCGCTTGCAGCAGGTGACACTGATGCTGCGATCCTGTCGCGCATCACGTTCACCGATGCCAATAATGACGGCATCAACCAGGCAAGCGAGATTGCCCGTGTCAGGACGAATGTGGTCAATGGTCCGGATCTCAAGACATCCGGTATCGATTTCCGGGCCGAGCAGGTCTGGGATCTCGGGGCCAGCGAGTTCTCACTGGGCTTCGATGCGACCTATATCATCGAATACGATGTCGATGATTTCCAGATTGAGGATGTGATCATTCCGGGCGGTGATCGTGTGGGGCAGTTCAACCGGTCCAACTTCTCGCGGTCCCTGCCGCAGTGGAAGGCGAACCTCTCGGCGAACTATGCTTTCGGCAATCACAACCTTCGCGGTGTGGTCCGCCATGTCGACTCCTATGAGGATGAGCGTGGCACGCCGAACCTGCAGGGCGCCTTTGTCGGCGAGCCTTCGGAAATCGACTCCATGACCACTGTGGACGCCTTCTATACCTGGCGTTCGGACTATGACCTCGATCTCGGCCTCAGCGTGGTGAACGTGTTCGATGAGGATCCGCCGCTCGCCTATTTCGATGTGAGCTATGATCCCTATACGCACAATCCGTTCGGCCGGACCTTCAAGGTCAGCCTGACCAAGCGTTTCGGTGGCTCTGGCAGCTAAGGCGCAGGATTAGTCCAGACTGGGAAAGGCGGCGCTTCGGGGCCGCCTTTTTCTTTTGCCGGACGCCGAGATTTGCTTTGACGCAAGGAGGCATTTGAGCTTTTGGGAGAGAATGCCCGGCGTAGCGGAGCAGGCTGGCTTTTAATCGAGGAGACACTGACCATGTCGAAAACCGTGCTTGTTACCGGCGGGGCCGGTTATGTCGGCAGCCATTGCTGCAAGGCGTTCAGCGAGGCTGGCTGGCGGGTTGTGGTGTTCGACAATTTCTCACGCGGCTGGCGCGATTTCGTACAGTTCGGGGAGGTGGTCGAGGGGGATTTGCTGAGCCCCGAGGATCTCGACGCCGCCTTCGAGACATACAAGCCCGATGCCGTGGCGCATTTTGCCGCCTTCGCCTATGTCGGGGAGTCGGTGGAGCAGCCCGGCCTCTATTACGAGAACAATGTGATGGGCACGGTGCGCCTGCTCGATGCGATGGCGAAGGCCGGAACGAAGCAGATCATCTTCTCCTCGACCTGCGCGACCTATGGCGTGCCGGAGAAAATGCCGATGACGGAGGACCTGCCGCAGAGGCCGATCAACCCCTATGGCATGTCGAAACTCTTCGTGGAGAAGGTGCTGGACGATTATGAGGTTGCCCATGGCATCCGCTCGGTGAAGCTTCGCTATTTCAATGCGGCAGGCGCCTCACCGGACGGCGAGATCGGCGAGCGCCATGAGCCGGAGACCCACCTCATTCCGCTCTGCATCGAAGGCGTGCTGAACGACACGTTCAAGCTGACCATTTTCGGAGATGATTTCGATACGCGCGATGGCACCTGTATCCGCGACTATATCCACGTCATGGATCTTGCGGACGCGCACCTGAAGGCGCTCGATTATCTTGAGGCAGGCGGTGCATCGGATGCGTTCAATCTGGGTACCGGCACAGGCACGAGCGTGATGGAAATCGTCGAGGCGGTTGAACGCGTGACAGGCAAGCCCGTGCCGCGCTCTGTCGGCCCCCGGCGCCCGGGTGACCCGCCAGCGCTGGTGGCCTCGGCTGAGAAGGCCGCGCAGGTCCTTGGCTGGACACCTGTCCAGTCCGGCGTCGACCGCGTGATCGAGACGGCCTATGGCTGGCACCTGAAAGAGATCGAGCGGAAAACTGCGAGGTAAGGGGGCTGCCAGCCGCCTTCCTCCGACTTCGTTCGGGGTGACCGCTCGCGGGGTATTTTTCGACGACCGTTCAAATGCCCGTCAGGCAGGCGATATGTCGCCATAGACGATGAAGTGCGGATTGTCGTAGCCGCGCTCGCGCTTGCCATAGCGTAGCGGTTCGCCTTCCTCTGTCAGGATGCGGGCGCCGGCGGCTTCTGCGACGGCGTGCCCGGCAGCGGTGTCCCACTCCATGGTGCGGCCCATGCGCGGATAGAGATCGGCTTCGCCGGCGCCAAGCAGGCAGAATTTGAGCGATGAGCCGGCTGAGACGATTTCTGCGACCTTGAACTTCTTGAGGAAGGCATCTGTCTCTGGCGAGCGGTGCGATTTGGAGGCGATGGCCGTCGCGCCAGCATCTGGACAGGCGCGGATGTGGAGTGGGCGGCGGGCGTCCTCGCCGGGCACAGGTGCCCCCGGCTTCACATCTGCCTGCCAGGCATGCGCGGGACCTTCGGCAACGAAAAGGCGCGACAGCGCCGGGGCGTAGACGACGCCCATGACGGGTTTGCCGTGCTCGATGATGGCGATGTTCACCGTGAACTGACCGTTCCGATTAATGAATTCCCGGGTGCCGTCGAGTGGATCGACCAGCGCAAAGCGGTGGCCATGGTCGGGGATCTTTCCGGCCGAAACCGATTCCTCGGCAACGACCTTGAGGTCCGGATCGGCAGCTTTCAGCCCGTCCAGGATCAGCAGCTCTGCCTTGGCGTCGGCTTCTGTGACGGGCGAGGCATCATCCTTGCGCTCGACGTCGAAATCCGTCGAGTAGATGTCCATGATGAGCCTGCCTGCATCCAGCGCAATGCGCGCGAGCTGTTCGCCTGTAATCGTCATTCCCTGTCCCTGACCCTGCCTTGTCGCGCTTTCGCTTATGCCCATGTTTCGGTGGCTGCGCAAATGCGCTGGGCGATATTCATTGCGTCGAAGGCATGCCGGCTGGTGCCGTGGCGAAGGGGTGTTTCGCCTCTGACGGCGGCGAGGAATTCCTCGAGTTCATGGGCGGCAAATGCCACGTGCCTGTACTCTATCACCGTCTCTTCGGGATTGGGCTGGGGCGCGCCGGTCGCGTCGGGCAGAAGCTGCGCATGGATGAGCATTTCCGGCCCATAGGCGGCGAGGCCCGGCAGATGACCGTCGAGCCAGACATAACCTTGTTCATAGCCCAGTTCGATGCGGAAGGTCTGGCGCCAGGAGGTGGCGGAGGTGTGGAGCTGGGCAATGGCGCCGCTGCCGCTCTTCAATATGGCAAAGAGGTTCGCCTGACCATCCGGCCCTTCGGGCGCCATGGCCTTGACGCTTTCGAACGGGCCGAAAAAGACGTGCAGCAGGTCCAGCATATGGATGCCGTGGCCCAGAAGAATGCCATGCTGGCGCGCGTCGGGGCCGGGAAAACCTGCATGGCCATAGACGGCGCGGGCCGTCAGTAAGCGGCCATAGGGCTCGGTGCGCACCAGGTCTTCTGCCGCGCGCACGCTCTCATGATAGCGCAGCGAGCAGCCGAATTTCAGGACCGCGTCGCTTTTCGTTTCGGCTTCGCGGAGATTGATGATGTCTTCCACCGTGAGGCCGCCGGGCAGCTCGCTCAGCACATGGATTCCGGCGAGAAGGGCACGGCGGGCGGCGTCCGCGGCGCTATCGGCGGGCAGGGCGATGACCACCGCGTCTATATGTTTGCGGTTAAGCAGACTGGCCCAGTCATCGGCCTTGAAGCGGGCAACCTGCGCGGCCGAGAAGCTGCGCACGATGCGGGCGTTTTCATTCTCTTCGATGGCCTGCAGGCGCTCTACAGCGAGATGGCTTTTTCCGAGGATTGCAAAACGCAACGCTTTCATCGGGGGACTCTGGACCTGCGGCGACAAGCTCACTCGCGTAACCAGTCTGCGCGCTGGCGGCAACTGCGTGTCTGCGGCTCAGACTCTTACATTCCAGTCATTCAGCGTGACGCTGCCATCGCCGGCAAGCTGGAAGATGCCGTAGGCGCCGGTCTTCAGCTTCAGTGTCTCATGTCTGGCGGGGTCTGGGGCGAGAGCGGCAGCTGTCAGGGCAAAGCGGGCGATGCCATTGCTGGTGACGATCAGGACAGGGCCTGTCTCTTCGGATCTGGCGAGCTTTGCGAACAGGCTTTGCCACTGGCCTTCAATCGCGGCTGGATCGAACCGCCAGCCGGGCGGGGGGACGGCGTCGCGCTCCCAGGCATCGAGGGCGGGCTGGCCGATGCGGGCGATCACGGCGTCTTCGGGCTGGTTCTCGTCCGGGCCGTAATCGATCTCACGCAGGAAATTGCCGATCTCCAGCTCTGGCGGGGCGGCCTGTCCGGCAAGGATCGCTTCTGCCGTCTGGCGGGTGCGTTTGAGCGGGCCGGCAATTGCCTGCGCGAAGGCAATGGGTCCGAAATGAGCCGCCAGAGCCTCAGCCTGCGCCTGACCGGAGGTGGAGAGGGGGAGGTCGGTGCGTGCGCCGACACGGGTGACCGTGTCGCCCTTGTCGAACGTGTTGCCGTGGCGGACGATGTAGAGCGTGCGGGCCATCAGCGGGGCGCCTCCATCGGGTCGCCCTGCTCGGCGATCAGCTTTTCGGCGAAGGCGGCATCCTCGGGCGTATCGATACCCCACATGGCGTTGGCGCCGGGCTCGACTGCGACTGTGAAGATGCTCATGCCGTTCTCCAGGAAGCGCAGCTGTTCGAGTCCTTCGAGTGCCTCATAATGGCCGACAGGCAGGGCGGCGAAGCGTTCCAGCGCGGCCATGCGGAACCCGTAAAGGCCGATATGGCGCCAGACGGGAGAGAGGGTCTCTTTCTCTCTCAGCCTGTCTTCCTTGCGGATGGCCGGGATGACCTGTTTGGAAAACCAGATCGCCATACCGTCTGCGCGGCGGATACAGCTTGTGCCGCTGAAGGGCTCGCGCGTTTTCTGCTCGCGCACCGTGTCGAGGGCGGCCCAGTCGAGCTGGACCACAGGCGTGACCACGTCGGCGTCGGTGGTGGCGGCCGCGTCTATGAGGGCGCCGAGATAGGCGGGCGGGGTGAAGGGTGCGTCGCCCTGCAGGTTGAGGACAAAGTCCGGCGCCGTATCCAGCGCAAGGGCGGCGGCGAGCGCCCTGTCAGTGCCCGATGGCAGGTCCGGATCGGTCATGACTGCGGGGGCCCCGATCTCTCGCGCATGGTCCATGATCGCGCTGTCATCGGTGGCGATCACATAGTCCGTATCTTTGCGCTCCGCGGCGACCCGTGCGGCGACATCAGCGACGCGGGAGACGAGCGAATGGCCAGCAATCTGGTGCAGCGGCTTCGCCGGAAAGCGTGTCGAACCGATACGGGCGGGAATGACGATGAGGGTTTTCAAATTGGTCGCTCTAGTCTCCAGGCGGGGCCGGTGTGAGGGGCGGCCGGGGTTTCGTCAAGTCAGGGGGACGGCTCGTCAGTTTAGCAAAACCCTGTTCCAGAGTTGACCGCTGCTACATTGTTGACGCAATTCGTGCTTGTTACCTAGCCAGGCCTGTAGAGCTAGTCTGGACCATCTATGACGCAACTGACCCATCTCGACCGGCTTGAGGCCGAGAGCATTCACATCCTGCGGGAGGTGGCGGCCTCGATGCAGAATCCGGTCATGATGTATTCGATCGGCAAGGATAGCTCTGTCCTGCTGCACCTGGCGCGCAAGGCGTTTTATCCGGGGCCGATCCCGTTTCCGCTGTTGCATGTCGATACGACCTGGAAGTTTCGCGAGATGATCGCTTTCCGGGATGCGCTGAAGGATGACCCGAATATCGACCTTCTGGTGCACATCAATCAGGAAGGCGTCGAGCAAGGCGTCGGGCCGTTCACGCATGGATCGGCCGTGCATACCGACATCATGAAGACGCAGGCGCTGAAACAGGCGCTGACCGAGCACAAATTCGATGCGGCGATTGGCGGGGCGCGGCGCGATGAGGAAAAGTCGCGCGCCAAGGAACGCATCTTCTCCTTCCGCTCGGACCAGCACCGCTGGGACCCGAAGAACCAGCGCCCGGAGCTCTGGTCACTCTACAATACACGGATCAAGCCGGGCGAGAGCGTGCGGGTCTTCCCGATCTCCAACTGGACCGAACTCGATATCTGGCAGTATATCTACCAGGAGAATATCGACATCGTGCCGCTCTATTTTGCCGCCGAACGCCCCGTGGTCGAGCGCGACGGGATCATGGTCATGGTCGACGATGACCGCCTGCCCCTGGAGTCCGGCGAAACGCCCCAGATGAAGAAAGTGCGCTTTCGCACGCTCGGCTGCTATCCGCTGACCGGCGCGGTGGAGTCAGAGGCGTCTTCCATCACTGAAATCATCGAGGAAATGCTGCGCACCACGACGTCAGAGCGCGAGGGCCGCGCCATCGACAAGGATGCGCCCGCCTCAATGGAGATGAAGAAGCAGGAGGGCTATTTCTGATGGACGGATACGCAGCCCCCGAATTCACCAATATCGAGGCCTATCTCGACAGCCAGCTGGAAAAGTCGCTGCTGCGCTTCATCACCTGCGGGTCGGTGGATGACGGCAAGTCGACGCTGATCGGCCGGCTTCTCTATGAGTCGAAGATGATCTTCGATGATCAACTGGCCTCGCTGAAGAATGAATCGAAGAAGTTCGGCACGCAGGGCGAGGAAATTGACTTCGCGCTTCTGGTCGACGGCCTCGCCGCAGAGCGCGAACAGGGCATCACCATCGATGTCGCCTACCGCTTCTTCTCGACCGACCGGCGCAAGTTTATCGTCGCCGATACGCCGGGACATGAGCAGTATACGCGCAACATGGCGACCGGTGCCTCGACGGCCGATCTTGCCATTGTGATGATCGATGCGCGCAAGGGCGTGCTCACCCAGACGCGGCGCCACAGCTTCATCGTCTCGCTGCTGGGCATCAAACATGTCGTGCTCTGCATCAACAAGATGGACCTGGTCGGCTATGACCCGGACGTCTTCGAGGAAATCGAGGCCGATTATCGCGAGTTTACCTCCGATTTCGGGTTTGAGAGCATTCAGGCGATCCCTGTCTCGGCGCTGGCGGGCGACAATGTCGTCACAAATAGCGAACAGACGGCCTGGTATGACGGCCCGCCCCTTATGGAGTATCTCGACACGGTCGAGATCGCATCGGACGCCCAGCAGAAGCCTTTCCGCATGCCGGTCCAGTGGGTGAACCGGCCCAATCTCGATTTTCGCGGCTTTGCCGGCCAGGTCATCTCCGGCACGGTCAAGCCGGGCGAGAAGGTCCGGGCGCTGCCATCGGGGCGGTTCAGCACGGTCTCGCGCATCGTCACCATGGGCGGTGACCTTGATGAGGCCGTCGAGGGCCAGTCGGTCACGCTGACGCTGGCCGACGAGATCGATATCTCGCGCGGGGATGTCATCTGCGCCGACCAGTCGCCGGCCGAAGTGTCCGACCAGTTCCAGTCCACCATGCTCTGGATGTCCGACAGCCCCATGCTGCCGGGGCGGTCCTACATGATGAAGATCGGCGCCAGCGACGTGCAGATGCAGGTCACCGAGCAGAAATACCGCATCGATGTGAACACGCGCGCGCATGAGGCGGCCAAGACGCTGGGCCTCAATGAGATCGGCGTGGTCAATATCGCGCTCGACCGCGAGATCACTTTCGATCCCTATAATGAGAACCGCCGCATGGGCGGGTTCATCGTCATCGACCGGATGACCAATGAGACGGTCGGTCTCGGCCTGATCAACTTTGCGCTGCGCCGCGCCTCCAACATCCATCGCCAGGCCATGGATGTCTCGCGTGAGCTGCGGGCCTCCATGAAGGGGCAGAAGCCGGTCATGCTCTGGTTCACGGGGCTGTCGGGCGCGGGCAAGTCGACGGTGGCGAACATCGTCGAGAAACGTCTCGCCGCGCTCGGCAAGCACACCTACACGCTGGACGGCGACAATGTCCGCCACGGCCTCAATAATGACCTTGGTTTTACCGATGCCGACCGGGTGGAGAATATCCGCCGGGTGGGCGAGGTCGCCAAGCTCATGATCGACGCGGGCCTCATCGTGCTTGTCTCCTTCATCTCACCGTTCCGGGCCGAACGGCGCATCGTGCGCCAGATGGTGCAGGAAGGTGAGTTCATCGAGGTCCATGTCGATGTCTCTCTGGAAGAGGCCGAGAAGCGCGACGTCAAAGGCCTCTACAAGAAGGCACGCGCCGGCGAGATCAAGAATTTCACCGGCATCGACAGCCCCTATGAGCCCCCCACCGACCCCGAACTGCGCCTCGATACCACCCAGCTCTCTGCTGAAGACGCCGCAGAACAGGTGATCGCCCATCTTCAGAACGCAGGACTTCTGACAGGCTAGCCTTGCGGCCCACCGTCACATTCTGTCATCTCATTTGGGTTGGCAGGGCAGGGGAAAGTCCAATAAGGCCGGTAAGGCAGGCAAGAGAATGGCTTTCTGAATATGTGCGGAATTATCGGTATCCTGGGCAATGAAGAAGCGGCACCGCGCCTTCTGGAGGCGCTGACCCGGCTGGAGTATCGCGGCTATGACAGCGCGGGCATAGCCACGCTGGACGATAGTGGAAAGCTGGATCGCAGGCGCGCCCCGGGCAAGCTGAACAATCTGCGGGAAATCCTGTTCAAGGAGCCGCTTACGGGCTCTCAGGGGATTGGCCACACGCGCTGGGCCACCCACGGGTCTCCCACGCTTGGCAATGCGCATCCGCACGTCTCTGGCGGCGTGGCCGTCGTCCATAACGGCATCATCGAAAATTTCCGCGAACTCAGAAAGTCGCTCGAGGCCCGCGGCCATGTTTTCGAGACTGAAACCGATTCAGAAACCATCGCTCATCTGGTGAGCTCATACCTCGCAGCGGGTGACAGCGAAGTTGAGGCTGTCGGGAAGGCTTTGGGCGAGCTGGAGGGTGCCTTCGCGCTCGCCATACTTTTCGAAGGGCGCCAAAACCTGATGATCGGCGCACGGCGCGGGTCGCCGCTCGCCATCGGGCTGGGTGACGGAGAGATGTATCTTGGCTCCGATGCGCTGGCGCTGGCACCTTTCACGAACCGCGTCGTCTATCTTGAGGAAAATGAGTGGTGCGTTCTCTCTCGTGAGAAATATGAAATCCGCTCTGAATCCGGTGAGCGTGTGGAGCGCGAGCCCGTGCTGGTCCAGGGCGCGGGCGCGGCGATCGAGAAGGGTAACTATCGCCACTTCATGCAGAAGGAAATCTTCGAGCAGCCCGATTCCCTGTCGCGCACCATCAACGCCTATGTGGATCCGCTGAAGCGGTCGATCACGCTGCCGGGGGGCAAAGGCGAGCAGATTGACTGGACGGCGATAAGCAGTCTCCACATGGTCGCTTGCGGGACAGCCCATTATGCGACCCGTGTGGCGGAATACTGGTTCGAGCAGTTTGCTGGCCTTCCCGTAAAGACCGATATTGCATCGGAATTTCGCTACCGCGAACCGGCGCTGCCAAAGGAAGGCGGACTTGCTCTGTTCGTCAGCCAATCGGGCGAGACCGCAGATACGTTGGCGGCACTTCGCTATTGCAAGGAAAAGGGCTTGAAAACGGCCGCTGTCGTCAATGTGCCGACCTCGACTATTGCGCGTGAGGTGGATCTTGTCCTGCCGACATTGGCGGGCCCTGAAATCGGCGTGGCCTCGACCAAGGCCTTTACCGCACAGCTTGCCGCTCTTGCGGCTGTCGTGATCGCTGCTGGGGTCCAGCGCGGCACGCTCGGCCGCGACGATGAGATCCGCCTGACCAAGGCGCTGAACGAAATACCGGGGTTGACGGTGGAGTGCCTCAAACTGGACGAGACCATCTCAAGCATGGCCCGCGACGTGGCGAAGGCGCGGGATGTCATCTATCTGGGGCGCGGCGTTCATTACCCAATTGCGCTGGAAGGCGCGCTCAAGCTGAAGGAAATCAGCTATATCCATGCAGAGGGCTATGCCTCCGGTGAGCTCAAGCATGGGCCGATCGCCCTGATCGACGAGACCACGCCGGTCGTGTTCGTGGCGCCGAGTGATCGTCTGTTCGAGAAGTCCCTGTCGAACCTTCAGGAAGTTGCTGCCCGTCATGGCTCGGTCATTCTGATCAGCGATGCGAAAGGCGTGGAGGAGGCGGGTGATACGCCCGCCAGCACGCTGATCATGCCGGGCTGCGATCCGTTTGTCGCACCGATCCTCTACTCGGTACCTGTCCAGCTTCTCGCCTATCATGTGGCCGTGGAGAAAGGCACCGATGTCGACCAGCCGCGTAATCTCGCAAAGTCCGTCACGGTTGAATAGGCGGGTACGGTCAAGATCCGGCTTTGTGCTCTCTCTCAAAACTCGACGGGTGGGGTGACGCGTGCAATAAGCCCCATTTTCGTCAGGCGGTAGACTTCTCTGGATCATGAACGCGCAAGAAGACACGTTTAATCCTGCGGATGGGTCGGGGCCGGTCAGCTTCTCGGTGATCATCGTCAATTATAATGGCGGCGACTATGTCCGCACCGCGCTCCGATCGCTCAGCCGGCAGACTCGCCGCGATTTCGAGGTGATCCTCGTCGATAATGGCTCGACGGATGGATCTGTGTCGGAGCTTGAGACCAGCGACCTTCCTGTTTTCACACTTCTCGCCGAGAGTGAGAACCATGGCTATGCCAAGGCCACGAACATCGCCGCCGCAAAGGCGAAAGGAGAGTGGCTGGTCTGCCTGAACCCCGATGCGCAGGCCGAGCCGGACTGGCTTGAGGAGATTGCCCGCGGGCAGGCCCGCCATCCGGATGTGCGCATGTTTGCCTCGGCCCAGTTTGATGGGGCCGACAGCGACACGCTGGACGGGGCGGGTGACGCCTATCTGATCTTCGGCATGCCGTGGCGCGGCGGCTTTGGCCGGCCAGCCAGTGAGCTGCCGGATGAAGGCACATGTTTCAGCCCCTGCGGGGCAGGAGCGGTCTTTCACCGCGACACCTTCCTCTCCCATGGCGGCATGGATGAGCAGTTTTTCTGCTATTGCGAAGATGTCGATATCGGCTTTCGTCTGCGGCTTTCAGGGCATGAGTGCGTGTTCCTGCCGCGCGCTGTCATCCACCATATCGGCGGGGGCCTGTCCGGGCGTGCCAGTGACTTTGCGATCTATCACGGCACGAGGAACCGGGTCTGGACGTATGCCAAGAACATGCCGGCGGTGCTGTTTCTGCTGACGCTTCCCGGGCATCTCCTTCTGTCGGTCTACCTTCTCGTCCGCGCTGGCATGACAGGGCGCGGCTCGCCGACCTGGCGCGGGATGCGTGATGGCTTCCGCGGTAGCTTCAGGATGCGCAGGCGGGGCAAAAGCGCCCGGCAAGGCGGCTATTCGGCCTGGGCCCTTGCAAGGGCCATGGCCTGGAACCCATTCAAGATGAGCGGGCGCCATGTCCATGTTCGCGAAGGATATGGCTAGGGCCGGCGCAATGCTGGAAAGCAAGCGTGTAGCTCTGTCCGGGTCTTTCTTGCAGACCGCGAACAGGCTACACCGCAAGGTTTAGAGGGAGAGCCCATTTCCGAGATTTGACGAGTCATGGAAGCTCGCTACAGGTCTGGAGCAGATGGGGACCAGAAGAGCTGGATGAGACGTTGACGAAGCCAAGCCAAACCGCCGCCACCACGAAGGGCGAGAGCGCCAAGGCACGCCCAAAACTGTTGATGGTCCTCGGCATGCACAGGTCGGGCACGAGCGCCATTACCAAGGGCCTTGAAGTGCTGGGCGTCGACCTGGGCGATAATTTGATTCCGCCTCAGGAGGACAATCCGAAGGGTTTTTTTGAGGACAGGGAGCTGATCGAGCTCAATGAGCGCATCCTCAAGAAGACCGGCCATTCCTGGTATGATCTAGCCCCCATCGATCCGGCCCTGATGACCGGCCCGGACCTCCTCACGGAACGGCTTGAGGCTGGAGCGTTTATCCGGCGCAAGCTCAATGCAAGTGAGGCGGTGGGCCTCAAAGATCCCAGGTTGAGCATCCTGATGCCATTCTGGTTCGATGTGCTTCAGGATATCGATGTCGAGACGGGCTATATCATTCCGGTCCGCAATCCATTGGCCGTCGCTCGTTCATTGCTGGTAAGGGATGGCCTAATGTTGGAGCGGGGCGCGGCGCTGTGGGGGCGATACGTCTGCGATGCGCTTGAGGCGACCAGCGCCAAGTCGCGCATTTTCGTAGATTTTGACAAAGTCCTTGATACGCCCGTCCCAGAGCTAGCGCGAATTGCAAAGACATTTGGCTTGTCCATGCCGCCACAATCCTCGCGGGTATTGAAGTCGTATACAGATGAGTTCCTTGAGGATGTCCTCAGGACGCAGAAAATCAGCGAAAATCAACTGAAGCGCACCGGACTTGCTTCTGACATCATCGTGGGTGTCCACGAAAAGCTGCTTGAACTGTCGGCACTCCCTGCGCTCGACAAATCCGTATCCAGCAATCGATCTGTGCGGTCTCTTCTCAAACGTTTTCATGGCGTTGCGCCTTTGGCGCGTGCCCTCGACCGCGTGAACGAGAAAGCTGCGGAAGCGCCGGTGCTGCAGCAGGCTCACGACCTTGCTTGCGCCCGGCGTGATGAGGCGCTTGCGAAGGAGGATAAAGCCCTGAAGCAGCGGGAGGCTCTTCAGCAGGCTCACGACCTTGCGTGCGCCCAGCGTGATGAGGCACTTGCGAAGGAGGATAAAGCCCTGAAGCAGCGGGAGGCTCTTCAGCAGGCTCACGACCTTGCTTGCGCCCGGCGTGATGAGGCGCTTGCGAAGGAGGATAAAGCCCTGAAGCAGCGGGAGGCTCTT
>NZ_CAXFSW010000028.1:0-16345 GCF_964005855.1 uncultured Henriciella sp.
GGGTCATGTGATGGCATGGTCGTACAGCTCCAGAGAAGGAGAGGGAGAAAGAGCAGGGCAGCGCAAAGCGGTCTAGAGAAGGACATCGTCACTCTTCGCAAATCTGGCGAGAAGATAGGCATCTGTTTCCTCCACCGTTTCAAGCTTTCCAAATGCAAAGGCGTTGCGGTCGATGACCATGTCTCGCGGGCGAAGGGGCCGGGAAATCTCCAGGCCTTCCAGGTTACGGGCGCGCGAGAAGGCGACATAGGCCTGGCCATGGGCGAACATGCCCCGGTCGAAATCGATGAAGACCTTGTCCAGTGTCAGGCCCTGCGCCTTGTGGATGGTCACCGCATAGGCCAGCCTCAGCGGCACCTGTTTGAAGGTCCCGACCACTTCGCGGGAAACCTTCTTCGTTTCAGGGTCCAGCGTGTATTTGTATTTCTCCCAGGCGGCGGGTTCGATCTCATGGATATGGCCGTCGAGTTCGACCCAGACATTGTCGCCCTTGAAGCCTTCGACAGTCGCCAGAGAGCCATTTACCCAGCGCCCTTCCGGGTCATTCTTGATGAGCATGACCCGGGCGCCTTTCTTGAGTTCGAGATCGGCTTCGGTCGGGAAGGACTTTTCGTCGAACTGTCCCTGAACATTCGCTTCAAACTCGTGCGGCTTGCCGGGCAGATCCGCGAGCCGCGCCTGATTAATGCGATAGGCATTGGCGTTGTTGGGTGTGAGCACGACATGCGTCTCGCTCGCTTCAACGGCAGAGCGGCCAGATACAGCTTCCTGCAGAAGACGCTCATCGGTCGGAGCAAGCCGTCCCTGACGCATCGCGCCGAGCAGGGCAAGAAAACGCGGGTCCTCCTGGCGGAAGACGTGTTTCAGCGCGAGGAGGGCGAATTCAGCCTGCCTGAAAGCGGGAGCATTGAAAAAGTAATGCCCGCCATAGCGTTCATTCAGGATTTCGGCTTCCTCGCCGCGCGCGACGGGCGGCAGCTGGTGCAGGTCGCCGGACAGGATCATGCGGACCCCGCCAAAGGGGCGCTTGTTGCCCCGGTTGAGCTGCAGGCTCTTGTCGATGGCGTCCAGCATGTCGGCGCGCACCATGGAAATCTCGTCGATGATCATCGTCTCGATCGCCTTGATGAGGCGGGCGCCGCGCAGCCGCTTGATGTCGGCTTCCTCGATGAGGCGGGGAGGGAATTTGAAGAAGGAATGGATCGTCTGGCCGCCTGCATTCATTGCAGCAACCCCTGTCGGGGCCAGAACCACGGTATTCTCGCCCGCCTCAGCGAGGAAACGGCGAAGCATGGTGGTCTTGCCGGTGCCAGCGCGACCGGTGAGGAACAGATTGCCCTGCGCACCCGCGCCGCGCGCGACCCATTCGGCAGGCGCGGCATAGACAGTATCGGGCAGGGTCTTGGTGTCGGACATTTGCATTTCACATAGCCTTAGCCGTATCCGGCCTGCTAAGCGAGGGCATGGTTCTTACTCCGCAACAGCTCGACCGTCACAAGCGCCACATCCTGCTCAAGGAAATTGGCGGGCCGGGCGTCCAGAAACTGCTGGGCGCGAGGGTTTCGATCATCGGGGCGGGGGCGCTTGGCGGACCGTGCGCGATGTATCTTGCCGCAGCCGGTGTCGGTGAGATCGAGCTCTGGGATGCCGACACCGTGGACCGGTCTAACCTGCAGCGGCAGATCCAGTTCACAGAAGCAGATATCGGCGAGGCAAAGGTGGGTGTCCTGGCTGACAGGTTAAGAGCCGCCAATCCCGATTGCCGGGTGAGCCTGCAGCCTCATCGCTGGCACGTCGCGCATAAACTGGCGGGCGATATTCTTATCGATGCTACCGACAATTATGAAACCCGTTTTGAGCTTAACCGCGTTGCCCATGCCAGCGGACGCTATCTCGTATCCGGCGCGGCCACACGCTGGTCAGGCCAGATCTCGGTGTTTGCGTCCGGCGTGGTTCAGGAGGCGCCCTGCTATCAGTGCTTTGTACCAGAGACCCCGCCCGATGCAGAAGCCTGCGAGGACGTCGGCGTGGTCGGACCTGTCACAGGTGTTGTCGCTTCGCATATGGCGCTGGAGACCCTGAAACTTCTGACAGGCGCCGGGCGACCGCTTGTGGGAAAGATCAGTGTTATCGATGGTCTTGGCGGTGTTGCGCGCCAGATCGGCCTGCCGCGTGATCCTGCCTGTCCGGTCTGTGGTTCTGGTAGCTAGCCGACCCCGCGGTCTAGCCGCTGAGATCAGGCGGCCGACGCCTTGGCAGCTTCCGGGCAGAGAATCTTGCGGATCTCGGCCTTGTCCTTTGCCTGGCGGAGCGCCTCGCGAACGCTTGGCTGGCGTAGGGTGCGACTGACCTGGGCGAGCGCCCGGAGATGGTCGGCGCCAGACCCCACCGGGGCGATCAGCATGAAAATGAGGTCGCAGGGGCGTTCATCGACAGCATCGAAATCGACACCGGATTCGAGACGTACAAATCCGCCCAGCGGCTTGCTCAGCCTGTCTATCCTGGCATGCGGAATGGCGACGCCTTCGCCCACGCCTGTCGAGCCCAGACGCTCGCGTTCCAGCACCGCTTCGAAGATGTCGCGCTGGTCCAGCTTCGTCTTTGCTGCGAGAGCCTGGCTGAGAAGCGTCAGGGCCTGTTTACGGCTGTCGGCCGCCACAGGATCAAGAATGACGCCCCCTTCAAGAAGGCTGGTAAGATCAGTCGCCATAACGCGTCCGGAATTTCTAGGATTTGCTGTCGGAGGCGGGGTCGACCCACCCGATATTACCGTCGGCACGCCTGTACACCATGTTCAGCCCGGAGTGTTTTGCATTCCGGAACATGAGTGCGGGGGCATCGGCAAGTTCAAGCTGGAGGACAGCCGCCGAGACCGTCATCGTGCGAATTTGTGCGGCAGCTTCTGCCACAATAACGGGCGCATTGCCGTCTTCGCCGGTATCGGCTGGATCTTCATCCTCCCCTTCCGCCGATCCTTTAAGCACGAAGGCTGAAGCCGGCTCGCTGGGGAAGGGCGTCTGGCCGTTCTTGTGGTGATCCTTGAGGCGGCGCTTGTAGCGGCGCACGCGCTTCTCGATCTTGTTCAGCGCTTCATCGAGCGCGACATACGGATCTTCAGCCTTGCCGGTGGACTGCAGGATTATGCCTGACGGCAAATGAATGTTGCAGTCGATCTCGGTCTCATGGCCATTCGGGCTGACGGTGACGTGACCGTCAAAATCCCGGTCGAAATATTTTGTGACGGCTGCTTCAAGACCAGCTTCAATACGAGTCTTGAGCGACTCGCCGAGGTCCATCTTCCGTCCTGCAATCTGTATCTGCACGGAACTCTCCGATAGTGAGGTCCAACTATAGACGCCTCAAACAAGGATTGCGAGGCGTCGCCTCCTTAAATTCGTCACCCGTTGAGTCAATCACCTGCCCGCAGAGTGTGCAATCAGGCACTTGCGCGCAGCTGCCTTCGCCGCTGGACGCTCGACGGGATATTCAGGCTTTCACGATATTTCGCGACAGTCCGGCGCGCGATTTCAATGCCAAATTCAGTAAGGATTTCAACGATCTTGTCGTCCGACAAAATCTTGTCGCCCTCTTCGTCGATCAGTTGCTTGATGCGGTATCGGACCGCTTCGGCAGAATGGGCATCACCGCCTGCCGTGCCCGGAATGGCAGCGGAGAAGAAATATTTAAGTTCAAACAGGCCACGCGGTGTCCCCATATATTTGTTCGAGGTGACCCGGCTCACCGTGGATTCATGCATGCTGATCGCGTCTGCAACCTGCTTGAGATTCAGCGGCCGCAGATGTGCCACGCCGTGGGCAAAGAAGGCGTCCTGCTGGCGTACGATCTCGCTTGCGACCTTCAGGATCGTGCGGGCGCGCTGGTCCAGCGACTTGATCAGCCATGATGCGTTCTGGGCGCATTCGGAAATGAATTCCTTCTCGCTCTCGCGCATGGGCAGGGCGCTCACCTCGGCATAATAGGCCTTGTCCATCAGGACGCGCGGCAGCGTGTCTGAATTGAGCTCCACTGCGTACATACCGTTCGGCATCTCGCGGACAAAGACGTCGGGCGCCACAGCGATTGTCGCGTCACTTGCGAATGCAGAGCCGGGGCGCGGGGTCAGGGCGCGAAGCTCCGCAATCATGTCGAGCACGTCTTCCTTGTCGACACCGCAGAGGTCGCACAGCTTCTTGATGTCATGTTTGGCGACAAGGTCGAGATTGTTGACCAGCGCTTCCATGGCCGGGTCCAGCCGGTCGCGGTCGCGCAGCTGCAGGGCCAGGCATTCGCTGATATTGCGGGCCATGACGCCAACCGGCTCAAACCCCTGACAGACCTTGAGGACTGCCTCGACATTGGCGGGGTCGGCGCCGAGCGCCTCCGCGACCTCCTCAAGTTCAGTCTTGCAATACCCGGCCTCGTCGGTCTCATCGATGAGACGGGCGCCAATCAGCTGGTCGGCCTGTGACAGCCCCGACATGGCGAGCTGTCTGTGGAGGTGCTCATGCAGGGTCGTTTCCGAACTCACAGAGCCTTCGAAATCATAGTCCTCGCCGGTAAAGCTGCCACCGCTGCCGGCTTGCGACCAGTCGGTGCGGGCGGAGGGGCCCGACATCTCATTGGCGGTGGTGGCGCTGTCAGACGTGGTGCCGCCCTCGTAAAGGTCTTCCTTGGGCGCATCCATTGCCTCGCGCGCCTCATGGAGGCCGGAATTGTCGTCGAGGTTCAGCTCGTCGCGTTTGGAGGTGCGCTCGGTGCGGCCGCCTTCGGTGTCATCGCGCTCGGTGCCTTCACCATGTTCGAGGAGCGGATTGCGCTCGATTTCGGCCTCGACAAATTCGGCAAGTTCGATGTTCGACAATTGCAGGAGCTTGATCGCCTGCTGCAATTGCGGAGTCATCACCAGGGACTGGCCCTGGCGCATGTCGAGACGTTGTGAAATGGCCATTGGCGTTACGCGGCGAACCGTTCGCCCAGATAGACCCTGCGCACATCATCATTGGACAGGACATCCTCAGGCGCGCCTTCGAACAGCACACCACCATCATAGATGATGGATGCCCGGTCCACGATCTGAAGCGTCTCGCGCACCTGGTGGTCGGTGATCAGCACGCCTAGTCCGCGTTGCTTGAGATAACCGACCAGATCGGAAATATCCGACACGGCGAGCGGGTCGATACCGGTAAACGGTTCGTCCAGAAGCATGAAACTGGGTCTGGAAGCCAGGGCACGGGCAATTTCCACACGGCGCCGTTCACCCCCCGAAAGAGAGGTGGCAGGCTGGTCGCGCAAATGCTCAATGTGCAGCTCTTCCAGGAGGGCTTCGACTTCCTTTTTGCGGGCGGCCTTGTTCTTTTCGACGAGTTCGACAACGGAGAGGATATTCTCCTCCACGCTCATCCCGCGAAAGATTGAGGCCTCCTGCGGCAGGTAGCCGACGCCCAGGCGCGCGCGCTGATACATGGGCAGACTGGTCACGTCTGCTCCGTCAATCTCGATCGTCCCGGCATCTGCGCCGATCAGACCCATGATCATGTAGAAACACGTGGTCTTGCCGGCACCATTTGGCCCGAGCAGACCCACAACTTCCCCGCGTTGCAGCGAAAGCGAGACATTCTTGACGACGCTACGTTTGCCGAAGGATTTGGCAAGTCCGCTCGCTACGAGGCCTGTGGCCGCTTCCGTCATAAGTCCCATTCCCTTGCTTGGCGCGGAAGATTTGCGCCTGCCGATGACCTAGATCAACAGGCTTAATATCCGCTTAGATCGCATCTCTCAATTTGATGCTTCTTCGTCTTCGCCGCTCGCGTCTTCAGCAGCTTCGCCTTCTTCACCGGTGTCTGTGCTGTTCGGCGAGATATTAAACTGGACCCGGCCGTCGCCGCCATCAAGAGTGGTGCGGCCTTCTTCAAGACGCATGACAAGGCGGCTGCCGGTGGCCACATCCTCGCCGCGCACGACGACGACATCGCCGGTCATCGTGATCGTGTCGGCTTCGGCATCGTAGATGCCGCGATCGCCTGTCGCCTTCAGCTCCGGGGTCACATAGAAGACTTCGCCCTCTGCCACCATCGAGCGGATGTCGCCAAAGCCACCCATGCCCGTGGCGTCCTCGTCGCCGCTATTTGCATAGTTGATGGTCACCCGGTTGGCGCGAAGGCGTGCGTCGCCCTGCATGATATCGACTTCATCGATCAGCACGACCTGACGCTGGCGCTGGCTCACTTCGCTGGTGCCGGCGTTCACGCGGATCGGGCCGCCCTCGCCGGAAATCTGGGCAAGTGCAGCCGGTGCCAGCAGCGTGGCTGCGGTCATGATCGTGGCCAGGCATCTCATCATCTGGGTCTTACTCCTCGTCGCCAGTGTCGCTGGCGGTGTTTCCTGCCGGGGCTGCCCCCGATCCGTCGCGCTTGTTCGGGAAGATGGTCATTTCGACATTGCCCCGGCAGCTCAGCCGGTCCCCGTCCTCTACAATTTCATACGTGTCACAGGTCACATCGCCAAGAGGGCCGGTTCCGACGAGCGGATCGATTCCGTCAACGCGGCCTTCTTCGACGAAGACCCTGGCCGATGTCGACCGGAAATCATAGCCGCGCGTATCCACCAGGCGTACAGCCTCAAACAGGTCTACGGTCTGGTCGCTCTGATCATAGAGGCCGGAAGGGGCATCGATTTCCGTCCCGTTCTCGGTCACAAGACGGGGGTTCTGAAGCTCGATCAGCTCTGGGTCGGCACGCCGGCGCTGGGCCGTGTCCGCCGTGATCATGATCGACTGGCCGGCGACATCCCGCCCGGTGAAGCGCGCATTGACCATTGTGACCACTTCATCCGAGCTCAGCTGTTCAAGCTGTGAGGGGCCGCGCGAGACCGCATTGGCAGCAAGATGGCCGACCATAATGCCAGCTGCGATGGCAGCGCCGGCGGTGAACATCAGACGCAGAAGAGAGACCAGCGAAGACCGCCTGCGCGCCTGCGCCAGCGTCATCTGGCGACGTGGCTCCCAGAGGCTGAGTGCGCTGGAGGAATCGATGGTCAAATTCGTCTTTCGTCCTGTTTTCTTGTCCCGGCCAGGTGGCGGGTTTCATATTTTTAACCCTGCCGGGAAATTGAGGCGATAGTCTGTTCCTAGCTGTGTGCGAAGATGTCCACGCCATCCCAGCCTTCCAGATCGAGTTTTGCCCGCACAGGAAGGAAATCGAAACAGGCCTGCGCAAGTTCAAGGCGTCCCTCACGTTTCAGCATGTCTTCCAGACCGGATTTGATGGCATGCAGGTGAAGCACGTCATTGGCGCAGTATTGCAGCTGGGCATCGGTCAGCTCGGTCGCGCCCCAGTCGGAGGATTGCTGCGCCTTTGACATGTCGACGCCCGCGATCTCGCGCGCGACATCTTTCAGCCCGTGCCGGTCGGTATAGGTGCGGCAAAGTTTCGAGGCGATCTTGGTGCACCAGACGGGTGTGCAGTCGATGCCCAGCCAGTGTTTCATCATGGCGACGTCGAAACGGGCGAAGTGGAAAAGTTTCAGCCGCGAGCTGTCGGCCATCATCGCCTTCAGGTTCGGACAGTCGAAGCGCCGGTCCAGCTGGACAACATGCGCCGTGCCGTCACCGGCCGAAAGCTGGACGACGCACAGCGCGTCGCGGAAAGGGTTGAGGCCCATGGCCTCGGTGTCGACGGCGATCTCCCGGCCAAGGTCGAGACCGGCGGGCAGGTCGCCCTTATGCAGCGTGATATTGTTCATGGACTGACGCCTTAGCCATTCTGGACGCTGAGGGAAACCGTAAACTGAAGCCGCTGGTCACGGCTTGCGGGCAGCCGAGCGGATATCCCGGTTGCGATTGGCCATCTGGACGCTGACAACATAGGCCTTGTCGGACTGCATTCCCGCCAGGATCAGGCCTGCCTGGTCGCTGTTCATCAGACGCAGGAAACCGGCAGCAAAGCCGGGATCCATCTGATTGAAGATCATCGCCGCCTGGTCGGGTTTCATGGCGCTGTACATGTCGGTCAGATGTTCGATGTCGGCTTCGGCGTTGACCGTCATCTCGTCCCAGCGCGTCTCGACGGCGGACTGCAGGGCGGCAAGTTCTTCTGTCTGACGGCGAAGCTCTGCTTCACGCGCGCGAAGGTCGATCTCGCGCTGCTGGAGCTCGGCGCTGCGCCTCTGGAGGGAGGTCTGGTCGCTGGCAAGCGCGGCGGCGGCCTCTCCAGTAAGGCAGAATTCAGAGGGCGACTGCGGGCTTGCCTCTGTTGCGGATGCCTGATGAAGCATCGCTTCAGCGCCCGCCCTGCTGGCCGCGCCCTGCTGGGCTGCGGGCGGTGCAGGCTCATTGGCCCCGCTAGACGCGATGCTGCGTTCATCGGGGGTGTTTTCCGCCGAGGCCAGCCTGTCTGGCAGGATGCGCGTAATACCGCCCACGGTGAACAGGACACCGAGCGTGATCAGGACATGTGTGCGCGCTTTTCCAGCCATTCTCTTGAAGCCCTAATTGGTGTTGCGGGTGACCCAGGAGTCGTCATCCTCAAACAGGAAGTCGCCGCCGCGCGCCACGTTCTGCAGGCGGGTCTGGCGCGCCCGCATCTCATCGATAAGCTGTTCAAGGCTGCCATCGCCAGGGCGACCAGAATGGGCAAGAGGCGGGTTTCTATCGCTATGCGTCTCCCGCCGGTCGCAGACTTCCAGCCGCTCGATCATGTCGCCGAGACGCTCGCAGGTCTGATCGGCTTCCTTCATGAGCTGGCTGAGGCGGCTGGCAAGCTCGCCGGCCTGGTTGCGGGTTTCCTGTGTCGCGGACGAAACGGCCGATACCGACTTGTTCATGGCCATGATTGTTGCGCCAAGCCCGTCGCGTGTGTCCTGAAGGGATTTCAGACGACGTGAGAGCTGTACACAGTAGATGCAGGCGGCAAGCGAAACGAGGAAAAGCGCGATATCGATGGGCTGGATGTCTGGCATGGCGCTACCTCAGCATGAATTCTGTGATCAGGACGCCGCGCGCCCGCTCTGCGCCCAGCACGAGTTCGGCGCGGCGCGAGAGCTGTTCCTTCAGGTCGGGATAGAAACTCTCAGCCTCGAAATCGGAAATGTCGATGGCGCGAAGATAGGTCAAAAACGCATCGGTCAGCATTGGCGCTGCGCCTTCGACGTCCGCTGCGCTGGCCGTCGGGGTCATAACGACCGCGCGTAGCTTTACATAACGGTTGTCGGCGCCATCCCCGACAGTGATGAGCATGTCCTCAAGCTCGACATAGCTGGTGTCGGCAGAGGCAAGCGGCGTCGGTCCCGCCGCCATTGCGCCGGGGGCTGGGCAAGCGGCTGATTCGCTCGCTTCCGAAGGGGCGAGAAAATAAACCATCGCAAACGAAGCAGCGCCGCAGACCACTGCAAGAATTGCCGAACTTACAAGGATATTGCCGCCTTTTGAGGATGTATTTCCCTTGCCGTTCTGCGCCGCAGTGTCGCGTTCGTCGTCCATCAAGCCCCTCTCAGCAATATAAGGATTTACGAGGCTGCTTTAGTAAATGCCCGGTAAAGGAAGCGTTAATGATTTCGCCCGAAATATTAATCATTCCAGTTACCGGGGTTGATGAGGTTCGGGGCCGTTTTCTGCCATGAAATTTCTTGAGACATTGAAATCACTGCCACTCAGCCGGCAGCTTGCACTGGCTGCTGCAACGCTTGGCGTTGTGCTGGCGATGGTCTTCCTTGTGCAGGGAGCAATGAACGAGCCCAAATCGCTGCTCTATTCCAAGCTTGAACCGGCGACGGCTGGCGAGATTATCGAGGAACTGGACCAGCGCGGCGTTGAGTATGAGCTTCGTGGCGACTCCATTTTTATCGCCCAGAGCAAGCGCGATCAGGTCCGCTTTGCGCTGGCCCGCCAGGGGCTGCCGCAACAATCCGTCCAGGGCTACGAACTGCTCGATGACGTCAACGGCTTCTCCGTCACGTCGGAAATGTACAACGCCGCCTACTGGCGCGCGAAGGAAGGTGAGCTGACACGCACTATTCTCGCGATAGACGGCGTATCCTCTGCACGTGTCCATATCGGTGCGAATCTTGGCTCCGGTTTCACCCGCTCGCAGAGCCCTCAGACGGCCTCGGTCACGCTCAACACCACCCATGACCTTTCCCCGGGCCAGGCCGAGGCCATCCAGTATATGGTGGCGCTGGCCGTAGCCGGCCTGGCGCCTGAGGATGTGGCTGTCATCGATCCGGTTAAAGGGCTTCTGGCGGGGCCCAACGTGGCCAAGGCGTCGCAGCCCTCCGTGGTGGCCGAGGGGCAGGCGAGCATGCTGGAAGAGAAAATCCTGCGCCTCATCGATGCCCGTGTCGGCGCGGGCAATGCGCGCGTTTCGGTCAGCGTGGATGTGAACCGCCAGCACCAGACGATTTCCGAACGCACGGTCGATCCGGACTCGCGCATCGTGCGCAGCCGTTCAGTCAATGATGTCAGCGAAACCAGTGCAGGCAGCAGCGGGGCCCTCAGTGCGGCCAGCAATCTTCCGCAGGGTGAAGGCGCTGGCGGGGGTGGAAACTCCAGCACGATGCGAAATTCGACGGAGAGCGTGAATTACGACTTCAATGAACGGCGCACGGAAACCGAGCTGCTGCCCGGCGAGATCGAACGTGTCTCCGTCGCGGTCCTCCTCAATGAGCAGGCGCTTGGGCTGGGCGCTGAAGGGCAGGATCCGGCCGTCGCCGCAAATGAGATCATCGCAGACTTCGAACAGCTTATCCTGTCGGGGGCGGGTCTGAATTCAGAGCGCGGCGACACGCTCACAGTGGAACTGATGCCATTCCAGCAAGCTGCCGTGCCAGAGATGGTGACGGCGCCCGGAATGGCCGAAACCCTCGTCCAGAACTATTTCTGGTCGGGTCTTCAGGCCCTTCTCCTGGGCCTTGTTGTACTTGGTCTGGGGCTGGGTGTTGTGCGCCCACTGCTGACACAAAAGGGCACAGCCAACTCCGCGCTGGAAGGTCCGGGCGCGAGCGACGGCCCGACTGTCCTTGAGAAGGAGCCTGCAGATCCTTTCACCTATCTCTCCGACTATACCCGCGAACGTCCTGATGAAACCGTTGCACTTCTTCAGTCGTGGCTGAACGAGGACAGGAAAGCTGCCGTAAATGAGTGAAGCCGTCTTTTCCAAACTGCCCCGCTTTGACGGGTTGACCACCCATGTCGGCGCGCGCCCGCGTCTTGACCGTCAGGCCCAGCCGCGTGAGCCGAGTCTCGAAGATCAGGTGCGCGAACAGAGAGGCCGTATAGAGCAGGAGCGTCAGGAGCAGGAAACCCGCTATAATCGCAAGATGGATGCGGTGGAGCAGACGCTGGCACTGCTTGCCGGGAAGGTCGAGCAGGTCGAGGCTGACGCCCGTGAACAGACCGCCGCTTCCGTGGCCTCGATTGCCGAGCGCCTGTTTCCGAAACTGGCGCGGCGCTTCCTAGCCGAAGAGATCGCCCTTCATCTGGAAAAGATGATCCCGCCTGGCCAGGTCTGCATTGACATAAAGGCCGAACCACATCTGGCTGAGCAACTGTATGAAGTCCTCCAGCGCTCCAGCCATCTGGCGGAGATCTGCAATGTCGTGCCGCAGGAAAGTTCCGGCGGCAGCCGTGTCGATGTCTCATGGAAGAGCGGTGGTCTCGACTTCGACTTTGACGGTCTGCTGGAGGCCTGCATCGGGCATCTGCGCAGCGAACGGTCCAGTGAAGGGGAGATAGGGTGATGGGCAACGCGGAAGCCAAGCCGTCCATTACAGATTTGGGGGACCGGCGGGACGACTCGCCGGTGAACCAGTTTCGCCGCGCCATCTATGGAGTGCCGGTCACACTGACGGTCTCGGTTGGACATCGCCGGCTCAGCGTTCAGGAAGTGCTGGACCTCACACCGGATTCGGTGATCGCGCTGGACTCGCGCATCGAGGACCCGGTGAGCCTCATGGTCGATGACAAGCTCATCGCGCGGGGGGAACTGGTCGAGACCGATGATGGCGGCATTGCCGTCAAGATTACCGAAATCGCGGAGGAGGCCGATGCTTCTGAAGGCTAGAGAGGGAGCGCTTGCCGCGCGCCTCGCCAGCCTTCTCGCATTTGCCCTCTTCTTCAGCTTTGCGGCCAGTGCGCAGGATGCCGGTGACGCGGGCGCGGCGCTCGACACGCTGCTCGGTCAGGGCGGTGAGGGTGGGCTGAGCGGCACGGTCATCATCCTTTTCCTGGTTGTAACGGTGCTCAGCCTGGTACCGGGTCTCGCCATGATGGTGACCTGCCTGCCGTTTCTGATTATCGTCTTCTCCTTCATCCGTCAGGCGCTCGGCATTCAGCAGGCGCCGCCCAACATGATGCTGATGGCGCTCGCCATCTTCCTGACCTTCTTCATCATGGAACCGACCTTTACCCAGGCCTGGGCCAATGGCGTTTCGCCCTATATCGATGGCGCCATCGACGAGGCAGTTGCCTGGCAGCAGACAACCGACCCCTTCCGGACGTTCATGACTGCGCGTGTCGAGCCGGGGACGGTTTCGATTCTGGGCGATGCCCTTCAGCGGCCAGTGACTGAAGGGCAGGAACCGGCATTTCCCTTGCTGGCGACCGCCTTCATGCTGTCTGAAATCAAGCATGCCTTTCAGATCGGATTTGTCGTCTTTCTTCCATTTCTTGTTATTGATCTCGTCGTAGCCTCGGTGCTGATGGCCGTCGGTATGATGATGGTTCCGCCCACCGTCGTGTCGCTGCCATTCAAGATCGGTTTCTTCGTTCTGGCTGATGGCTGGCTGAAGATCACCGAGGCGCTGGTGAGAGGGTATGCCGGATGAATGATGCGGTTAAGACGCCAGGATCGAACGTGACCCCGCTGCGTCCGCGCCAGCAGGGTGTCGCGACGAATCTACAGGCGATTCCGCCGGCGCGCCGCGCAGCCGTCGTGATCGCCATGATGGGAGAGCAGGCGGCAAAGCCCATTGTCGAAAAGCTGGACGATGCCTCGCTCGCGCAGGTCGCCGCGGAACTGGAAGCGGTCTCCTATCTCGGTCGCGAGGAACTCACTGAAATTGTCGTGGATTTTCTTCAGGCGCTTCGGCAGACCAGTGGCTCGTTCCGGGGCGGCAAAGCACGTGCGAGGGAGATCGTCTCCGGTTTCCTGGATGAGAGCCGCGTCGATGTGGTTTTCGGCAACAGTCAGATGCCGAAACAGAAGGCGGTGTCGCAGTCGCGCGATGTGTGGTCGCGCCTGGAGGGGCGAAAGCCCGCCGCAGTTGCCGCCTATCTCATGCGTCTCACGCCGAATATCAGTGCGATTATCCTGCGAAACCTCGACGTTGCTTTCGCTTCGGAGGTGGTCGGGCATCTGGAAGAACCGATGCTGGACAACACGATCAGCTACCTGGTCGGCGGCGACCAGGTGGACGCTGAGATCGTGGACGTGGTCGCCCAGATGGTGGAGATCGAATTCCTGAACCAGGTTCAGGAGGTCGAGGAGGAGGACAATGAAGCGGCCGAATCGGTGGGCGAACTCCTGAGCTTGCTGCCCAGCAATACACGCGCCCGGATCATGTCCTTCATCCGCACCGAGCATGAGGACAAGTTCGCGAGCATCGAGAAAGTGATGTTCACTATTGAGGGCCTGCCGGAAATCCTGCCCCGCCAGTATGTGCCGGTGGTCTTCAGGGAGATGGGCGAGGATCAGCTGATACCTGTCCTCGCTTCCATGAAAGGCCCCTCCAAGCGCGTCCAGGACTATCTTCTGGAGAATATATCCTCACGCCTTGCCGTGCAGTACCGCGATGCGCTCGAAGCGCCTGACCTCAAACCGGTTGAGGATCCTGAAGCCGAACAGCGCAGCTTCCTCACCGCCTTGATGGGAATGAAGCGTCGCGGCCTCATCGAGATGGAAAAGAAGAAGAAAGCCTGACAGGCTTTCTTTGCAGATAGGGGGCCGTTAAGGCGCTCGCCTTTCCACCCTCAAACCTAGCGTACGATCAGGTCCGCATGCAGCGCGCCGGCCGCCTTCATGGTGCGAATGATGTCGCCCATTTCCTGTGGCGAAACGCCGAGCGCATTCAGCCCTGCGATCAGCTGCGAGAGCGTCACATTGGCGTCCAGCGTGGCAATGTTCCGCGTGCCCGTCTGGCCGATCTCGATCCGTGAGCGGGGCAGGACGATGGATTCGCCATCTGCGAACGGGTTGGGTTGGGAGACGACAGGCGTTTCCGTGACCTTGATCGAGATATCGCCCTGGGCAATCGCGACGCGCGAAATAGTGACATCCTTGCCAAGGACGATGGTGCCGGATTGTTCGTCAATCACGATACGTGCGGGCACGGCGACCTCGATTGGCAGGTTCTCAATGCTGGCAAGAACGCGCGAGGGTGAGCCCTGCAGGCTGCGCAGGTCGATATCCACTGTGCCGGGGTCGCGCATATAGGCCACAGGAGAACCGACCGCGGCATTGATCGTGTCCTCGATCCGGGCCGCCGTCGTGAAGTCGGGGTCGCGCAGGGCGAGGACCAGGGAGTTGCGATCATTGAACTGATAGGGGATTTCACGTTCGACACGGGCGCCGCTTGGGATCGCGCCCTGGGTGGGCGTTCCCTTCCGGGCCCGCGCGCCGGCGGCCTGCACATCGATACCGGAAACGATAATGCTGCCCTGGGCCACCGCATAAACTTCATTGTCGGCGCCCTTGAGCGGGGTCAGCACCAGCGTGCCGCCCTCGAGGCTTTCAGCGTCACCGATCGAGGAGACCGATACATCGACGGTGGAGCCATTGCGGGCAAAGGAAGGCAGGGTTGCCGTGACCAGGACGGCGGCGACATTATCCGGCTTGATGTCCTCGCCCTGCACATTCACGCCAAGGCGTTCGAGCATGTAGGTCAGGGAATCCTCGGTAAACGGTGAATTGCGAACCGTGTCGCCCGTTCCGTTCAGGCCAACCACGATACCATAGCCGATCAGATCGTTCTGCCGCACGCCTTCGACATCGACCACATCGCGTATCCGGGTCTGGGCCTCGGCGGTGGGGTAGACCAGACCTGGCAGGACGAGGCTGGCCAGTGCGAGAAGGATCATCAGAGGCTTCATCGGATCACCTTAGGAAGTTCATGAGGGTGAGCTGAGACAGCCTTGCCGTCAGCATGTAGGAGGCTTCGAGACTGGCCTCCAGAGATTTGAGTTCGGAGGCCGCTTCATACTGGTCACGCGCAGTCATGCCTTCCAGCAGATTGTTGAGCACCAGCCTCTCCTGGGCGAGGCCTTTCATGCCGTCGGCGACACGTCCCTGAAGGATACCGGTGGCGGCGCGAAGCTGCGTCAGGTCGGCATCGGACTGGACCAGTCTGTCGGCTGAGTTGGAAATGATGTCCAGCGTCTGGCCGGTGGAGAATTTGTCCAGCGCATCGCCCGGCTTTGCCATGGACAGGATGCCCAGATTGCGAAGCGTGCTGGCAATGGCTGGATCGAGCCCGGTTACAGCGTCTCCATCCGAAGATGTCTTTGAGCCACGATAGAAGCTGTTGGCAAAGTCGCCTGTCTCTGAATCGAAATAGGCATCCATTCTGGCGTCGAAGTCTGCCTTGTCGCTGGCAGCGTCGGCAATGGCGCGCAGATCTTCCAGAAAGGCTTCGCTTGAGCCGAATGGCGCCTTGTCTGTCGCGTCGCCTGAAAAGAGAAAGCGCTCGCCATGGCGTGCATTGAGTGAAATCAGCGCCGCATCGAGCTGGGCGCGGGCATCGCCGGCCAGCGCTTCGCGTTCGACCGGCGAGCCTGCGCTGAGCGCGTCCAGAGCGCGAACGGAGATTGCCGCCAGATTGTCCTGCATCCGCTCCAGGCTCTGCTGGGTGATATCGAGGCGTGCCTCACGAAGCTGAAGCAGGCTGGTGTCGCGGTCGATGGCCTCGACAGCCTGCTGCGTCAGCATGGCCTTGCCGATCTGGCCGGACAGGTGCGCTGTCGGGTCGGCGGCCTTACCGGTCACCGCTTCGCTTGATGTCTTCTCAATCCGCTCGCGGATATTGGAAATGTCACGGCTCAGCTGACTGGTGATCGAACTGCCAAAATAGGACGTGTTGATCATTCTAGAGCTCCATCAGCTTGAGCATCATCTGGTTGGCGATCTCAATGACGCGGGCATTGGCGGCGTAGGCCTGTTCGATCTCCAGAAGCATCTGCATCTGCGTGTCCACATCAACGCCGGTTTCCCGGCGCTCTGCTTCTGCCATGATTGAATGCTGGGCGGCCGTTGACGCCTCTACAGCTTCGCTCGAGATGCGCATCTGTCCTGTGCGTGTGGCAAAGCCTGCGATGAGGTTGGAGGCGTTGTAGCTGCCTTCGAAGCCACCGGCACTCAGG
>NZ_CAXFSW010000029.1:0-14444 GCF_964005855.1 uncultured Henriciella sp.
AGATCACCGAAAAGGGTTATATCAATCAGGGCCGCGTGCAGGCGTTGAGGCAGGATCAGTTGGACCGGCTTTACGCGAAATCGCCTGACGAAGAGATCATTGAACTGGACTAGCGCCGCGCAAGGGCGCGTGACGACACAAATTGGAGGACGACAGACATGGCAGAACAGAAATTGACAGGCGCCGATGCGCTCGTTTCCACGCTGGCCGATAATGGGCTCGAGGCGTGTTTCGCCAATCCGGGTACGTCGGAGATGCATCTTGTCACCGCGCTCGACCGCGAGACACGGATCAAGTCGGTGCTGTGCCTGTTTGAAGGTGTCGCGACGGGCGCGGCCGATGGCTATGCGCGGATCGCCGGAAAGCCGGCCATGACGCTGCTGCATCTCGGGGCGGGTTACCTCAATGGCGGGGCGAACATCCATAATGCGAAGCGTGCGCATACCCCGATGGTAAATGTCATCGGCGATCATGCCGTCGACCACCGCAAATATGATGCGCCGCTCAATTCCGACATTATGGGCCTGGCGGGCCCGAACTCTGTCTGGATCAAGTCTGCCGACAATGTGAAGACGACCGGCAAGCTTGCCGCGGAAGCCTATGCGGCAAGCTTCGGCCCGGTTTCGGGGCCGGTCTCGCTGATCCTGCCCGCCGATTCGGCTTGGGAAGAAGAGGGCGAAAAGGGGGGCAAGGCGCAGCTGCCCTCCATGCGGCAGACACCGGGGGAGCTGATCGAGAAGGCGAAGGCCGCGATTGAGGCAGCCAAGGCGCCGGTCATCGTGATCAATGGCACAGCGCTCACCGAAGAGGGGCTTGCGGCAGCCGCCCGCCTGAAGGCCGCCGGTCTGCGGGTCATCACCGACACCTTCTACTGGAAGATGCGCCGGGGCGCCGGTCTCTTCGCGCCGGACCGTATGCAGTATTTCGCCGAAGGCGCGATGTCTGACCTTGAGGGCGCGGATCTGATGCTGGTGGCGGGCACGAGCCTGCCGGCCGCCTTCTTTGCCTATCCAGGCAAGCCCAGCCTGCTGGTGCCGGAGGGCTGCGAGACGATGGATCTTGGCGGGGCCGACACGGACAGTGCGAAGACGCTGCTGGCGCTGGCCGACGCGATGGGGGCCAGCGACATTGCCGACCCGATGCCGCTGCGCAAGCCGGATGCGCCGACAGGTGAGCTGAATGCGGCTGCGGTTGGCGCGAGCGTCGCGCGTCATATGCCGGAGAATGCGATTGTCTCCGATGACGGCGTTTCGAACTCGCTGCCCGTCTTCCTGTCGACCATGACGGCTGAGCCGCATGACTGGATGATGCTGACAGGCGGGGCCATTGGGCAGGGCCTGCCGCTGGCGCTTGGCGCGGCGGTGGCTGCGCCGGACCGCAAGGTGATCGCGCTGACGGGCGATGGCGCAGGTATGTATACCAATCAGGCGCTGTGGAGCATGGTGCGCGAAGGCGCCGATGTGACGACCATCGTTTTCGTCAACCACACCTACCGCATCCTGAATATCGAGCTGCACCGCACCGGCGCGGGCAATCCCGGCCCGACGGCGAAGGATATGCTGGCCATCGGGGAGCCGGATATCGACTGGGTGAGCCTCGCTGAATCCATGGGGGTTGAAGCGACAGCCGTCACCACAGCCGAGGATTTCGACAAGGCGTTCGAAGAAGCGATGAGTTCGGCCGGGCCACGCCTGATCGCGGCGATTGTGCCGGGCTGACAAGGGACGGACGTGGCCAAAATCGTCATTCTCAACGGGACCAGTAGTTCAGGAAAGACGTCTCTGGCGCGCGCGATCCAGCGCCTCGCAACAGGTCCGGTGCTGCGTGTCAGCATGGACGATTTCCTTGAGATGATGCCGCCGCGCTTTGCCAATGACGACGAAGCGTTCAGTTTTCGTCCGGTGGCAGAGGTCGACCCTGTGGAAGTGGAGATCGGGACGGGACCCTACGGTGTAGCGCTCATGCGAGGGATGCGGACCGCCATTGCGGCGCTTGCCGATCAGGGCCTCGACCTTGTGGTGGACGACGTCATGCTCGGGGCTGGCGATCAGGATCATTATCGCGAGGTCCTGGCCTCTCACACCCTCACCTTCGTCGCCGTTCACTGTGCAATCGAGACGGCAGAGCAGCGCGAGCGTGAGAGGGGCGACCGCGATATCGGTATGGCCCGCTGGCAGTATTCGCGCGTCCATACGGGGCGGGATTATGATCTTGAAGTCTGGACGGACAAGGTGACGCCGGATGACGGCGCGCGCAATATCATCCGGTTTGCTGACCTTTAGGCCATCAGAATTCGCGCCCGACGAAGAGCTTGGCCATGGCGTCATCCGCGCCTCGGGTGACGCCAAACCTTACAGCGGACTGGATGAAGTATCCGCCTTGCCAGCCGAGCTTCACGACAGGCCCGATCTGATGGGCCTGTCCGGACAGGCCGGGGATGTCCCGGCTGTTTCCGAACTCGGCGAAGTATTCGACGCCCAGACGCCAGTCATCTGTGCCAAGCGCTGAGATGTTGAGGGCGCGGGAAATCTGTGCGCGGCCTTCCAGCTCAACGCCGCCCTCGCTGCCGTTGCCGGTTTCCATTTCGGCGATCAGGTTTGCTCGCCACTCCCAGTCATCTGCGAACTTGTCGGTTACCGTCAGGCGGACTTCCGCCTCATCCGGGCCGCCATTCTGGTCGAACCCATAGGCGAACCTGACGCCGCCATTGAAGCCCGAATTATCCGATGCTTCCTCGCTCCACTGAAACCAGTTCTCGACCGTCAGGCTGGACACGTCCCAATCACCGTCGTCGGGCTGGCTGAAGGCGCCGATCAGCCGAAGCTGATACCAGTCCGTGAACGCGTTATCATAGTGGATCCGGCTGCCGGCATTGCCGTCCTCATCGGCGCCGAACCGCGCCTCCACGGACTGTTCGCCTTTCGACACGCCGGCCGAGCCGACATTTCCTGTAAGCGACTGGGCATGGGCCGGAAGCAGGATCGCCGGCAGCAAGACAAGAAGGCTCGCACTGGCGGCAGAATGATGACGTCTCATCGGGGGCTCTCCATATCCGCGGCAATGCGCAGAATGCGCCGTGGCCGTCCGGTATCAGATAAAAAAAGAGGCGGGGGAAGCCGGATGTGGCTGCCCCCGCCATGGGAGGTAAGGGGTAACTTATTCCATCGGCGAAAGCAGTTCCGGCGCAGTGACAAGCTGGCGGACGGCATGCGAGGCGGTCTCGTTGAAGACGTTGCCCTCTGCCGCCCAGGCATGGAGGGAATTGATGTCGAGCTTTGTGCATTGCGGGCGCACGCTCCATGTCACCTGAGCGGGTGAACACTGCGCCTGCGTGTAGGATGGGCCCGTGGTCGAGCCGATGAAGGTCACCGGGTCGCCCGTATCGGACGGGATATTGCCCGTCTGCCACATGCCGCCGGACTGGCGCACGGCGGCCAGCTCTGTGAAATCGGCGGCCGCGCTGTCATTGACCACAAGAAAGACCTGAGCTTCCACGCGCAGCAGGGGGTCGGTGCAGGTTTCGGGTACGCAGGCGCCGAGGCCTTCACCCGGCGCGGCAGTCTCGCAGCTGGTGTGGACCCAATGCACCTCAATCGTGTCGCCGGGTTTCACATTGCCATAGGCTCCGTCCACCGGTGTCAGCTCCGCCTCGGTGAGGTCTTCGGTGGCGTTGCAGGCAAAGCCGCCAAAGTCGCTATCGTTCACAAAGACACTGAAGCCAGGGCCCTTGTGTTCGGCATTGGTGTGCGAGTGGATATTGCAGAGGTTCATCTGCTCTGCTGGCGGGGCGAGCGGGAAGCTTACCGGATTAAGGCCAATGGTGCTGGCGATGTCGCGAGGCGTCTGTGGGCCTGCATCAAGACAGAGGCCGGCGGCTTCAACCGTCTCGGCTTCCGGCGTGTCCGTTTGTGCCATGGTGACAGGCGGTTCGGCCTCATCGGCGGCGTTTGCGCAGGCGGCCAGTGAGAGGGCCGCAACAGCTGTAAATGTTGTCAAGAATAGAGTCTTTTGTTTCATGTCTCCCTCCAGAATCGGGCAAGACAAGATGCCCGTCCGGGGAGTTAATTGGAGGCGGGTCGAGACTCCATAAAATCGTATTTTCGGAATACTTGCATAGGATAATCCTATGCTTCGGTCGGGGAAGCGTTGCGCGTCGGCTCGGCTTTACCCTTTATAGGGTGTACGCCCTTTAGAGGGACAGGCCAGGTCGAATACACTGGCCTGTCTGCTCTGCCAAAGGCTGGGTCTATCGAAGACCTAGTCGACATATTCCCAGCGGTCGCCGCCGACATTGCAGGCGGTGCGCTCCACATTGCCCTGATAGACAGTGCGGCATTCGCCGCTGTCATAGCCGCTGGTCACGCCGGCATTATAGCCGGTGGTCGTGCCGTTATAGGTGGCGCCGCCATAAGTCGTACCGGTCTGATAGGTGCGCTGGCCGCCATAGAGGTCGTCCTGCTCATAGGTCCGGGTGTAGGTTCCGTTATGGTACCCGCCCTGATCATAGCTGCCGCGATTATAGGCGTTGGGGGCATAGCTATTGTTATAGGTCACGCGGGACGGCGGCGTGTGCTGGTTGCCATAATAGGTATTCGGCTGGTTCTGGACGCGGCGGGCGCAGTCGTCGCCTCCGCTGCCACCGATCGCCGTGCCTGCGAGGCCGCCCACGACGGCGCCAACAAGGGCGCCGGCAATCTGGTCACCATTGTCATTGTCGCGGTGGCGATAGCGGTCATAACGGTTGTAGCGGTCATAGCGCCCATACCGGTCGTAGCGGTTATAGCGATCATACCGGTCATAGCCGTGGCGGCGGTGGCGGTAACGATCGTCATCATCGTCATTGTCGGCGATGGTGGCCCCGAGCAGGCCGCCTGCAATGGCGCCGACAACGCCGGCAGTCTGCTGGCGTGAGCGGCGCTGGCGCTCACAGTTTATGTAAGCGGGGTTCCCGGCGGTCTGGTTGTAGCCGTAATTATTGTAATCTGAATATCCATAGCCTTGCGAGTCATAGCCCTGGGCGCCAGCCGGCAGCGCGATTGCGAGCGCTGCGGCGCTGCCCAGGATTGCTGTGCGCGTCTTGAACATGTCTGTCTCCTTTACCGGGACGGATATGGCCCCGCTTTTCTACACTTACGACTATAACATGCCCGCCTGAACGCAGGCTGAAGGGTAAATAACAATTAACTCAAGGCCTTAAGATGGATGCTGGACGAATGCCGGTGACTGTCCCATCTTTTAGTTCATGGCGATCATGCAGGAAACGGGAAAGACGCTTTCGCGCGCGCGTTACGGCGCAGCGCAGGCGGTTCGCGCGGCCTGGTATGGGGCGCAATACAGGATAGCAAAGCGGCGCTCTGCCGGGTTCAACCGGCCGGGTGAGCCGGTGTTCAAGCCAGTCAATCCGGTCGATACAAAAGAGCTGCGCCGGGCCTATCTGGGGCTGTTTGCCCGTGACCGCGCCAATATAGAGGCAGGGCTTTATCCCAAACCCGAAGATGTGCGCCTTGCCGACCTGCCCGCGGCGGTGAGCCGGGCGCGTGACTTCATGCGCGATGTCGCCGAGGTCGACCGGCGCCGGGTGGCCCGCGAAGGCGATGAGGTACGCGAGCGGCTTGAGGGCTCCAATCGTTATCCGGATTATTACCAGCAGAACTTTCACTATCAGACCGATGGCTGGCTGTCGGACGAGAGCGCGCGTCTCTATGACCATCAGGTCGAGGCGCTGTTCACCGGCGCGGCGGACGCCATGCGCCGTGCGGCGCTGGCAGAGATCGCGCGCGAGATGAAGGGCCGGGACCAGAGAGAGGTCAGGCTGCTGGATCTTGCCTGCGGAACGGGCCGGTTCCTGCGCGAGACGATGCGCGCTTTTCCGCGGCTGCAGGCGATGGGGCTGGACCTCTCGCCGAACTATGCAGAGCGGGCGCGGGCGATGGTCGCGCCATGGCCGCATGTGGACGTGATTGAAGGGCAGGCCGAGGTCTTGCCGCTGGAGGATGAAAGCCTCGACATGATCGTGTCGATCTATCTCTTCCATGAGCTGCCGGAAAAAATACGCGGTAAGGTCATCGAGGAGGCGGCCCGAGTCCTGAAGCCGGGCGGGGCGTTCATCGTGGCCGACAGCCTTCAGTTCGGTGACAATGAAGGGCTGGACGGCATCCTTGAATATTTCCCCGAAGGCTTCCACGAGCCCTATTACAAGGCCTATCTCGGCTGGGATTTCGCCCCGTCAATGGAGGCTGCGGGTTTCAAAAAGGAACGCACACAGCTTGCCTTCCTCACCAAGGTGAATGTCTGGCGCAAGTCAGCCTGAGCCGCTTTAAGCGGTACCATGAAAAATGCCGCCCCTTTCGGAGCGGCATTTCCCGGTTTCAGTGTCGTTCCGGTCCTACCAGCGATAGCTGACGGTGCCGTACAGGAAGCGGCCGGAGAAGCCGAACGGGCTGCGGCTTGAATAGGGGAAGATCCCATTGAAGCTCAGATTGTCCGGAGTCTGGGTCGGGTATTCGTCGAGGATGTTGTCCGCGCCGACACCGACCGAGATGCGCTCGGTCAGATCGACATTGACCGACGCATCCAGGATCCAAGCCGAATCCAGCGTGAAGTCATTGTCCGGATTGGAGGAGGGCACGAGCACCTCACCAAAACGGGTCGCCCTCACGTTCAGCTTGGCGATCTGATAGGAATAGTCGCCAGACAGGATCAGCTTGGTTTCCGGGGCGCTTTCCTCAAGCGTGAGGGAGCGGTCGCGGCCAAACAGGACGAGGCTCGGAATGACCGTGTTTTCGGGCACTTCCGTCACTTCGGTCTTGGAGTAGTTGAAGGCTGCCGAGACGTCGAACGCGCCGCGATTGCCGAAATCGAAGCCATATTTGGTGACGATATCGACACCCGTGGTTTCGGTCTCGATGCCATTTTGGAAGAAGCGGACGAGCTGTGCGTTGACGCCTGCATCGTCCAGCACTTCCTGCACTTCAGGCCCACCGAGGTTTTCCGTCAGGAAGATCTGGTCGTCGATGTCGATGCGATAGGCGTCGATGGTGACGAACCAGTCCGGGGTCGGCGTGATGACCGTACCGAGCGAGTAGCTGATCGATTCCTCGGCCTCGAGCTGGCCGCCGCCAAGGGCGATGGCCGCAGGAGAGGTCGCCGGGAAGGTGCCAACCTCGAACGGCACGCCGTCGATGAAGTTGGTCGAGATCGCCGTGAAGTATTGCTGCTGCAGGCTCGGTGCGCGGAAGCCGGTCGAGATGGCGCCGCGAATGGCGACCTGGTCGGTAAAGTCGTACCGGCCAGCGACCTTGCCGGTCACCGTGTCGCCGAAGTCCGAATAGTCCTCATAGCGAAGGGCCGCCGACAGCAGGGTGCGGTCATTCGGCTCCCATTCGATCTCGCCATAGACGCTGGTCGCGTCGCGGCCTTCATCGACTTCCGATTCCGGGGTGAAGCCGGGGAAGACCTGGCTGCCGGCCGCTGCGGTCGGGGAGACCGGATTGCCGAAATAGTCGGTCGCCGGGAAAGGCCCCTGGATGTAGGAATTCGGCTCGCCGGCTTCGATCTCGAAATTCTCGTCGCGATATTCGGCGCCGAAGGCGAGCGTTGTGGTCCCCGGCAGCATGTTGTCGAAGGTGCGCACGATGTCTGCGTTGACGGTGACCTGGTCGAATTTCAGGCTACCGGCATCGAAACTGGTCTGGCTCGTTGGGCCCAGCGAGGCGTTGAGCGAGTTCTCGACCGAATATTCAAGTTCGTTCGAGCCGCGCACGACGCTGAGATCATAGTCCCAAAGATTGGCTGTGCCGCGAATACCGCCGCCAAGGCTGTAGTCAAACACATCGCCGCCGATGACCGGCAGATAGCCGCCCGGATAGATCGAGGAGATGTTGCGGGTGTCGATGGCCCGGCGATAGAAGCCCGGGCTTTCGCCTTCACGGTCCTGAAGGCCGCCAAACGCATAAAGCTCTGCGCCATTGTCCAGCGTGTAGCCGCTATTGAAGAACAGGTTGACGTTCTCCGCGCGGCCATTGCCGTAATTGTGGTTCAGGCGGTCAAAGGTGCGCTCGAACTCTGCAAATTCCGGCGTGTCCGGGAATTGCTGGCGCGGGTCGAGACCGGCGCGGTTGGTGCGCTGGCGCAGGGAGTATTCGGCCGAGACGGTCAGGAAGCCGCTGTCGCCGAGGCCGAAGCCCGACCAGCCGCCAATCGTGGTCGTCTGACCATCGGTCTCGCTGCGGTCCAGGCCCTCAGGATCCGTCACATGGGCACCGTAGCGCACATTGAGACCGCCGCCGGAGCTTTCCTCACGCAGGAGGACGTTGATCACGCCGGCAATGGCGTCCGAACCATACTGGGCGGAGGCACCGTCACGCAGGACCTGCACGCTGCCAATCGCGGTGGTCGGGATGGCGTTGAGGTCGACAGCTGCCGAACCGCGGCCAACCGAGCCGTTGATGTTGACCAGAGCCGAGGTGTGGCGGCGCTTGCTGTTGACCAGAACGAGCGTCTGGTCCGGCGCGAGGCCGCGCAGTGTGGCCGGGCGGACAATGTCGGTGCCGTCATTGATGGCCGTCTGGTTGAAGTTGAAGCTCGGAACGGTCGTCGTCAGAATCTGGTTCAGTTCGACGCGGCCCGTATCGGTCAGTTCCTCGACCGGGAAGACGTCGACCGGGACGGCTGTTTCGAGCGCGGTCCGGTCAGCGCTGCGCGTGCCGGTCACGACGATCTGGCCCTGACGAAGCTCTTCGGACTGGGCGTTCGCTTGTGCGGCGTCCTGCGCCAGCGCGGGTTGCGCGCAAAGAATGATGAGTGGTGCTGCTGAACAAAGCAGGCGGAGTTTCTGTTTCATAATTTTCCCCTCTACAGGCACAGATCGCTTCCCTGCGTCTGTGTGCCTCGCATTTGCCACACGTGAAGTCGTAAACAAGACGGGGTAAATAAATGAAATCTGAGTGTGTCGTTTATGTTACAAAAACAGGACGACACTCGCAAAATTTGATCGGAGCACACGTGAAAAAACGAAATCTTTCTCTGATTACCGGCGCCTCAGCCGGTCTTGGGGCAGAATTTGCCCGTCAGTACGCTGCCAAGGGGTGGGACGTGGCCCTGACTGCGCGCCGTCTGGACCGGCTGGATGCGCTCGCGCGAGAGCTTGAGGACAAATATGGCGTCGCGGCCTTCACCATCGCTCAGGACCTCTCGAAAGAGGGGGCGGCCGATGCCATCATTCATGAGCTGAAAGAGGCCGGGCGCCATGTCGATGCGCTGGTGAACAATGCCGGCTATGGCCTGCCGGGCACCTTCTTCAATACAAGCTGGGAAGAGCAGGCGGCCTTTATCCAGGTCCTCTATACCGCGCCGATCGAGCTCGTTCACAAGCTGCTGCCGGGCATGGCGGAGCGCAATTTCGGGCGGATCATCAATGTCGCGTCGCTGGCCGGATATACGCCGGGCTCAAGTGGTCACACACTCTATGCCAGTGTGAAGGCGGGCCTGATCAAATTCTCCGAAAGCATCCATGCCGAGGCCGAAGCGGCAGGACACGACATTCACTGCACCGCGCTTTGCCCCGGTTTCACGTGGACCGAATTCCACGATGTGAACGGCACGCGCGAGATGACCAATGAGTGGCCGGACTGGATGTGGATGGAGGCAGGCCCTGTGGTGAAGGCCGGACTGGATGGGGTGAGCCGGGGTGCGCCTGTGGTGGTGCCCGGTGCGGTCAATAAGGGCCTCGCCACACTGACGCGTATCCTGCCCGAGCCGCTTGGCCGCGCGGTGATGAAACAGCAGGGCAAACGGTTCCGCAAGACCGACTAGGGCGGATCAGGGCGCGAGTTCGGCCGTAATACGGTCGGCGAGGAGACGGCCCTCACGCGTGAGCGAGACCACCTGTCCCGAGCGGTGAAGGAGACCTGCCTCCGCAAGCATGTCGAGGCTCGCGGCGTCTGCCGGCATGCCTGAAACGGCGGTCATGCGGTCCAGATCGAAACCCTCGTCCGGGCGAAGGCCGAGGGCGAGCAGTTCGCGGGCCGTGTCGAGCGATGTGAGGGGCTCGCCCGGCTCGGAGGGGAGGGGGGCTTTGACCGCCGCCTCATAATCGCCGGGCCTTGCCGGAGCATGTGTCGCGAAACGCCGGCCATCCAGGCTGAGCCGGCCATGCGCGCCGGGGCCGATGCCGATCCAGTCGCCGCCGCGCCAATAGGTAAGGTTGTGCCGGGATTTGTATGCCTCGCCGGCGGCGTGGTTGGAAATCTCATAGGCGGGCAGGCCGCGCGCCTCGCAGATCTGCTGGGTCAGCTCATAGAGGTCAGCCTGGTCGTCATCTGGCATCGGGACAAGTTCGCCGCGTTCGGCGCGTTTGCCGAAGGCGGTGCGCTCTGCAATGGTCAGTTCATAGAGGGAAAGATGCGGCGCGCCGAGCGATAGCGCATCGCTCAGTTCCGTTTTCCAACTCTCTGTCGGCTGGCCAGGCCGGGCATAGATGAGGTCGATTGAAGTATTGTCGAAAATAGCGAGCGTGTCTTCTGCGGCGCGCCGGGCCATGGCGCTGTCATGGTCGCGGCCCAGAAAGGAAAGCGCCTGATCATCAAGGGACTGGATGCCCAGCGAGACGCGGGTGATGCCGGCCGCTTTCCACGCCTGCAGCGCCCCGCGTGAGATATCGGCCGGATTAGCCTCCAGGGTGATTTCGGCGCCTGATTCAATCCCGAATGCCTCATCGGCCCGTTCGATCAGGGATGCGATGTCGCCAGCCGCCATCAGTGAGGGGGTGCCCCCGCCAAAATAGACCGAGCCCAGCGGCGGATGATCCGCCAGCAAGGCCCTGTGGCGCGCGACATCGCTCAGAAGGGCGGCGTTCAGCCCGGCATTGTCCCTGTCCTTGGCCGCATAGACGTTGAAGTCGCAATAGGGGCAGATGCGCGTGCAATAGGGCCAGTGGATATAGAGCCCGAACCCATGGGCCGGGCCGAAAGGGGGCGTCGCTGCCTTCAAAGCAGGGCCGCTTTCAGTTTCGCGAACGCGTCGGCGCGGTGGCTCATGGCGTGCTTCTTTGCCGGGTCCATCTCGCCAAAGGTTTCGGTCTCGCCCTTTGCGACGAAGACCGGGTCAAAGCCGAAGCCCTGTTCGCCGCGCGGCGGCCAGACAAGCTCGCCCTCGACCGTGCCCTCGAAGACTTCCTCATGACCGTCCGGCCAGACGACGGCGAGGGTGGAGACGAAGCGGGCGCTGCGGTCGGTGGCCTCGATCTCTTTCAGCAGGGTCTCAACCTTTTCCATGGCGACATAGAAATCGCGCGGCTCGCCCGCCCAGATGGCTGTATGAACACCCGGCATGCCGCCAAGCGCCGTCACCTCAAGACCGCTATCGTCGGAAAGCGCCGGGGCGCCGGTCGCCTCGCATGCGGCGCGTGCCTTGATGAGGGCATTGCCGGAAAAGGTCTGTTCGGTCTCTTCCGGCTCCGGCAGGTCCAGATCGATGGCGGAGACGACTTCCATGCCGACCGGTTCGAAAAGATCCTTCAGTTCGCGGACTTTCCCCTTGTTATGTGTTGCCGCGACGAGCCGGCCTTTCTCAAGTTTGCGAGTCATGACTGGATGTGGCTCCGATCTTGCTTTCTGTGTGAACGCTATTATCGTTAAACGGTAAATTTGTGCCGGACTGGTATGTGAGACCCGGTTCTGCGGTATCTGAGGATTTCGAAGAGATATGACAATCCGCCAGCATAACTCCATGGCTGCTTTCCTGTCAGGCCTCATGCAGGTGGTGATCTGGGTGGCCATCGTCTGCGGGATCATCGCCTTCCTGCTGATTAGCGTCGGCCTGATCGGAAGCCTGAATGGCGGCGTCATGCGCGTGCCCGGCATGGAGGCCTATGTGGAGGGTGTCGCGCCGGGCCAGTTCATTGCAGGACTCGCGGGACTGGTCGTGTTCGCTCCGGGCATCATCTATGTCTGTATGCAACTGCGCCGTATCCTCTCGACCCTCGCCGATGGCGACCCCTTCGTGCCGGAGAACGGGCCGCGCCTCAGCAAGATTGCAATCGCCATCGGGGCCATTGAAGTGGCGCGATATCTCACCGTGATCCTGCTCAACGTCTTTGTCGATCTTGGCAGCGAACAGCCGCTGCGTCTCAGTATCAACCTTGCCGCCTGGGCGGCAGTCATAGCGCTTCTCGTCCTTGCGCAGGTCTTCCGGGAAGGAAGCCGCCTGCGCGAGGAAGAGAAGATGACGATCTAGGAGGGCCTGACCCTATATGGCCATTCGTGTAACCCTCGACCGCGTCCTTCTCGAACGCCGCATGTCGCTGACAGAACTGTCAGACCGTGTGGGCGTCACGCTCGCCAACCTCTCCATCCTCAAGACGGGGAAGGCGAAGGCGGTCCGTTTTTCCACGCTCGAAGCGCTGTGCCGGGAGCTGGGCTGCCAGCCGGGCGACATCCTGATCTTTGACGGTGAGGAAGATGGCGCGGCCGCTGAGGATGAGGAAGCGGCTTAGGGGCTGGCGCAGGTCAGCCGGTGAAGGCGCGCAACTTCCGGGACGGTGATCCATTCTATCTGCAAGCCGCGCCAAATGAAGGACTCATCGAATGCCATCGCCCAAGGCCGCCCTCGCACTGCTTGTCCTTCTTCTGCCCCTTACCGCATGTGGCAATGGCGATCGCGAAGTCGGCGAGTTCAAGAATGACTGGCTGGGCAATGAGATCAAGATCGACCGGCTGAAGGACCCCAAGGTGCAGGGCATTACCTGCCATGTCACCTATTTCGACCGCGGCGTCTGGGACAGGATTGGCAAGGGCAACTGGTTTGAGGACCCGTCGAACTCCTCCATTTCCTGCCTTAAGACCGGCCCTGTTGTTATTGGCAGGATCGACCTCGACCGCTCCGGTGAGGAAGTCTGGGACCGGGGCCGTTCGCTGGTCTTCAAGCAGCTTGCCGTGCGCCGTATCTATGACGCCGAAAGCGATGCGATGATGTATGTCTCCTTCTCGCGCAAGCCGGTCGACGGCTCGGCCAAGATGAGCCTGTCGACCGTGCCGCTCTGGGACGCAGACGTTACCTGGGAAGGGCGCGACAAGCCGGAGGTGGAGTAGGCGCCCGCCGCGCATCCTATAAGGGCGTCTGCGTATGGACGCCGCTTGCGCAGCACCGATAGACAGGCGTCATGACCTACCAGATCCGCTCGGCCGAAGAGCGCCGCCGCGATATACAGGACAATGCCGCCCGCCTCGGCATCGATGATGATTTCATCTCGATGCTGGTCGAGACCTTCTACGCCCGTGTGCGCGCCCACCCCCGCCTGGGCCCGATCTTCAATGGCGAGATAAATGACTGGCCAGACCACCTCGCTAAGCTGAAGGATTTCTGGGCCTCGGTCGCCATGAATGCGGGGCGCTATTCCGGCAAGCCGGTGCCGGCCCATATGAAGCTGGAGGGCATCCGGCGAGAGGATTTCGCTCTCTGGCTGGGCCTCTTTCAGCAGACGCTGGAAGAGATCTCACCGGGCCCCGAAACGGTTGAGTTTTTCATGCAGCGCGCAGCCCGTATCGCGCAGAGCCTGCAGCTCGCCATGTCCGGGCTGGAGAGCCTGGGGCGCAGAGCGTAGGCGGCGGCCTATGCCGCAATTGATTTTTTGCCTTCTGGCGTTTACGCGTCAATTCATGCGCAGCATGGCTTCATATCTGAACCAGCAACAGACCTTCCGGACACCGGCGGGCTGTTGTTTTGCGCTTACCGGCTGGTCCTGATTTTCGGTCAGACGATCAGGGACAGCCTGCATTCCACACAACCTCGCCACCATGCGGCGGGGTTTTCCATTTCGGGCCCCGCCCAGCCTGAAAGGACATCCAATGTCACTCTCAACAGATGCCGCGATCCGGCGCATTACAGACGGCCTGATCGCCAGAAGTCTGCCCAAGGCGGAGTGGACGCATGAAGCGCATTTTGGCGCGGCGCTCGACTTGCTTTCGCGGCCGGACATCGACGCCTTCGCAGAGATGCCGGCCATGATCCGCGCTTATAACGCCGCAGTCGGAACGCCCAACAGCGACACCGAAGGCTATCACGAGACGATCACCTTCGCTTCACTGCGGGCCGCTCGCGCTCACCTCAAAACCTGCGCGGGGGCGCCCCTGCCGGAAGTGCTCGCCCTCCTCATGGCGTCAGAGTGTGGGCGCAACGCCTGGCTAACAACCTATTGGTCGCGCGAGCGCCTCTTCTCGCCGGAGGCACGAAAGGGCTGGGTCGAGCCGGACCTCAAGCCCTTGCCCTATCCGTGAGTGGCAGCCGGAACGCCTACCCGATGGCCTTCATCTGGTGCTCGAACAGTTCCGTGCAGCCTTTTTCGGCCAGACGCATCATCTCCTCGACTTCGGGGCGGGTCATCGGGCGTTCCTCGCCGGTGCCCTGGATTTCGATGAAGCCGCCATCTGAACTCATGACGACATTCA
>NZ_CAXFSW010000030.1:0-12749 GCF_964005855.1 uncultured Henriciella sp.
TCGCCGGTGCCCTGGATTTCGATGAAGCCGCCATCTGAACTCATGACGACATTCATGTCGCCTTCGCCGCCGGAATCTTCCGGGTAGTCGAGGTCGAGGACGGGGTGGTCCTTGTAGAGGCCGACAGAAATGGCAGCGGCCTGTTTCTGGATCGGGTCCTTATCGATCACGCCTTCCTCGCGCAGATATTTGAGCGCAAGCGCCATGGCGACGAAGCCGCCCGTGATCGAGGCGGTGCGGGTGCCGCCATCGGCCTGGATGACGTCGCAGTCGATGGTGAGCTGGTTTTCGCCGAGGGCGGTGAGGTCCACCACCGAGCGCAGGGAACGGCCGATGAGGCGCTGGATTTCCTGCGTGCGGCCGGACTGCTTGCCGCGCGCCGCTTCACGGCTGCCGCGGGTGTGCGTGGCGCGCGGCAGCATGCCATATTCGCCGGTGACCCAGCCCTTGCCCTGACCGCGCAGCCATGGCGGCACGCTGTCGGACCAGGACGCGGTGCAAAGGACATGGGTGTGGCCGAACTTCGCCATGCACGAGCCTTCTGCATAGCGGGTCACATTGGTTTCAAGCACGATATCGCGCAGCTGGTCAGCGGCGCGGCCGGACGGGCGCACAAGGTCGGTCATCTATAAATCTCCATCTTTCACCGGGGGGTGAAGCGATTCCAGATTGGCTTGTCCACCCCTGTTGATGGCTTCAGCAGTTTCCTGCTGCGAGGCACGGGTGATGGGATAGCGCCAGATGAGAAACGCGGCGAGGAGGTAGGAGACGACCGGGACGGAGACGAAGACGACCATGAGGCCGGTCACCGTGCCGGATGAATTGGCGCCCGACGGATTGAAGCCGACAAGGACGCCGAGCAGGATATAGGGGATGCCAATGGCAAAGCTCGCGCCTGTCTTGTAGGCGCCGGACATCAGCGAATAGAAAAGCCCCGACCGGTTGGCACCGCCGCGCACCTCTTCGGCCTCCACAAGGTCGGCCATCATCGAGCGCACGAGGATAAAAGGCGTGCCATAGCCCAGACCGGAGATGATCGTGGCGATGAACAGCAGCAGCGCCCCGCCGCCGAACATCGCAAGCGGGAAGTAAGCGATATAGGTCAGCGCCGACCAGAGGCAGACATAGCGCATCGCGATATACTTCTCGGTGCGCTTGGAGAGCCAGACCCAGACCGGCATGGCGACAAAGCCTGCGATGAAGTGCGCCATCAGGATAAGCGGGGCGAGATTGATCACGCCGAAGCCCCACTGGGCGGCAAAGAGGAATGTCCCGGCGGTGCCCGCAATGGCAATCCCGATGAAGATTTCAGTGGCCAGAAGCCGCCAGAGGGTCTGCTGGCGCAAGGCCTCCAGTATGGCGCTGGGTGCAAAGCTCGCCTTTGGCTGGGCGGGGTCGGGCTGTGGGTCGGGGACCAGCCAGCAGGCCGCGCCAACCGTCAGCGGCAGGGCGAGGATAAGGATCCACCCCATGATGGATATCTGGTGGCTGCGGTCCACATCGCCGGTCTGCGCCAGCAGGGTCGGCAGGCCGAGCATGATCAGCATGGTCGAGATGGTGAACAGTTCCCGCCACATGAAGAGGCGCGAGCGCTCATCATAGGTCCGCGCGATGGACGGCGCCCAGGCCTGGTGGGGCGTGGTGATCATCGTCGTGCCGATATAGAAGATGAAGAGGATGATGCCGAGGAAGAGCGGCGAGACCGGCGGGCCGATCGGGTTGTAGAGCAGGTAGACCGCAGGCAGCAGGATGGGCACGGCCATGATTAGCCAGTGCCGGATCTTGCCGAACCGTGAGGGCCGCGTATCGACCAGCCAGCCCATGACAGGGTCGGAGAAAAGATCCCAGAAACGCAGGATCATGAAAACCACGCCGACAAGGGCGGTTCCGAGCCCCATCTGCTCTGCATAGAAAGGCGCGATGAAGACGGCCATGGGCAGGCCGACCGCGCCGAACGGGATGCCGACCGAGCCGTAAGCAATCACTTGTGGGGTCGACAGTTTCGCTGGCACACTAGACATATGCGTGACACAAACCCATTTGCGCGCCGTGTCCAAGGGAAAAACGACGGATTAAACTCGCGATTGTAAACGCTGGAAACTCGCGCCCATGACGGAGACATTCAAACCTGCCGGTCTGCTGCAGAGCCTCGACGAGCGCTCCCGCTCCATCTTCCGGGAAGTGGTGGAAACCTATCTCCAGACCGGTGAGCCTGTGGGCTCGCGCACCCTGTCAAAGAGCGGGATCGGCCTGTCGCCGGCGTCCATCCGGAATGTCATGTCAGACCTCACAGAGCTTGGCCTGCTGGACAGTCCCCATATCTCTGCCGGGCGTATGCCGACCCATGTCGGGCTTCGCCTGTTCGTCGATGGTTTCCTTGAAATTGGTGAACCGATTGAGGGCGATCGCGGCGCGATTGAAGAACGCCTGCGCGCCAGCGGCCGGGACTTGCAGGGCGTCCTGAAGGAAGCCTCCTCGCTCCTTTCCGGTCTTGCGGGCGGGGCAGGGCTTGTCTCCTCGCCCACAAGAGAGCGGCCGGTCCGTCATGTCGAATTCGTCCCGCTGGCGACGGGAGAGGCGCTCTGCATCCTGGTCGATGAGCTGGGCGAGGTCGAAAACCGCCTCGTCCCCATCCCGAAGGGCCTGCCGGTCACAACACTGATCGAGGCGGGCAACTATCTCGCCGCGCGCCTGAAGGGGCGGACCCTGCGCGAGGCGTCCGCCGCCATCCGCGAGGAGATCAAGGAGCGGCGCGCCGAGCTCGATACGGCCGCGACGTCCCTCGTTGAGAAAGGGCTGGCCGAATGGGCGGGTGAGGTACCCGGCGAGGAGCGCGCGCTGATCGTGCATGGGCGCGCCAACCTCCTCTCCGACTCGCGTGCGGCTGAGGATATGGAGCAGGTGCGCCAGCTCTTCGATATTCTGGACCGCCAGCAGGGCCTTCTGGATGTGCTGGATTCCACGCGGGAGGCGGAGGGCGTGCGCCTTTTCATCGGGGCTGAAAACAGGCTTTTTCCGTTATCGGGTTCAAGCCTGATTGTGGCCCCCTATATGAACGCCTCAAGACAGGTTATTGGCGCCCTCGGCGTGATCGGGCCAACACGGCTGAATTATGCGCGTGTTATCCCCATGGTCGACTATACAGCCCGTATGGTCAGCCAGATCCTCGGCGAGCGCCAGAAGTGAAGAGCAAACGGAAGCGAATATGAGCGAAGATCAGAAGCGTCCCCCAGAAGCGGTCGATACGGAACATCTCGATGCCGGCTCTGCAGAGTCCGAAGCGCTGGAAGAAGCCGCAGTCGCCGAGAATAACGAGCCGGATGAGGCAACGCGTATTGCGGAGCTGGAAGGCGAGGTCAAAGCGCTGAAGGATCAGGTCCTGCGCGCCCATGCCGAGATGGAAAACGTCCGCAAACGCTCCCAGAAGGAAATCGCTGATGCGCGTACCTATGCGGTGGAGAAGTTCGCAGGCGACCTTCTCAGCGTCTCGGACAATCTCGCCCGCGCGCTGGCGGCGCTGCCCGATGAAGAGCGCGAAATCCTGACCGAGGCAGGCCAGAACCTGCTGGGCGGGATCGAGATGACGCAGAAGGAGCTGCACGCCAAGCTCGCCAAGCATGGCGTCACCGCCATCGATGCAGAGCCGGGCGCTGCCTTTGACCCGAACAAGCATGAAGCGGTCAGCCAGATCCCGTCAGACCACCCCTCCGGCACCATCGCCCAGACCTTCCAGTCCGGCTGGAAGATCGGCGAGCGCACCCTGCGCGCAGCCATGGTGGCGGTGAGCGCGGGTCAGGCAAACTAGGCTCTAGTCGTCGGAGGCACCAGCGTTAGCGGGCCCGATCTGCCAGGCCTTCACAGTGCCGGGCAGCGGGTTCAGCGTCACCACCGTGTCGCCAAACACATGAATACCCGCCTGCAGGATGCCGTTCTCTTCGGTATCCAGCAGGGTTTCGTGTGTGCCGTCCCCGGAAATCGCGACAATCCGGCCCGGCGCGGCGGTGGCGAGATAGCCTGCCTCTAGCGGCGCGACAGCGTTTACGCCGGTCAGTCCGCTCATCGTTTCGCTCACCCTTTTGGCCTCATCTACCCGGTAGACAGAGCCCGATGCCCCGGCGGGGACGAGCAGGCCATCCTGATCGGCGAGAAGCGACCGCGCGCCTGTGAGCCGTTCGTCCTGCACCCATTCAGCCACATCGGCGCCCGCGATCTGGTAGAGCGTGCCGTCGCTGCCATCCACGGCATAGAGGCTCGCATTCAGCGCTGTGATGTCGCTCAGCCGGTCGGCACCCGGGACCGCGATGGAGCGCATAAGGATGCCATTATCCGGGTCGACCATGTGGATCGTATCGCCATCGGCGACATAGATAACGCCTCTGTCGAGGACCATGCCGCCCGGCGCGGTCATGCCGACAGCGAACCGTTCGGACAGCATTTCTCCGCCCGCCGACACTTTCGATATCCAGCCATCGGCATCGATCTCGTCGCGCCCGCCGCCGGAATTGGCAATGAGATAGCTGCCATCGGGCAGGTGCAGGACGCCCTGCGGGTCATCGAAGCCATCAAGCTGCCAGAGCTCGGTCAGCGTGAAGTCTGGGCCTTCAATGACGGTGCGGGGCAGGGCTTCACGTGTGCCATGAGGCGGATCGCCATAGACTTCGCTGGCGGCGGGCGCTTCATCTGACGCGGGCGCGCTGCTCTCGGGACCCGTCCCGACCGATTCTTCTGTGTCTGCCGGTTGGCATGCAGCCATCAGCGTCAGCCCGGCGAGGCCGGCCATTAGCTGTCGCATCGAAGCGTCCTTGCCCATTGGTGTTCTGTCCCTTCCATGACGTGTCCTGCACGCAATGGAAGGGACAGACAGACGATATGGTTCCGCGCGGTGCCCTATCGGGTCCTCGGACGAGGAGGAAGGGCGCCGCCTTCTCCTAGTCGATCTGATCCAGCCTGTCGGCCTGCTGGCGCTCCAGCATCCAGCCTGGATATTCAGCCTTGAGGGCAGAGACCTCGTTCAGCCGGGCAAGCTCGTCTTCTGAAAGCTCGATATCGACCGCGCCGAGATTGTCCTTCAGTTGCGAGACCTTGCTCGCGCCGACGATCACGCTGGTCACATGCGGCTGGTGCAGCAGCCAGCCAAGGGCGACCTGTGGCACGCTCACCGATTTCGCGTCCGCAATTTCCCGCATGACATCGACGATGTCGAAGCCCTTCTCCTTGTCCACGGGCGGGAAGTCGAAAACGGTGCGGCGCGCATCATTCGGCCCGTCGCTGTCGCGTGTGAACTTGCCTGACAGGAAGCCGCCGGCGAGCGGGCTCCAGGGAAGGATGGCAAGGTCCTGATCCTTTGCGAGCGGCACGACCTCGCGTTCGAGGTCACGCCCCGCAAGGGAATAGTACATCTGCGCACTCTCAAACCGGTGCAGACCCTTTTCGCGGGCATAGGCCAGTGCCTTCATGATCAGCCAGGCCGGCATGTTGCAGAGGCCGACATAGCGCACCTTGTTGTGGCGCACGAGCAGGTCGAGGGCTTCGACCGTTTCCTCGATCGGTGTCAGCGGATCGGTGCCGTGGACCTGATAGAGGTCGATATAGTCGAGCTGCAGCCGCTCCAGGCTCTTCTCGACGCTGTCCATGATGTGTTTGCGCGAGAGGCCGCTGATATTGCGTGCCTCGGTCTCGCGGCGTTCGGCCTCTGCCTTTTCGGCGGCGGAGGCATCCTCTCCCACAAGGGTGGAGACACGGCCGAAAACCTTTGTCGCCACCACGATCTCATCGCGTGGAAGGCCCGTGTTGCGGATCGCCTGACCGAGCAGCTTTTCCGACTGGCCGGCCGAATAGACATTGGCCGTGTCGAAGAAGTTGATGCCGGCATCGAAGGCCGTGCGGACCATCTCGTCGGCTTCGTCCTGCTGCTGCTTGCCGATATATTTCCAGATACCGCCATTGCCGCCAAAGGTCATGGTGCCGAGACAGAGTTTCGAGACGATGAGGCCGGTGCGGCCGAGCGTGGTATATTTCATTGGATATTCTCCTGGTCCTGCTCCCTGCGGATGTGGGATGCAGAAACAGGAAGACCAGAGACGCAGGCCAGCTCTACCATACCGGTTGGCTCTGCGGCCCATTTGTGGGGCGTGTTTTACCCGCTTTCGCCCACGCCCGCTCATGCAGCGAATAGGCAAATGTCTGCACGAACGGTTCAATCAGACCGATGCCGAGCGCCACGGCGAGATTGCCCGTCAGCGCATAGGCAACACTGACGGCGACCGTCAGGTGCATGAGACTGTAGGTCATCGTCTTGATGAGGGGGCGGGGCAGGCGCTTGAGCGGTTTGAGCATGGCGAATGAGGTAAGTTGCCCATGCCTCCCTTCAAATGAATAGTTACCCGCAAATGCATAGAATTTATCTATGGCATGGGGTGACAGCTTCACTCAAATGTGATCCGCCCTCTTGAGCCTGCGAAAGGCCTTCCCATATCGCAGCGGTAGGACGCGTTCGCTATTGTGGCGGGCGCAAATCTCAACCCGTAGAGCCGCTGTTTCGGGGCGCTGCCTCGACAGGCCAAGAAAACGAGACGGCGGCGGCTGAAAGAAGAGAGAGTATAAAATGGGAAAGATTATCGGTATCGACCTCGGCACCACCAATAGCTGTGTTGCCGTCATGGATGGCAAGGAAGCCAAGGTCATCGAAAACGCAGAAGGCGCCCGCACGACCCCGTCCGTGGTTGCCTTCACCGAAGGCGGCGAACGCCTCATCGGTATGCCGGCGCGCCGTCAGGCCGTCACCAACCCGGATTTCACCTTCTATGCGATCAAGCGCCTGATCGGCCGTCAGTTCGACGACCCGACTGCGCAGAAGGACAAGGAAATCTCGCCCTTCGAGATCGTCAAAGGCAAGAATGGCGATGCCTGGGTCAAAGGCCGCGACAAGGAATACGCGCCGCAGGAAATCTCCGCCTTCATCCTGACCAAGATGAAGGAAACGGCTGAGAACTATCTCGGTGAAACGGTCGAGCAGGCCGTCATCACGGTTCCGGCCTACTTCAACGACGCCCAGCGTCAGGCCACCAAGGATGCCGGCAAGATCGCTGGCCTTGAAGTCCTGCGCATCATCAACGAGCCGACGGCTGCTGCGCTGGCCTATGGTCTCGACAAGGATGCCAACAAGACGATTGCCGTCTATGACCTTGGCGGTGGTACGTTCGACGTCTCGCTGCTCGAGATCGGTGACGGTGTCTTCGAAGTGCTGTCGACCAATGGCGACACCTTCCTCGGCGGTGAGGACTTTGACCTGCGGATCGTTGATCACCTCGTCTCCGAGTTCAAGAAGGACCAGGGCATCGACCTTTCCAAGGACAAGCTGGCCCTCCAGCGCCTGAAGGAAGAAGCCGAGAAGGCCAAGAAGGAGCTTTCGGCTGCCACGCAGTACGAAGTGAACCTGCCTTTCATCACGGCTGACCAGTCGGGCCCGAAACACCTCAACATCAAGCTGACCCGCGCCAAGTTCGAGAGCCTTGTCGAAGACCTCGTCAAGCGCACCATCGAGCCGTGCAAGAAGGCGCTGGCCGATGCCGGCAAGTCCACCTCCGAGATCGATGATGTCGTTCTCGTCGGCGGTATGACCCGCATGCCGGCCGTGCAGGCTGCCGTGAAGGACTTCTTCGGCAAGGAGCCGCACAAGGGTGTGAACCCGGATGAAGTCGTTGCCATCGGCGCAGCGATCCAGGGCGGCGTGCTGCAGGGCGACGTGAAGGATGTTGTCCTTCTCGACGTGACCCCGCTGTCGCTCGGTATCGAAACGCTGGGCGGTGTCTTCACCCGTCTCATCGACCGCAACACCACGATCCCGACCAAGAAGTCGCAGACCTTCTCGACCGCTGAGGACAATCAGCCGGCCGTGACCATCCGCGTCTTCCAGGGCGAGCGTGAAATGGCCGCCGACAACAAGATCCTCGGCCAGTTCAATCTCGAAGGCATTCCGGCTGCCCCGCGCGGCGTGCCGCAGATCGAGGTGACGTTCGACATCGACGCCAACGGCATCGTGAACGTCTCGGCCAAGGACAAGGCGACCAACAAGGAGCAGAAGATCACCATTCAGGCGAATGGCGGTCTGTCCGAGGACGAGATCAACACGATGATGAAGGACGCCGAGTCCAATGCGGAGGCCGACAAGAAGCGCCGCGAACTCGTCGAAGCCAAGAACGGCGCCGAAGCCCTCGTGCACCAGACCGAGAAGCAGCTCTCCGAGCATGGCGACAAGGTCGGGACCGAGGTGAAGGCCGAAATCGAGAAAGCGTCCGAAGAGCTGAAGAAAGCTGCCGAAGGCGACAATCTCGAAGACATCCAGGCCAAGCACCAGGCCCTGATGACAGCCGCCATGAAGCTGGGCGAGGCAATCTATGCCAGCCAGCAGGAAGAGGCTGCCGAGACCGATGCAAAGGCTGACGCACAGTCCAGCGACGATGATGTCGTCGATGCAGACTTTGAAGAGGTGGACGACGACCGCAAGTCGGCCTAGACCCACCCTCATCTGACACTGAAGCGCCCCGCAACACCCTTGCGGGGCGTTTTGCTATGAAGAGACAGGCGCGGGCATTGCCCCGGCTGAAAAGAGGAAGCACAGATGGAAGAGCTTCAGGATCTTGGTATTGTCCAATCCCTCCAAGGGTTCTGGACACAAGTGGAAAGCGTTCTCAGCACCGGCTTTCTCGGACAGCCGGTCGGGCGGGGCGTGCTGGCGATTGTTATCCTTCTGGTCGCCTTTTTCGCGCGCGGCCTGATCGCGAAATTCATCGTGGCCACCCTTGGAAGGCTGGCGGGCGAGACCGAGACTGAGTTCGATGACCGCCTGGTTGAGGCGCTGAAGGCCCCCATTTCGCTGCTGCCGGTCGCGGCCGGTATCTATTTCGCGGCCCAGGCCATGGGCGCTGAGGGCGACGTCGATACATTCTTCATCTCGCTGACCCAGTCGGTCATCATCTTTGCGATCTTCTGGGCGCTCTACCGCGTCGTGAAACCCCTGCTTCAGCTGGCTGGACGGGTCCAGCAGGTGTTGGGCGACACGTTTATCGGCTGGGTGACGCGTATCCTGCAGGGCGTCATCGTCTTTGTCGGCGGCGCGGCGATCCTGAATGTCTGGGGCATTCCGGTGATCCCGTTCCTCGCCTCGCTGTCCCTGCTGTCGGTCGCTGTGGCGCTGGGCGCCCAGGACCTTTTCAAGAACCTCATCGCGGGGATGACGATCATTGCCGAACAGCGCCTTGCCAAGGGCGACTGGGTATTTGTGGACGGCGTGGTCGAAGGCACGGTGGAAGATGTCGGCTTCCGCTCCACCACGGTGCGCCGGTTCGACAAGGCGCCGGTCTATGTGCCGAATGCCAAGCTTGCCGACAATCCGCTGGTCAATTTCTCACGCATGACGCATCGCCGGATCTACTGGAAGATCGGGCTGGAATACCGCACCGACAGTGAGACGCTGAACAAGATCCGCGGCGCGATTGCAGACTATATCGAGAAGACGGACGACTTCGCCCCTGCCTCTGACGTGTCGACCTTTGTCCATGTCGATGAGTTCGGCGACTCAGCCGTCAATCTCATGGTCTACTGCTTCACCAAGACGACGACCTGGGGCGAATGGCTCGCCATCAAGGAGCAGCTGGCCTTCTTTATCAAGAAGACGGTCGAGGAACATGAGGCAGGCTTCGCTTTCCCCAGCCGCTCGCTCTATTTCGAGAAGCTGCCCGACGGCTTCGCGCCGGAGACATTCAGCCCGCCCGGTGAGGGGGATGAGGACGAGGATGCGAGCGACGAGGCCAGCGTGCCGTCAAAGAACCGCAGCCGCAGCGTGAAGGGCTCTGCAAAAGGCCGTGGCAAGTCGACAAAGGGCCCACAACCGAGCGGGCGCGCAGTTGACGCCGACGGCGGCGATGGCGGGGAAGGCGAGTGAGCAAGCCGTCGCTGGACGCCGATTGCAGCCAGTGCGCCGCCCTCTGCTGCGTGCTGCTGCCCTTCGACAAGTCGGCATCCTTCGGCTTCGACAAGGCCGGCGGTGAGCCCTGCCAAAACCTCAATGCCTGCCATGGCTGCCGCATTCACGACCGGCTGGAGGAGAAGGGGTTCTCCGGTTGCGTGGCCTTCGATTGCCATGGCGCGGGTCAGCGCGTGGTGCAGGAGGTGTTTGAGGGGGCCGACTGGCGCGAAGACCTCTCGCTTCTTTCCCGCCTTGGCCCTGCCTTTCACCGCATGCGGCGCATTCATGAGCTTCTGCTCCTGTTGCGCGAAGCCGGTAAGCTCCCGCTGGATGAGGCGCAGCGGGGAGAGCTTGACCGGCTGACGAGCGCGCTCAACCCGCCGGATGGCTGGAGCGAGACCGCCCTTGCTGACTTCGCGTTGAGCGCAGCCGAGGCGGATGTGAGACAGTTTCTTGCCAGCTTGCGCAGCGTGGTCGAGGCCTGAGGCTTTTCAGCCCGGTGCACCCTGTCGCACCTGCGGAACGCGGTCCGGCGCTCATGAATTGACTCTGTTGATCATTCGACAGGAGCTTTCCATGCCAGACGCCTATACCAATCTCGACCAGATCTTCCTCGCCGGAAAATGGCGCGAGGGCACCGGAAAGACGCTCAAGAACACCAATCCCTATAATGGCGAGACGGTCTTCGAGATGAAGGCCGCGACGGCCAGCGATGTCGATGAGGCTTGCAAGGCAGCCAAGAAAGCGCAGGCCGACTGGGCCGCGCTCGCCCCGTCTGCCCGCGCGGCCAAGATGTCGGCGATGGCTGACTGTCTGGAAGCGCGCCGCGAGGAAGTGATGGGATGGATTACCCGCGAGATCGGCGGCACGCAGGTCAAGGCCGCGCTGGAAGTGCAGCTGGTGCTGGGCGTCCTGCGCGAGGCGGCCGTTCTGCCGTTCATGGTGGAGGGGCGTATCCTGCCGGAAGACATGCCGGGCAAGGAATCGCGCTCCTACCGCCAGCCCGTCGGTGTCGTCGCTCTTATCAGTCCCTGGAATTTCCCGCTTCAGCTGACTGCGCGCACGCTGGCGCCCGCGCTGGCTGTCGGCAATGGCGTCGTGCTGAAGCCTGCGAGCGACTCCATCGTTACGGGCGGGACGATCTTTGCCAAGCTGGTGGAGGAGGCCGGTCTGCCGCAAGGCCTCGTGAGTGTCCTGCCGGGCGGTGGCTCCGACATTGGCACAGCCCTCATCGAGCACGAAATCCCGCGTCTCGTTTCTTTCACCGGCTCCACGCCAGTCGGGCGGGGTATTGCGGAGACGGTCTCCAAATCCCCGATCCTGAAACAGCTGGAGCTTGAGCTTGGTGGCAATGGACCCATTGTTGTCCTGGATGACGCCGATATCGATAATGCCGTCGATGCGGCCCTCTGGGGCAAGTTCATGCATGCCGGACAGATCTGCATGGCGATCAACCGCATCATCGTCGATGACAGCGTCTTTGACGCCTTTGTCGACAAGTTCGTGGAGCGGGCAAGGGAACTGAAGGTCGGCGATCCATCGAAGCCCGACACATTTGTCGGTCCGCTGGTCAATGAAGACCAGGCCGACGGCGTCATGGAGCTTATCCAGAAAGCAAAGGATGAAGGTGCCGACTGCCGTCTTGGCGGCGACCGGGATGGCCTCGTCATCCCGCCGCACGTCTTCGTCGATGTTGCCGAGGATTCCTGTCTCTGCACCAATGAGATTTTCGGCCCGGTCGCCCCGATCATCCGGGCGAAGGGTGAAGAAGACGCCCTGCGCCTTGCCAACAAGACCGAGTACGGCCTCTCAAGTGCCGTCTTCACGCGCGACATTGAGCGCGGCGTTGCCTTCGCCAAAAAGGTTGAGGCCGGCATGACCCATGTGAACGACCAGCCGGTCAACGATTCCCCCTTCAGCCCGTTTGGCGGTGAGAAGAATTCCGGCATTGGCCGGTTCAATGGCCGCTGGGCGGTCGACGCCTTCACCACCGATCACTGGATCAGCATCCAGCGTGAGTCGCGCCAGTACCCTTTCTCCCTCGATGATCTCGGCTAGGGCAGGGCAGCGGCAGCCCCAAAAGAAAAACCCCGGCGCATAGGCCGGGGTTTTTTGACTGTTCGGTCTGAAAGGACGGATCAGGCGGCGATCGCGTCTTCTTTCTTCTTCGGGTCGCGCAGGACATAGCCGCGCCCCCAGACCGTTTCGATATAGTGCTCACCGCCCGGATTGTCGGCCGTGGCCGTCGCCTTGGCGAGCTTCTTGCGGAGCTTGCAGATGAAGACGTCGATGATCTTCAGTTCCGGCTCGTCCATGCCGCCATAAAGGTGGTTGAGGAACATTTCCTTGGTGAGCGTCACGCCCTTGCGAAGCGAGAGCAGCTCGAACATCTGGTATTCCTTGCCGGTCAGGTGCACGCGGTCGCCTTCGACCTCAACCGTCTTGGAGTCGAGATTGACGACGATCTCGCCGGTGCGGATGACGCTTTCGGCGTGGCCCTTGGAGCGGCGCACGATCGCGGTGATACGGGCGATCAGCTCATCCCTGTTGAACGGCTTGGTCAGATAGTCGTCGGCGCCATAGCCGAGTGTCTTGACCTTGGCTTCGATGTCGGGATTGCCCGACAGGATCAGGACCGGCGTATTGATACGGGCCATGCGAAGCTGTTTCAGGACGTCATAGCCAGAGATGTCCGGCAGATCGAGGTCGAGAACGATGATGTCGTATTCATACACCTTGCCGAGGTCTACGCCCTCTTCACCGAGGTCGGTGGTGTAGATGT
>NZ_CAXFSW010000031.1:0-12708 GCF_964005855.1 uncultured Henriciella sp.
CTGCGCCGATCGCCGCTGCAGCGCTTGCCAGCGCACCTGAAGATGTCCTGCTTGTCCTGCCTGCCGACCATGACATCCGGGACGTTGATGCCTTTCACGAAGCTATCGGCAAAGGGTTTGATGCGCTGGAGCCAGGCCTCATCACCACATTCGGCATTGTCGCAGGAGCGCCTGAGACGGCCTATGGCTATATTGAGGCTACCGGCGACGGTGCGGGCGCGCGCCGTGTCAAACGATTTGTAGAAAAGCCCGATCTGGAAACGGCGAGAGCCTATGTCTCCTCAGGAAATTTCTTCTGGAATGCGGGCATCTTCATGTTCCGCGCAGGGGATATGATCGCTGCATTTGAAGCCTATGCGCCTGATATTCTGGAAGCGGTCCGCGCTGCCATGCCCGAGCGTGGCGCGGCGGCGGGGGGACCGCATGCCGGCCTGCTCGGTGCCGAAGCCTTCAGCCGCTGCCGGGGACAGTCCATCGATTATGCGATCATGGAGCACCATGAAGGGATGAAAGTCGTGCCAGTCGAGATGGGTTGGAGCGACATTGGCAGCTTCCAGGCGCTCTGGGAGCGGTCCGCCAAGGATAAGGATGGAAATGTACTGGTGGGCGATGTGAAAGCGACAGGCTGCCGCAACAGCTATATCCGCGCCGTGGATGGTAAGATCAGCGTTTCCGGTCTGGAGGGCGCCCTTGTGGTGAAGAGCGGCGACGATGTGCTTGTCCGCACAATGGCCCTCGCCGAGAGGGCAGTCGGACCTGCTGGTCGCTGAAGTCCTGAGCGAGAGCAGACAATTTTCCTAGGGTACGATATCCGGATTTATGGCGATCAGGTTGACCACATAGACAAGGTCCGCGTCCGGAGGCACGACCTCGTCAAGACCGGCGTCGCCATAAGCGATGGCGGCTGGTAGATGGCCGATGAAGACGTCGCCTTCCTTCATCAGGCTGAGCAGCTGGGCAAAGCCGGGAATGAGGTCGCCAGCGCGGGCAACGAGCGGGGCCTGCCCGCCCCAGGTCGACGCCGCGAGCGCGCCTGTCTCGGCCACACGGGCCTCATAGTCGATTGCGACAAGATCGTCAGCGCGGGGATGCATGCCTGCGTTGCCGCCATCCTCGATCTTGAAATAAGTCAGGCCCGAGGGTTCCCGCTGGATCCCTTCGCGCTGCCGGTCCCAGGGAAGAAAGTCATCCCATAGCGCGGGCGAGACGCCAGCAGGCGGTGGCAGGTTTGCGACCTCTTCAGCATTGAGGAAACCATCGAGCCGGATCTTGAAGACGAGGTCGGAACTGGCGGGAATGGCTGCGGTCGGCGAGGTATCGCCATAAGCAAGCTCAGCCGGAATATAGACGAGCCACTCATCTCCAGGCGTCATCTTCTTCAGGATCTCCGTCCAGCCTTCTATGACCTGGTCGATAACAAAGACGGCGGCCTCACCCCGGTCATATGAACTGTCGAATTTGGTGCCTGTTGCGGCGAGATAGCCTTCATAGGCCACGATCACCGTTGCGCCGTCCAGCGGGGACTCGCGGTCTTCCGGTCCGGCTGCGATCTCTATCCAGCGAAGGCCGCTCTCACTGGTCTGAAGATCCGCGCAGCCTGTAGGGAAGGGTGGCTCGAAGGTGCCGGAGCCGCGGCCATAGTCCGGGCAGGGCGCGTTCGCTTTCGCTTCGCGCTTGGCATCCAGGTCTGCCGATGTCTTCTGGACTGAGGCCCCTGTATCGCTCTGGGACGCTGGCGCCGGCGTCTGGCATGCAGTGAGGACGGCCACGGAGGCTGCCAGAGCGGTTACAAAGCTGGCGAGCTGGCTGAGCCCGCGTTCCGAATGAGCCATAGCGACCCCCTCACCATCTAAACGCGTCATGCCAAGCAAGATTTATTCCGTTGGCAGAACATCGATCAATTCGACCTCAAAATTCAGGTCCGCATTGGGCGGGATTGCGCCCGGATAGCCACGCTCGCCATAGGCGATGTCAGAGGGAATATGGATCAGCCAGCGATCCCCCGGCTTCATCATGGAAAGCGCCTCCTGCCAGCCGGGAATGACGCCATTTGTCTGGAAAATGATCGGCTGGCCGCGCTGATAGGCGCTGTCGAAGACTTCCCCGTCTTCGGCAAAACGGCCTTCATAGAAAACCACCACGGAGTCCTCCGGCGCGGGACTGATTCCGTTCTCGGCGCCGCTTTCAAGAACCACATATTCGAGCCCGGAATCGGTCGACTGGACGTCGGGATTGGCAGAGTCCCAGGGCGTATACTTGCCCCATGCCTTTTCGTCGGCAGGTTTGGGGGTGAAGACCTTTTCAAGCGCCACACGGAAGATGAGGTCATCGCCGGGCTTGATGATGCCGCCGGGACGCGGAGACTGGCCATAGGCCAGCTCGGAGGGAATGTAGAAGACGTATTCGTCGCCCTCCGACATCAGCTGGAGGCCTTGCGTCCACCCCGGTATAACCTGTCCCACACCGAAGATGGCCGGGCGGCCTTCATCGAAATTCCCGTCAAAGGTCGTGCCGTCCGTCAGGCGGCCTTCATAGAAGACCTGAACGGTGGAATCGATGCCCGGAGATGCCCCATCCTCAGGACCTTCTTCCAGCACCACATATTGCAGGCCGCTATCGGTTTCCTGAACGTTCGGCGCGTCCGGGTCCCAGGGGAAGAATTCATCGAAGCTCTGATCCTGCGCGTTGCACGCGGTCAGCAGGACTGCGCAGAACAGGCCGGTCAGGGGTTTCAACATGATGTCATCTCCATGGCGGGCAGTTTATCGGTTTCATCATAAGAGCTTAGGCAAGCTTCGCCTGCCTGTCACCTGCGGCGTGTTGGGTCCGGCGCCTGGTGCGGTCAGTTCTGGCGGGGCGGGTAACCCGCGCGCGACAGGGCATCGATAATGTCCTGGGTGTGCTGGGCGTCGCGGGTTTCCATGAGGATGTCGAATTCGGCGCCCTTGGCCGGCACGTCGAGCGCGATCCGGTTGTGCGCCACCTCCATGATATTGGCGCCATTGTCGCCGATGATCTTGGAGACCAGCGCCAGCAGGCCCGGCCGGTCGTCCCCGATGATCCGGATGCGGGCAAGCCGCTTTTCACGCACCAGCGCGCGGGTCAGGACAGAGGCGAGCAGGCGCGTGTCGATATTGCCGCCGCACAGGATAAGGCCGACCCGCCGCCCGGCGAATTTCTCCGGATGGGCCAGCAATGCGGCAAGCCCGGCCGCGCCGGCGCCTTCGGCAATTGTCTTCTCGACATCCGCGAACAGGGTGATCGCCCGTTCGATATGTGCTTCCTCGACCAGCACGATCTCATCGACCAGCGCCTTGACCACCTTGCGGGTCAGGTTGCCCGGCGTCTTCACCGATATGCCTTCAGCAATTGAGGCGCCGCCGCTTTCCGCTTCACGGCCCTCAAGAACCGCCAGCATACCGGGATACATCGATGCCTGCACACCGATTACCTTCATGTCCGGGCGCAGCGCCTTGGCGACGGTTGCCATACCTGAAATGAGCCCACCCCCGCCAATCGGCACGACGAGCGTGTCGAAGTCGGGGCCCTCTTCCAGCATTTCCAGCGCGGCGGTGCCTTGCCCGGCCATGATCAGCGGATCGTCAAACGGGTGAATCCAGGTCAGGCCTTCGCGCTCGCGCACCTTCTCGGCGAAAGCCTTGGCCTCGTCGAAGGTCTGGCCTTCCAGAAGGACCCGTGCCCCGAAGTCGCGTGTGTGCTGCACCTTGTTGAAAGGGGTCGTGGTCGGCATGGCAATCGTCACCGGAATGCCGAGCCGGCGACCATGATAGGCGACCCCCTGCGCATGGTTGCCGGCAGAGGCCGCGATAACGCCTGCCTCCTTTTCCTCATCACTGAGGCGTGCAAGCTTGTTCAGCGCGCCGCGTTCCTTGAAGGCAGCGGTGAATTGCTGGTTCTCGAACTTCACCCAGACTTCCGCCCCGGTAATTGCGCTCAGCGTCTTGGACAGGCGCATCGGCGTGTGCTCGATCTGTCCCTCCAGCAGGCGGGCGGCGTCTTTTACATCATCAAGGCTTATCGGCAGCTTATCGCTCATGGTTTTCAAGTCCGGTGGCAAACGCGGCGCACCCTATTGAGGGGATCGGGGCAGGGCAAGCGGCTAGAACGGCGCTCATGGCTTGCCTGTATTTTCCCCATTGTTTAAGCGCGATCCCAGTCATCGAGGAGTTGCGAGATGAAGAGCCTTACCCTTTCCGGTGCCGGTCATGACATAACGATAGGCACGGGCCACCCCCTGACGGTGATGGCGGGCTTGAATGTTCTGGAGAGCCGCGATCTCGCGATGCGCATCTGCGAGCACCTAAAGACCGTCTGTGATCGTCTCGGTCTGCCCTATGTCTTCAAGGCGAGCTTCGACAAGGCGAACCGCTCCTCGATCAATTCCTATCGCGGCCCCGGCCTTGAGGAAGGGCTTCGCATTCTGGCTGACGTCAAGGCAGAGTTTGGCGTGCCCGTGGTAACCGACTATCACACGCCTGAGCAGGCCGCTCCGGTTGCTGAGGTCGCGGAGATCGTCCAGGTGCCGGCTTTCCTCTGCCGTCAGACCGATCTTGTCGTTGCCGGCGCAGAGGCCGTCATTGCGCGCGGCGGTTGGCTGCATGTCAAAAAAGCCCAGTTCCTGGCGCCGTGGGATTGCAAGAACATCGTCACCAAGGTCGCCGAAGTGACAGGTGACAAACGCAACCCGACCATTCTCTGTGAGCGGGGCGCGAGCTTTGGATATAATAACCTTGTCGTCGACATGCTTGGCATCCCGGCGATGAAGGCGCTTGATGTGCCGGTGACGATCGATGCGACCCATGCCGTGCAGCTGCCAGGCGCAGACCCCCGCACCTCGGGCGGATCGACGGGCGGGCGCCGCGAGGGCGTTTCCATCATTGCGCAGTCTGCCATTGCAGCGGGCGCCGACGGGGTCTTCCTCGAATTCCATGAAGAGCCTGACAAGGCGCTTTGCGATGGGCCAAGCTGTCTGGACCTGCAGACCGCTGAGCCACTGCTCGCCCGGCTCAAGGCCATCCACGAAATTGTCTCAAAGGCCTAGGCGCCTTTCAGGTTTGTTGGGGGTTTGCAGCACATAAATGACGCGCTGGCATTGCCTTGCGTCCTGAACGGGACATCTGCCATGCACGCGAAGTTAGGCGTCCAGCCAGGGCGTCCCGTCGAAATTGCCGGGTGAGTAAATGTATCAGGTTCTTTCCTGTATTCAGGAAGATCACGGTCTTTTCTATGTGTTGATGGCGGTGTTTGTCTGCACGCTGGGCGCGGTGTGCGCGCTCGTCGTGTTTCATCGCGGACTGGACAGCACAGCCGAGCGCGACCGTCGGCTCTGGGCGGCCGCCTCCGGGATGGTGACGGGGCTCGGGGTATGGGGGACACACTTTGTCGCTATGCTTGGCTATCACCCGGGGTTCGAGGTGGCCTATGACGGAACGGTCACAGTCCTGTCGGCGCTGGTGGCGATTGCCGGTTTCGTGGCGGTCTCGCAGGTCCTGATCACCGGGTTTGGGCCACTGCGACGTGCGTTGTGCGCCTTTCTGGCGACGCTCACGCTCATCACGATGCATTTCTATGGGCAAAGCTCGCTACGCGCCTCGGCGCTCATGGAATATGATTCCGGTTATGTCGTCGCAGCCATGGGCTTATGCGCGGTTTTTTTTGGCCTCACCTATATGGTCGGGATCAGCACGACAAAGAGGTGGCGCAATCTGTGGGGCGTGGTCTTCACGCTTCTTGCTGTGGCGAGCGTTCATTTCATCGGCATGGCCTCCATGGAGGTCTTTCCGATCCGCGGCCTTGCCGAGGTTGGCTGGACGCTTAGCCGGGGTGACCTCACCACCTTTCTAATTGCAGGCGTGGTGCTGGTTCTTGTCGCCACGATGATGGGGGCGGGGCTGGACAGGAAGGTGTCGCGCCTGCGCATTCAGGAAAACCGGCGCATCGGCATGCTGGCCGATTCCGCTTCGGAAGGGATCGTCATCGCAGATGCCGAGGGCCGGGTGGTCGAAGTCAACAAGTCTGCCGAAAACCTTCTCGGCGCACAACGCAGCGAGCTTCTCGGCCGGCCGGCGCGCCCTCTTGCGGGGCTGAATACGACCCTTTCCGGCAGTCCACGCTACATTGAAACCTCCCTCACCAATAGCGAGGGGCTTTCCATTCCGGTTGTGGTGCGCACACGCGATCTCACCCACAGGGACGACGGTTTTACCATCTACGCCATCAGCGATCAGCGTGAACGTATGCGCCGGGATGCCGAGATTCGCGCGCTTGCTTTCAGCGACCAGCTGAGCGGGCTCGCCAATCGCGAAGCCTTCCAGCGCGAACTTATTGCGATGATCGACGCGGGGACGGGCGCCCACACAGCCGTCATCCTTCTGGATCTGGATGAGTTCAAAGGCGTCAATGATCAGTTCGGGCACAGCGCCGGTGACACAGTGATCATAGAGACCGCAAAGCGGCTGGGCCAGCTGGTGCCCAAGGACGGCCTTGCCGCGCGTCTCGGTGGGGATGAATTCGCCGTGCTGACCGGGCGCAGTATTCCGGCTGCAGACGTTGAGGCGTTCGCTGGCGAGTGTGTGGAAGCTCTTTCCCAGCCCGTTCTGCATGAGGGTCTGGCTATCCGCTCGAGTGCAAGTGCAGGTGCCTGTATTATCGGCGCAGGGGCCTCGGATATAAGCGAACTTCTGAAGTCTGCAGATCGGGCGCTCTATGCAGCCAAGGCTGACGGCCGGCGCCGGGCGCGCGTGTACGACGAGGACCTGCACGAGCGCTTTGAGGCCCGGCGGAATGTGGAAATCGCGCTCTCCAAAGCGGTCGAAAATGATGAGTTCGTCCTGTACTACCAGCCCAAAGTTTGCGCGGCGACGCGTAAGGTTCTCGCCTATGAGGCGCTGATCCGCTGGGAACGTCCGGGACACGGCCTGGTCATGCCTAATGATTTCATCGACGTTGCCGAGCAGAGCATGGTGGTCAACGATATCGGGCGCTGGTGTATCATGGAGGCGTGCAAGGCGGCCGCTGGCTGGGAAACTCATCTTGGCGTGTCTGTAAACCTGTCGGCCCGCCAGTTCCTCGACCCGAACCTCTATGGTGATGTCCGCGAAGCGCTTCGAAGCTCAGGGCTGGAGCCGCACCGGCTGGAACTGGAGATCACTGAGACGGCGATCATTCACAACATCCATGTGGCCGCCAGCCTGCTTGAAAAATTCAAGAAGCTCGGAGTTCAGATCGCGCTTGACGACTTCGGCACCGGCTATTCATCGATGCGTTTCGTCCAGCAGCTTCCTTTTGACAGGATCAAGATCGACAGGTCGTTTGTCATGGCCATGGACACGGATGAAAAGGCGTTTGCTATCGTGGATGCTATCCTGCGCCTGGGTCAAAGTCTCTCCATCCCGGTGGTTGCCGAGGGTGTTGAGACCGAAGCGCAGGCGCTTCGCCTCTTGGAGGCCAATTGCCTTGAATTTCAGGGCTTTCTCATCAGTCACCCTGCGCCAATGCCGGTCGCACTGGCCGAAATAACAGGTGAGCAGCAGGTGAGCGGCGCCGGTTGAGGGTGGCTCAGGCTGCTTCGGTCTTTGCCGCATAAAGGCCTTCGACGCCCTCATAGGGATCATGCTCGGCCACAAGGTGGCCGGGCGCCACCTCGATCAGTTGCGGATTGTACTGCTCGGCATCCGGGTCGTCGATAAGTGCCGACTTCATGAAGCGAAGCGGTGCGCGGCTGTCGAGCGGCGAAGGCAGGTCGCCGCGCAGCTTGATCCGGTCCTTGCCCCGCTCGAACTCCGGGTCCGGCGTGGGAACGGCGGAGATGAGCGCCTTGGTATACGGGTGACGGGCGTCTTCGTAGATGGCGTTCCGGCCAGCCACTTCGACCACTTTGCCAAGATAGAGCACCATGACCCGGTGGCTGATCTCGCGCACCACAGAGAGGTCGTGACTGATGAAGATCATGGCGAGGCCGAATTCCTTCTGGAGCTCGATCAACAGGTCGACGACCTGCGCCTGGACCGAGACGTCGAGCGCAGAGACGGCCTCGTCGCAGATCAGAAGTTTCGGGCGCAGGATCATGGCCCGGGCAATTCCGACACGCTGGTTCTGGCCGCCCGACAATTCATGCGGGTAGCGATTGATGAGATGCGGCTCCAGCCCCACGCGGGGCAGGAAGTCCCGCACCATCTTCTCGCGCTCTGACTTCGACAGGTGCGGCCTGTGTACCGTCAGCGGTTCGGCGATGGACTGACCGATCGTCATGCGCGGGTCGAGAGAGGCGAGCGGGTCCTGAAAAACGATCTGCAGGTCTTCGCGCAGGCTGTTCATTTCCTTGCGGCCGGCTTGTGTGATGTCGCGCCCCATCCAGGCGACTGTGCCGGCGGATTGAGGAACAAGCTTCAGCACGGCCCGGGCCAGTGTGGACTTGCCGCACCCGGACTCGCCCACCACGCCGAGGGTTTCGCCCGCGCGAAGGTCGAAGGAAACGCCATCGACGGCCTTGAGCATCTTCGTTCGGCCAAAGAGACCGCCGCCGACATTGACCGGAAACTGGACCTTCACATCGCGTGCCTTGACGATGGGCTCTGAGGTTTCAGCTGGAGGCTCCCCCAGTTTTGGCCGGCCTTCGCGGTTGGGCTGGTCAATACGGGGCACCGCATTGAGAAGCATCTTCGTATAGTCGTGCTGCGGGCGGTAGAAGATGTCATCGCTGGTGCCGCGTTCGACGATTTCGCCATGGCGCATGACGATGACCCGGTCGCACATGCGCGCCACGACGCCCATATCGTGCGTGATAAGGACGATGCCGGTGCCGGTATCCTTCTTCAGATCATACATAAGGTCGAGAACCTGCGCCTGAACCGTTACGTCCAGCGCCGTGGTCGGCTCATCGGCCAGCAGAAGTTTTGGATTGCAGAGCATGGCGATGGCGACCATCACGCGCTGGCGCATGCCGCCCGACAGCTCATGCGGAAACTGGTCGAGGCGGCGGCGGGCTTCAGGAATGCGGACCTGTTCGAGCCAGTCGACGCAGCGTTTTGTGGCAGCCTCGCCTTTCATGTTTTCATGCAGCGCCAGCACTTCGCGCATCTGCGCGCCGACAGTGAGGTGCGGCGTAAGTGAGGTCAGAGGGTCCTGAAAGATCATCGACATCTGCGCGCCGCGGATCTTGCGCAGGGTGCTGGCTTTTGCGCCAACCATTTCAGTGACCTGAAACCGGATCGATCCCGTCACGGCGCCATTTTCCGCAATGAGGCCCATCGCAGCCAGTGCGGACTGGCTCTTGCCGGACCCGGATTCGCCCACGATCCCGAGACATTCGCCGGGCGCGACATCAAAGCTTGTGCCTTTCACCGCATGGACAGTCCCGTCCGGCGTGTCGAAGTCGATTTTAAGGTCGCGGACGGAAAGGATCGGGTCGGTCACGTCGGGGTCTGGTCCTTGCGTGGATGCACTTGCTTCAACGGGCCCGAGAGGCGGCGGCAAGTCAACAGGTTGCACCAGTTGGGACGGGGCCTCGACGCTTTCGGGGGGGGCACATGGGCAGTTTGCCGCGAGACTTGTGCTTGCACGACGGCGCCTCTCCGTCCTACCAGTTGCGGGCAATCTTACGAATGAGACACTGACCGGGAGCGACTGCCATGCCAGTAATGACTTTTCTCAACACCTGTATCTTCGACCACGGGGCCATCCAGAAGCTGCCGGGCGTGCTCAAAGGAAACGGGGTCTCCAAACCCTTCATCATTACTGATCCAGGTATCAAGGCGGCCGGTCTTCTGGATACGGTTCTGGGCGCGCTTGGCGGTGAGCCGGGCGGGGTTTTCTCAGACACTGTGGCCAACCCGACCGAAGATCAGGCCATCGAGGTCACCGAGCTTTACAAGTCCGCAGGCGCGGATGGCATCATCGCGCTTGGCGGCGGCTCTTCCATGGACCTTTCAAAGGCCGTTGGCCTGCTGGCATCTCATGGCGGTCCGCTGGAAAAATATGCGGCCATGTCGGGTGGCTCAAAACATATCGGCAAGCTTCCGCCGCTGATCGCCATTCCGACCACGGCAGGTACCGGTTCTGAAGTCTCGGTCGGCATGATCACCACGCTGAACAATGGCCGCAAGGAAACCTTCGCGTCCCCGAACCTGATCCCGCCCGTCGCGATCTGCGACCCGGATCTGACACTCGGCCTGCCGAAGATGATGACGGCCGCGACGGGCATGGATGCGGTAACCCACTGTATCGAAGCCATTCTTGTGCCTGCCTCCAACCCGCCAGCCGAAGGTATCGGCTATGACGGCCTCACCCGCGCTGTTGGCGATGGCTGGCTGCGCCGCGCGGTACAGGACGGCAGTGACAAGGAAGCGCGCTGGAACATGATGATGGCCTCCTATGAAGGTGCGCTTGCCTTTGTGAAGGGGCTTGGCTCCGTCCACGCACTGTCGCATGCGGCAGGCCGTCTGCATGACAAGAAGCTTCACCACGGCACGCTGAACGCGATCTTCCTGCCGCACCTGCTTCGTTTCAATGACGGTTCGGCGGATGGCAAATATGAGCGGCTGCGCTTTGCGATGGGCCTCAAGCCCGGCGCTGATCTTGGCGAGGCGATCGAGAAGCTGAACGAAGATATCGGCATCCCCACAACGCTGAAGGAAATCGGTCTCGATGCTTCCGACGGTCCGGGCGTGGTCGAATATGCGCTGGCAGACCTCGCGCACCGCGGCAATGCCAAACCGGCGACACAGGCCGATTACGAGAAAATCTACGAAGCCGCCCTCGGTTGATCCCGCAAAACGCAGGGGTGATGCGGTTTCAGCTATTCGAGTAGCCCTGCAATGAGGCGGGCAACATGCTGCACAGCCTGATTGCCATAGTGCCGCTTGTGCCAGGCAAGGTGAAGCTGAAACCCCTCGATCGCGATCGGCGGCTCGAAGATGGCAAAATCCTGACTTGCTTCAGGAATGCAGCCGCTGGGTATGGCCGCAATGAGGTCCGTGCCTCGCAGGATATCGGGGACCATCAGGAAGTTCGGAACCACCATCCCGGCACGGCGAGTGAGACCCTCGCGCATCAGCATCCCATCAAGCGGCGTCGTCACGGAACCGTCAGATGAGACAATAAGGTGCCCGAAAGCGAGCCAGCTTTCAGTAGTGAAATCGCTCGCGGCTGGATGGCCGGCCCGCATGGCGATGATATAACGCACATCGCTCACTTGGCGGCTGATAATATCGCCGTCTGTGGATGCGGCAACGCAGAGAGCAAGGTCGCAGTCGCCGCTACGCAAACGCTCTAGGGGAACGCCTCCCCCTTCCCAAGGCTGGATGACGAGGCAGATTCCGGGTGCCGACACAGACAGCTCACGATGCAGCTTCGGCACAAGGGATGCGGCAGGCTGGTCGGCGGTTGCAATGCGGACTGAGGCGTTCAGGACGGCCGGGTCGTTTTCGGGCGGGGTGAAAACAGCCTCGAGGTCGGCCAGAATGGCCTTGATTCGCGGCGCCAGTGTTTCAGCCATGGCGGTTTTCTGCATGCGTGAACCGCGGCGTGTCAGCAGCGGGTCCCCAAACAGCGCGCGGCAACGCTCCAGCGCATTGGAAGCGGCCGGCTGCGAAAGACCGAGCCGCGCGGCTGCGCGCGAAACATGCGCTTCCTCCAAAAGGGCATCCATCACGACGAGCAAATTGAGATCAATTGAACGCAAATTCATGGAGTCAATGGTATACTAGATATAATATCCATTGGAATAATAATGTATCGGGCCGCACGTTTCTGCTGTCAGCAGAGGAAACATTTCATGGCCCACACACAGATCTTCCATTTTCATCCCGGTTTCACGCCGTCGAAGACCAATGCCGCAATGGTGCAGGCGGCGGCGGAAATGCCCGGTGTCGAGGTTCACAAGGTCTATGATGCCTATCCCGACAGCCGGATTGACGTCGCAGCAGAAACCCGGCGCCTGCTTGATGCGGACCGCATAGTCTTTCAGTTCCCTCTGCATTGGTACTCCACACCATCCCTCATGAAGGAATGGCAGGATCAGGTGCTGACCTACATGTTTTATATTAAGCCCGAGATCGGAGCCAGGCTCCTCTCCAAACCTGTCATGGTTGCAGTCACCGCCGGGAATGTGCCTTCTGCCTACGGCCCCGGCGGCGTCAATCTCTTCCCTCTGCAGGATATCCTGAAACCATTGCAGTCCACGGCAAGCCGGTGCGGGCTGGCCTGGTCCGAACCTTTCCTCGGTTATGGCGCGGACAAGCTGAGCGAGGAGGAACGGTCCGAGGTTGCTTCAGTGTACCGGGCAAAGCTCGAAGCCTGGATTGAACAAATGCCGCCGGCCCGTAGAGGCTAGACCTCTCTAGCGCTGGCACGCGCCGCAATAAAAGCTTGAGCGCCCCGACTGGACAATGCGCCGGATCGGGGCGCCGCAATGCCGGCAAGGCTCGCCTTCGCGGTCATAGACGGCGAAACTGTGCTGGAAATATCCTAGCTCTCCGCTGGCGGCTTTGAAGTCCGAGATGGACGAGCCGCCTGCTGCCATAGCCTCACGGATCACATCAGTGATCGCGACCGCAAGGCGGCCCGCCCGTGCGCCGGAGACTGTCGAGGCTTTGCGCCTGGGGCTGATGCCCGCGCGCCAGAGCGCCTCGCATACATAGATGTTGCCAAGACCGGCAATGACGCGCTGGTCGAGGAGGACCGATTTGA
>NZ_CAXFSW010000032.1:0-10015 GCF_964005855.1 uncultured Henriciella sp.
TTGGAAACATTGGCGACGACCGCCTCGGCGATCTTGTCGATTTCCTTGTCCTTTAACGTCTCACCCTCCGGCTGGATTGTGACCTCAATGGCCACCGACTTCTTGCCGGGCTCGATGCCCTTGCCCTGATAGACGTCGAAGACATCCACCGCGGTGATGAGCTTCTTGTCGCCTGCGCGGGCCTGCCGGACGATGTCTGCAGCTGGCACGTCCTCATCGACCACGAAAGCAAAATCGCGGCGGATCGGGGTCCGGTCGGCGCGCTGGAGCACGGGCCGTGTCTTGGTGGCCTTGGCCTTCATCATCGGCAGGGCGTTGAGGTTCAGTTCGAATGCGTAGACGGGCCCATCGACATCGAGCGACTTCAGCACGCGCGGATGCAGCGCGCCGAAATGGGCCACCGTGATCTTCGGCCCGAGCTTCAGGCAGGCGGACTGGCCGGGGTGCCAGTGGGCCTGACGCGGCGCCTCAATCTGGAAGCGTTCCGGCGGCTGGTCGAGTTCAGCGAGGAGCGCGAAGAGGTCGGCCTTTGCGGCAATGGCATCATAGGGTGCGACTGCGCCGCTCCAGTGACGGGCAGCGACAGGACGCACCAGCGCCGCGACCACATTACGCTGATCCTTGGGCCCATCGCCGAGATAGACCGGCCCGGCCTCGAACAGGCGCATCTCACGCTCGCCGCGGTCCGCGCCCCGCTGAGCAGCGACGGCGAGGTTGGCGAGGATAGTGGGGCGCATCTGATTGAGTTCACTTGCGACCGGGTTGGAGATGGTCAGCGCATTGCTGCCACCGCCGAAAAGTTCTGCCTGCGCCTTGGGCATGAAGGACCAGGTGACCGTCTCCAGAAAGCCGCGTGCGGCCATGACACGCCGGGCTGTACGGATACGCGCCTGCGTCGGCGTCACGAGCGATTTGCGCCCGCCTTCAGGTATCGGCAGCGACTGGGTCGGTAGCTGGTCATAGCCGGTCAGACGCGCGACCTCCTCGACGATGTCGGCGGACTGTTCAATGTCGAAGCGCCAGCTTGGCATGGTGAGATACCAGGCCTCGCCGGTGTCCTCGAGACCGAAGCCGAGATCCTTCATCATTTTTTTGAGATCGGCAGCCTTGGTCTCGAGCCCTGTCAGGCGGGGCACGTCGCGCCGGTCGAACAGAACCTTGGGCTGGGGCGCTGGCGGCTGGCCGGCCACTTTTGCGTGCGAGACCTCACCGCCGCCATACTCCTTGATGAGCATGAGCGCGAAATTGAGGCCATCCATACAGCTTTGCGGATCAACGCCGCGCTCAAACCGGTAGCGGGCATCGGAAATGATGCCGGTATCGCGGCCGGTGCGCGCGGTGCGCATCGGATCGAACCACGCGCTTTCTATGAAGACGTCCGTTGTTTCTGCGCTGACCGCCGTCGACTGTCCGCCCATCACGCCGCCAAGGCCGATTGGGCCGCTCTCATCGGCAATGACACACATCTCCTCGCCGATGTCGTAGGTCTTGCCGTCAATGGCTTCGAGCTTCTCGCCCGCCTTGCCGAGACGGGCCGTGACAGCCCCCTTGAGTTTGGCTGCATCATAGGCGTGGAGCGGGCGTGCCCGGTCATAGGAGATATAATTGGTGATATCGACCAGAAGCGAGCGCGGGGTGATGCCGAGCGCTTTCAGACGCTGTTGCATCCATTCGGGCGACGGCCCATTCGTGACGCCCCGCACCAGGGCGCCAGCGAAGACCGGACAGGCCTCTGGCGCTTCAAGCTGGATGTCGACCGGGCAATCATAGCTGCCTTCGACCTTCTTGATGGGGTTTTCGATGAAACGCCCTGCACCGGCGGCGGCGAGATCACGGGCAATGCCCTGCACGCCCAGCCAGTCCGGCCGGTTGGGGGTCACTTCGAAGTCGATGATCTTGTCGGTGAGACCCAGGGCTTCGGCGGCCGGTGTGCCGACGGGCCAGTCGCCCTCAAGGTCGGCAATGCCGTCACTGTCCTCGCCTGCCTCAATCTCCTTGGTCGAGCAGAGCATGCCGTAGCTTTCGATGCCGCGAATCTTGCGGGGCTTTTTATCCAGCGAGAAATCGAGGCCTGGAATATACGTGCCGAGCGGCGCGTAGATGGCTGTCATGCCGGCGCGCGCATTCGGGGCGCCGCAGACGATCTGCCTGGTGCCGTCCTTTGTCTCGACGGTACAGACGCGCAGCCGGTCCGCGTCGGGGTGTGGCTCTGCTGCCGTGACGTGGGCCACGGTGAATTCAGACAGCTTTTCAGCCGGGTCCTCGACATGCTCGACCTCGAGGCCGGCCTTGAGCATTGTTTCAAGGATATCCTCAAGCGGCGCCTTGGTCGCGAGATAGTCCTGCAGCCATGAGAGCGTGAATTTCATCGTCTATTCCACTTCCGGGATCGGTTCGGTTTGAGGCGCACGCACATCGTCTGCGAGGTCCTCGAAGATATCTTTTTCACTGCGTTCGCAGCGTTTGACCGGTTCAGCGCGGGTCATGCTGACGCCCATACCAAGGCCGCGGGCCGTCCAGCAGCGGTCGAAGACAGAACAGTAGCAGATTTCCACATCGAGCTCGCTCCACACCGCAGCGGCGGCATTGCGCTGCTCAAGCGTTACTTCCCCGCGCGGCCAGTCGACACGTAGCGGGGTGATAGAATCGCCGGGCGCGACGGCCCGCCCGATCAGGCTTGACCAGGATTGCTGATAGCCGGGGGGGAAGGCGGCCGCATAGGGCGCAAGATCCTCAACCGGATCACCATCCTTGAGCACGTCCACCCGCTCGATCAGAGCCGGGCCGACACCGCTATTGGAGAGGCGTATACCCATGGCGGAGGTCTCGGGTGTTGCCGAAACGAACCCCTCGATCTGGACCACGGGATAGACAGCGCCATGCTGCTGGGCGCGCATCACACGGCCCTGGTCCCAGGCAATGAAGACGGCAATCGCGCTGGTCACAACCGCGCAGACCGCAATCAGCATTTCAGCCTTGTTCCCGTTGCCCATGGCCCGTCCTGCCTTCTAGCTCAGTCCACCGGACACGCTGGGCGACAGCCAGGGCCGGAAGCCATAATGGCGCGTCCAGCCGGCATCGGCCTCGAAATAGGGGCGAAGGTCAGGCATGCCGTATTTCAGCATGGCCAGCCTGTCGACGCCCATGCCGAAGGCGAAGCCCTGATACTCGTCCGGGTCGATGCCGCAATTGCGCAGCACGTTCGGGTGGACCATGCCGGAGCCGAGAATTTCCATCCAGCTGTCGCCCGCGCCGATCTCGATCGAGTCGCCGACCTTGGTGTATTTCACATCCATTTCCGCCGATGGCTCAGTGAACGGGAAGAAGTGCGGACGGAAGCGCGCCTCGACATTGTCGACCTCGAAGAAGTCGCGGACAAAATCAATCAGGCACCCTTTCAGGTGGCCCATATGGATATTCTTCTCGATCACCAGGCCTTCGACCTGATGGAACATCGGCGTGTGGGTGGCATCCCAGTCATTGCGATAGACCCGGCCCGGCACGAGGATACGGATTGGCGGCTTCTGCGTCTCCATGACCCGCACCTGGACGGGGCTGGTGTGCGTGCGCAGCACTTTGGGCGCGGCGCCTTCCTGTGGGTCGAAGAAGAAGGTGTCATGGGTTTCGCGCGCCGGGTGGCCTTCGGGGAAGTTCAGCGCGGTGAAATTGTGCCAGTCATCCTCAATGTCCGGGCCTTCCGCGACGGTGAACCCCATATCGCCGAAAATGGCCGCAATTTCCTCGAAGACCTGCATGACCGGGTGAAGCCGGCCTTCAGGCGCGGCCAGCGGCGGCAGGGTCATGTCTATCCGCTCGGTCTGGAGCTTTTTCTCCAGCTCGGCTTCTTCAAGCTCTGACTTGCGGGTCTCGACGGCGTCCTGCACGCGGTTTCGCAGGCCGTTCAGCTTCGGCCCCATCTCCTGACGCTCTTCGGGGCTCATGCCGCCAAGCGTCTTCATGAGGCCGGAAATGCGCCCCTTCTTGCCAAGCTCGGCAACGCGCACGCCATCCAGCGCGGCGAGGTCGCCGGCGGCGGAAATGGCGTCCAGCGCCTCTTTCTCGATCTTGTCAGTCTCAGACATGAAAAAGCCCCGTTGGGTTTAAGGCCAAACGGGGCTTTTCCGCCCCGCCTTGGCGGTCGGAAATAGCGGAGAAATGCGAAAAGCGGAACGCTTAAGCTGCGAGCGCGCCCTTGGCCTTCTCCACCAGGGCGCCAAAGGCATCCGGTTCGTTGACGGCGAGGTCGGCCATCACCTTGCGGTCCACTTCGATGCCAGCCTTGGTCAGGCCGTCGATGAAACGCGAATAGGTCAGCTCTTCGTCGTGGATGCGGACAGCAGCATTGATGCGCTGGATCCAGAGCGAACGGAAGGTCCGCTTCTTCTGCTTACGGCCGATATAGGCATACTGGCCGGCTTTCCACACAGCGGCGTGCGCCGTGCGGAATGTATTCTTGCGGCGGCCATAATAGCCTTTGGCTGCCTTGGTGATCTTCTTGTGGCGGGCGTGTGCCGGCACTTTATTGCGTGAACGGGGCATCTTGGCCTCCTGCTAGTTCAAATACGGTTCGAGTTCGGTCTGCTTCCGGCCTACAGGCCGTAGGGCAGGTACTTCTTGACGCGGTACTCGTCAGCCTTGGCCACCGGCTTGGTGCCGCGGTTCTGGCGGATGTACTTTGCGTTGTGGCTGATCAGGCGGTGACGCTTGCCGGCGACGCCGTGCTTGAGCTTGCCTGTGGCCGTGAACTTGAACCGCTTCGCAGCGGCCTTCTTGGTCTTCATCTTCGGCATTTCGATCTCCTGTCGGGACGCGCGAGGCGACCACTGTCTAGTCGTTCATGAGCCCGCAGGCATGCCGTTCTGGCCCGCAGTGCTCGAAAGAGGGCGCTTATGACGGAAAGGGGGGCAGGAATCAAGGTGCCAGACCCGCTGGCGCTGCGTTCAATTCAGCTTTTCGCGTCATCTCCGGAATCCCTGGTCCCGCTGGTTTCCTGTTCGACCGCCACTTTGATGTCATGGCCCAGCATGTCCTCTACATAGAGCATCTTCACAAGGACGAAGACGACGACCGCAAGCGGCGTCGCAAACAGCATGCCGACAAAGCCCAGAAGGGCACTGAACGTAACCACCGAAAACATGGTGAGGACCATTGGGAGCGAGACCACACGCTGCTGGACGTAAGGGGTGATAAGATTGGACTCCAGCTGTTGTACGAGCACATAGACTCCAGCGGCCCACAGCGCAGTTTCCGGACTGACCGATGAGGCCGCGAGAATCCCCGGCACCGCTGCGATAATCGGACCGACAATCGGGACGAATTGCGCAACAAAGGCAAAGATGCCGAGCGCGACAGCGGCCGGAACACCGATCAGTGTGAGACCGAGCCATGTCAGCAGGCCCACAACCGTCATCGAGACCAGCTGGGCGATCAACCAGCCATTTAGCGCGCGTCCACTGGCATTGAGGGCATGGCGAAAGCGCTCCTGCTGGTGGGCGGGGACAAGGATGACGAGGCCATCGCGATAGCGCGCCGGATGGGCGGCGAGATACAGACCGGCTGCCAGAACGACGATAATACTGACCGTGCCGCCAAAGGCGCTTGCGAGGAAGGATGGTGTGCCACGGGCAATGTCCATCGCCTGCGGGCCGGCCGGAAACATGTCAGCCGCCATGCGGCCAAGTTCTGAGGCTTGCAGACTGTTCTGAAGCGCATTGATCCGTTCAGGCAGAATGGTGAGCAGTTCGTCGGCCTGGCTGGTGAACTTGAAACCAAAGAATACGCCGACGCCGATCAAGCTGCCGGCAACGAGTACGACTGATACAGCAAGACAGAGCGGAGCCGGCATGGGCGTGCGCTGCCGAAGCGGATCCATGATCGCGCGCAGCAACACGGCGACGATCACGGCACCGAAGACCAGAACCAGCACACTCGCCAGTTCGACAAGGACCATCGCGAGCATGATCGCCGCGAGGATGAAAAGAGAGCGGGTGATGAAGACGCGGTCAAGCGCGCGGCGGTCGGCAGATTTTGGGCTGGCCATTGACGTCCGTTTCGGCCTCTGTTGCCGGCGCCGCGGTAACGAAACCAGGGAGAAACCGGTGTTCACAGCATGACAAGCGCCCGGCAGGAGGCCGGGCGTCTGCTACATGACGGTTATGAGGCCGGAATGTTCCCGCCGGGGTGCGCGTGCTGTTCTGAGAAGCCCGCTTGCCCGCTTCTAACGCGGCGCCATCACCATGGTCATCTGGCGGCCTTCGAGCTTTGGCTCAAGCTCAACCTTGGCGACTTCCTCAAACTCCTCCTTGACCTTCTGGAGCAGCTCCATGCCGAGATGCTGGTGAGCCATCTCGCGGCCGCGGAAGCGGAGAGTCACTTTGACCTTGTCGCCTTCCTCGAAGAAGCGGGTCATCGACCGTGTCTTCACCTCATAATCATGGGTGTCGATATTCGGGCGCATCTTTATTTCTTTGAGCTCAGCCGATTTCTGCTTTTTCTTCGCAGCGGCTTTCTTCTTCTGCTCTTCGTAGCGAAGCTTGCCATAGTCGATGATCTTGCAGACCGGGACGTCCTGGTTGGGCGAGACTTCAACAAGGTCGAGGCCAGCTTCAGAAGCTGCGTCCAGGGCAGCCATAAGCGGCATAACACCCTGTTTTTCACCATGTTCGTCGATCAGCAGAACCTTGTCTGCCTTGATGTCCCTATTTGTGCGCGGCCCAGTGTTTCTTTTGGATGGCGGTGCCGCATGCGGTCTACGTGCTATGGCTCTTCTCCTTCGAGCAGTTAAAACAGTGCCGTAATATGCCTCTAACAGGCATTATTTTCAAGATTGCCCGACCCGTTCGCGGCCAGGAATGACACCAAGCATCTGAACGGCCTGCCAGACGTCACGCACGCTGAGCTCGTCGAGCGTCGGGGCTTCGCAGATAATAATCTGCGACCCGCGCGGCGCGGCCTTGTCAGGATCGCTCTCGCTTGTTGCAAAAAGGGCAACGCCCGGACAGCCGGAAAGTGCCGCCATGTGCATGGGGCCGGTATCATTTCCGACCGCGAACAGCGCCTTTTCTGCCAGGGTAACGATCTGGAAGAGGCTGGTCCGGGTGACGAGATTCTTGGCACGCGGCTCTGAGGACTTGATGGTCTGGGCGATTTCTGACTCGGCTTTCGAGCCAATGAGGACAGGTGTCACGCCGGATTCAGCAATGCGCGAGGCAAGGCCGGCATAGTTTTCCGGCGACCAGCGCTTTGCGGCGCGATGGCTGGACGCGCCCGGGATCATCAGCGCATAGGGGCCGTGCAGGCTGAAATATTCGGGCAGCAGCGACGGCGTATCGCCCAGGGAGCGGCGCACAAATGACATGTCCGGCATGGGCGGCCACGCCCCGCCCACACGCTGCGGCCCAATTCCGGCTACTTCGAGCTGGGCGGCAAGCCGGTCGATACTGTGCATGTTTCCGCGCGCCGGATCCTTATGCTCAAAGGCAGCGCCCCGGGCATGGCCCGACCAGAGCGGCGGGTTGCGGAAAGGCATGTTCAGGGCCTTGAAATAGTTCGCCGTGCGCCCGGAGGTCTGCAGGTCATAGATGACATCGTAGCGCTGGCTGCGAATGCGCTTGATAAGCTCACGTGTCGCTTTCATGCCGGCCGGGCGGCCATCGGTCTCGATTTTCTGGAAGAAGCCGGTCGCCTTGGCCAGTGCCTCATAGGGCGGCGTGGTCAGCAGGGTTAGCTGCGCTTTCGGATGGGCGGCGCGGATCGCGCGCATGGCCCCAAGCGCCAGGACGAAGTCGCCCAGTGCGCTCAGCTTGATGATAAGGACGCGCCTGGCATTCTCACCAGGGTTCACGCTTCTGCTCACTTCTGCCTCTCCTCGCGTGCGTCAAAGACACGCTTGTAAACAGACAAGGTTGCCGCCTGCAGGCCGCGCTTGGAAAACCGCTCCCGCACATGGACGCGGCCCGCCTCGCCAAGCGACTGTCTTTCAGCGGGATCCAATGCAAGCAGCGCGCCGATTCCCGTGGCGAGCGATGCCGGGCTGCCCGGCTCAACCCTGAGCCCCGTGCGGCGGTCTTCGATGATTTCGCGCTGGCCACCATGATCTGCGACGATCACCGGCTTGCCCATGGCTGACGCTTCGGCCGCGACCCGTCCAAAGGCTTCAGGGCGTGTGGAGGGGGCCAGAACGATATCGCTGGCCATATAGGCAGCCGCCATATCCTCTGTATGGCCGACAATCCTTACAGCATGTTCGAGGCCGAGCTCGGCAATCGCCCGCTCCAGTTCGTCAACATAATCGTCGCGTCCCTGGGCATCGCCGGCAAGGACAAGGATGGCGCCGGAGCGCAGCGATTCATCCACCTGGGCCATGGCTTCAATGGCGACGCGCTGGCCTTTCCAGCTGGTCAGACGGCCAGGAAGCAAAAGAACGGTCGGGTCAGCCGCCTCGATCTGCCAGGCGCGGCGGGTTGCGGTCACCCGGTCTTCGGAAACGCTCCCGGGCGCGAAGACATCGAAATCGACACCCCGCGGAATGGTGACCAGCCGGTCGCCCGTCACACCGTGGGTGTCCTGCACATGATCGGCCGTCCATTCGGAATTGGCGATAACGACATCGCCGCGCGCCATGACCGAATTATAGACTTTTTTCAGCGCGGACCGCCCTGAATAGGCCCCATGATAAGTTGTCACAAAAGCCGTGCCAGTCCGCCGCGCTGCCCAGAGCGCGCTCCAGGCCGGGGCGCGCGAGCGGGCGTGGACAAGATCGGTGCCGGTCTCCTCAATGAGGCGGGCGAGTTTTCCGGCATTGGAGATAATGACCGCTGGATTCTTTGAGCTGAGCTTCAGCGTCCTGTGTTCAGCTCCCAGCGCCTCCAGCGCTGGCACAAGCCGGCCACCTTCACTGGCGACGATCGCGCGGCCGCCAGCCTCCATAATGGCTTCAGCGACTTCCAGCGTCGTACGCTCTGCGCCCCCGGCAGAAAGCTCGGGTATGATCTGCAGAATCGTCCTGCTGCGCAGGTCTGGCAGCGCCGTCTCCGTCATGCGCGCAGTCTCTCTCTCCACAGGCTGCCCCGCAAGGGCCACCATCGCGTCATCGGCCCGCTCTAGCGCGTTCCGCCCTGAAACGCCAAGCCACTTGCTTGACATTAACTGCAGCCCGCGGGAGGCATCGCCCCATGACGAGAGATGTTTTCACGAGCCCGCAGGGGCGCAAGATCGCCTACCGCGTCACGGAAGGGTCGAGCGGCCTGACCTTTGTCTGGCTGTGCGGTTTCAAGTCCGACATGATGGGCGGCAAGGTGACGGAGCTGGAAGCCTGGGCGAGGTCGCAGGGACATGGCTTCCTGGCTTTCGACTATTCCGGACACGGCCAGTCCGGTGGCAGGTTCGAGGACGGCACAATCAGCGCCTGGCGCGAAGATGCGATTGCGGCGATAACCGCACAGACATCAGGCGACCTTGTGCTCGTCGGCTCCAGCATGGGTGGCTGGATGGCACTTCTGTCGATGCTGGCACTACCAGAGCGCGTGAAAGGTATGGTGCTGATCGCGCCCGCGCCGGATTTTACCGAAAAACTGATGTGGCCGGAATTCGACGAAGCGGCGAAAGTCCAGATCATGGAGAAGGGCCAGCATCTTCGGCCATCGGATTATGGTGACCCCTACCCCATTACGCGGGCGCTGATCGAGGATGGCAAGACTTGGTCAATTCTGGACAAGCCGATCAAATTCGATGGCCCGGTCCGCATCCTTCAGGGCATGCAGGACCCGGATGTGCCGTGGCAACATGCCGAAAAACTGGTGACGGCGATGACAAGCCAAGACCTTGTCTTTCAGCTTATCAAGGATGGCGACCACAGGCTGTCACGCCCGCAGGACATCGCGCGGCTGAAAGCCACCTGCGCAGAAATCGCAATCGCGGTGAAAGGTGAGGCAGGCGCCTAGTTCGGGCGCTGCTGATCCTCGCCCGTCATACCGTCCCAGAACTTCTTGACGCGGCCGAGAAAGCCTTCGCTTTC
>NZ_CAXFSW010000033.1:0-9810 GCF_964005855.1 uncultured Henriciella sp.
GCCTGCGATGAGGTTGGAGGCGTTGTAGCTGCCTTCGAAGCCACCGGCACTCAGGCTGCGATTGGCCTGAAGCGCGTCCAGCATGGAATTGAACAGCCGCCCATTGCCGGCATCGCCAGGTGTTGTGGCGTCGAGACCGTCCCGGAGGCGGGAAAGCTGGCCACCCTGAAGTGGGTCGATCAGCGGGTTGATGGCGAGACGCCCGGCAAGGCCGGTTGGACTGCCTGGATTGGTATCGATGAGAAGGCTGGTATTCACACCCATGCCATCTGTATCTGCACCATCGAGCCGGGACAGAAGGTCGCCAGCCACCGTGTCCAGCTGTTCGTTAAAGGCAGGAAGGTCGGTGTCACGCAGGGCAAAAAGCGCGCCGAAGAGGCCGCTGGAAACAGCGCCGTAAGACGGCTGGCCGGGGGTGATGTCCACACCGCCAACAGACATGCCGGAAAGCGCGCCGCTTTCAATACTGTCGCCCGCCCCAACGGCAGAGGCGGGGGAAAACTCGATCTGGCGGGCACTGCCCGCCAAAAGGAAGACCCCTTCCTTGGTGACGATATCGATGGCGCCGCCCTGGCGCTTCACCGTGTCGACGGGAAGGAATTCAGAAATCGTATCCACATAGCGCTGGCGCTCATCCATGAGAGCGGCGGCACGCGCCGATGTCCTGTCGATGCCCGCAAGTTTGACGTTCAGCGCCTCGACCTGGGCGAGCGCGTCATTCACGGTCGCAACGCCGCTTGCAATCTCGCGGTCGGCATCGACCCGTTCGGACGAGACAAATTGTGAGAGGCTGCGGAATTCAGAGGCCAGCGCTTTCACACTGTCCACAACCGCATTGAGGTTGGCCTGTGATTCCGGAGTGGCCGCCGCATTGGAGAGGGCGGACTGAAAATCCGACATCATGGCGAAGAGGCCGCTTCCATCCACACTGTCGCCGAGCCTTGCAGACAGGGATGCCCAGCTGGAGGCCAGAACGCTTGCCTGCGCAAGATCGCTGCCGGAGGCCATCCGCTGGGCGGTCAGCGCATCATTGGTCGACCGGCCGACACCGTCGGCCTGAACGCCGGCAGGATTGGTGGAGGTCGTGATTTCGCTGACCAGCACCGAGCGGCGAACATAGCCGGGCGTCGTCGCATTCGAGACGTTGGTTGCGACCATGTCCGCGCGCAGGCCGGTCACTTGCAGACCGGTGCGCGCGGCATTGATGGCGTGTGAAAGGCTCAAGGTTCAGCCTCCGCTTTCGGCGATGGGCCTAACGCTTCAGATTGGTGGTTTCCTGAAGCATCTCATCGACCGTCTGGACGATTTTCGCATTCGACGAGTAGGCCCGCTGCGTTTCGATCAGATCGGTCAACTCGGCGGCGATGTCCGTCGTGGATTCCATGAGTGAGTAGCCAGCAACCTCGCCCACAGGGCCAGTGCCAGCATCCCAGAGATAGAGATTGCCGCTTTCGGCAGAGACCGAGAAAGCCTGGCCGTCCTTAGCGCGCAGACCGTTCATGTTCGGCACGTCACCGACCGGGATCTGGTAGAGCGCGCGCCGGTAGCCTGAATTGTAGACCGCCTGAAGGAAACCCTTCTCATCGATTTCAACCGACTGGAGGTCGCCGATTGGTGCGCCATCCTTTGTCACATTGGTCGGCGAGAATGGCGCAGAAAGCTGTGTGACGCCCGCAGTGCCACCCGGCTTGCCGACCATGATGTCCACATCGCCGTGCGGCAGGGTGAGGCTCATGATGCCGGTCGCCTCGTCATAGGTCGTGCCGGTGGCCGCTGTGACGGCCTTGATGCGCCCGCCTTCGTCTACCGAGTCCGTAAACTCCAGCTGGAGTTCGGCAATCGCGTCGGTCCCGGTGCCGGCGCTGTCATAGACCTTGACGGTCCACATATTGCTGGCCCCGTCCGTCGGCACGCTGGGTTCGAAGGACAAGGACAGCGTCTGGGCGCGGCCGATATTGTCGAAATACTCGATTGGCAGGTCGTAGGGCTGACCGCTGGCGCCCGCCAGCGTGGCGTCTGCCGGCAGGTTGATGCCAAGATCGATCCGTGAGGTCGGCGAGGCCACATATTGCGAGGCGGAGATGTTGACCGGCTCCAGATTGGCGCCGCTATTGCGGCTGACTGTGCCAATGCCGCCGTCGCCATCGACTGACCAGCCCAGCAGGAACATGCCGCTCTGCGTACGAAGATTGCCTGACTCGTCTGCATAGAACGAGCCGGTCGGAAGGAGCATGAGTTCGCGTTCGGAGGCCAGTGCGCTGATGCCGCTACCATCGGTGACCGGCAGCAGGCCGCGCCCGCCGACCGCGATATCGGTGGAGTTGCCGGTGTTGATGAGTGACCCAGTCTGGGAAATATCCTTGAAGGTGTTCACCGTCACGCCGCCCGCCGCATAGGCAGAGGCCTGCTTGTTGATCACCATGCTGGAAAAATCCGCAACGCTGCGCTTGTAGCCGTAAGTCGAAGAGTTCGCGATGTTGTCGGAAATCGTGGACAGACGGCTCGCGTTCGAATTAAGCCCCATTACTCCTGCATTCAGGGACGACGAGATACTCATTGACAACTCCTTTGTCAGATTTCCTCTGAAATTGGAGCTGAATGTTTAATAAGCGGATAACTATGATCCCGCCGCCTCCGGCCCGTTGGTCATGATCGTGATCGAGATGCGCCGGTTGCGCGCGGCAGACGGATCCTCCGGCGTCAACGGATCGGTATCTGCACGGCCTGAGACTTCATGTACGCGCGCGAGGGGGAAGCCATTCGCGATCAGCATCTGGCGCGCCGTATTCGCCCGGTCTGAAGACAGGCTCCAATTGTCGTAGCCGCCCTCGCCCCGGAAGGGCCGGTTGTCTGTATGACCCACGATCTTGATCTCGTTCTCGAATGTATTGAGCGAGCCCGAGACAGCGTCCAGAAGGCTTGTCATCAAGGGCGTTGGTTCACTACGGCCAAGTTCAAACAGGGGCCGGCTTTCTGAATCGACGATTTCAAGAACGATGCCCTCAGGTGTCATCTTGACCATCAGATGTTCGGACAGGCGCTGGGGGTCCTCACCCAGTTCCTCTCTCAGCTGTTCAAGCCCTTCAGCTATGGAATCGGTGTGGCGCCGCTGCTCCAGCGAAGCCCCGTCGCCGACCCCCGTTGCACCGGTGCCGACTTTGACCACACTGTCTTCAGCCATGAGCGAACTGCCATCGAGACCGTCTGCGCCGCCGCCGGAGACCCGGCTGACCGGGATGGACGGATTGAAATAGTCTGCAATACCCTTGCGCTGGTCCTCGGTTGTCGCATTGAGGAGCCACATCAGCAGGAAGAATGCCATCATCGCGGTAACGAAGTCGGCATAGGCGACTTTCCACGCGCCGCCATGATGGCCCTCGGCCTTCACGACCTTCTTGCGCTTGATGATCGTTACATGTTGAGCGTCTGATGATGACGATTGTGCCATTCGTGCGACCCGCTTTCTGCAGTTTCAGCCGCCTTCCTAACAGAGAGACTCCAACGCATCGTCTAATTGCGTGCGCCGATTGGCGGGGCTTCTCTAACGAAACGTTTACCAAATCTCGCCACACCCGAAATTGAAGAAGGGGCCAGGGTGCTGAGGGGCAGGCGTGTCGGAAACACTGCTGAAAATGATGAGGTCAGCAGGCGGTATATCCCCGTCATTGCTTCAGTGTGAGCCCCTCTGGGCTGCCATGCTGGACGCATGTGAGACATGGTCGAACGATGTCCTCGGCTTTGAAATGAAGGCTCAGCTCGGTGGCCGCCGGCAGGTCACCGTTGAGGAAGCGCAAAGCCGCATTCGTGAAAAATTCGGCTATGTCTGTTTACCATCGGGGATTGGTGGCCTGCGCGCCATCTCTCTCTCGGCGGATCTGGCTGAACGCTTTGTCGCGCGCCGCCTCAAGGAAGACCTCTCTCATATAGAGATCGCGCCACCGCTTTTTCTGCGTCTGATGTGCGACAAGCCGATGCGGCGCCTGATGGAGGGGCTTGCCCAGGACGTGCCCGCCGGTCCGCCCCTTCCGGACGACTTCATGGTGGCTGATCCGGCCGGGGTCCCGGGCGGCCTCGATGACGGGAACGCCCTGATCGCCATTACGGTGAACCTCTTTGCAAAGGGGGCGCTGGAGCCGACAGGCAATGTCCAGCTCTACTACAATCTGGAGCCGCTCGTTGCGCATGCAGAGCAACTGAAGGCGACGAGGGTTGAGACCGTGAAACCGCGCGCCGCGGTCAACAAGACCGGGCTTATCAAGTCTATCCGCTGTTCGAATATTGGCCTGGATGCCGTCCTGGCGAAACTGAACCTCAGCGTCGCCGACTGTTCGGGCCTCAAGGTCGGGCAGATCGTACCGCTCGATGATGCCGAAAGCGGCAAGCTTTACGTTCATGCCGAGACGCTGACCGGTAGCGCCGAAATCGGAAGCGCCGAATTAGGCAACTGGAAAGGCCAACGCGCCATAAAGCTTACCTCGCCCTTACGCGAAAGCTTCATTCAGGAGATATCGGGTGCCTGAATGTCTTGAAATACCGCGCATGATCTGCGCGAGGGAGGTATAAGTTGAACGCTATACTTGGCATTCTCGTCACTGTGGCCATGGTTTTTGGTGGCTACATGCTTGCAGGCGGCCATATGGGGATCATCACCCACGCCCTGCCATTTGAGGGGATGATGATCGGCGGCGCCGCCATCGGCGCTCTGTTGGCGGCGAATGATTTCGGCACGATCAAACAGACCGGTGCAGATGTCGTGGCGGCGTTTACCGGCGCCAAGTGGAAAAAGAGCGACTATCAGGACCTGCTCTGCCTGATGTCCGAGCTGCTCAATATCCTGCGTCAGAACCCGATCGATATCGAGCAGCATATCGAAGACCCGCATCAATCGCCTCTCTTCCAGCGCTATCCACGCATCCTCAGGGATGAGGACGCCATCGACATGATCTGCGACACGATCCGTTCGATGCTGATGAATTTCGACAATGTCCATCAGGTCGAGGAGCTTCTGGAGAAGCATCTGGAGGCACTGCACGAAGACAAGCAGGCCGGCGCGCACGCCCTGCAGAACATGGCAGACGCTTTGCCGGCGCTGGGTATTGTCGCCGCCGTTCTCGGCGTCATCAAGACCATGTCGTCAATCGACAAGCCGCCGGAAGTCCTGGGGGGCATGATTGGCGGCGCGCTGGTCGGCACCTTCCTCGGCGTCTTTCTTGCCTATGGCCTTGTCGGTCCGTTCGCGTCCCGGGTGAAAGCCATCCGGACCGAGGAGCACTTCTTCTATTCGATGATTGGGGAGGTTCTCGTCTCCAACCTTCACAAGAACCCGGTGAATATCTGCGTCGAGGTCGCAAGACGTCATGCCCCGTCCCGGGTGCGCCCATCCTTCAATGAAATCGAACAGGCATTGAGGGGGTTAAGGCAGGCCGCGTGAGAGGCATCGTTGGCATATGTCTTGGCGCGGCATTCCTCGCGCAGGCGGCCCTCTCACAGGAGCCGCCGCAATCGTCTGACCGTAACGACGAGATCGAACGGCTACCCGGAGAGCTCGACAGCTTCGTTCAGGAAGCGATCCGGGAAGGCCTGCTGAAACCGGCCCGCAGCCCCCAGCCAGATGAGGCTGTTGAGGTTGAGGATGTGGCCAATGTTGACGCGCCTGAAGACATTCCGCCTGCCATGGAGGTTGCGGCCGAAGCGTCAGCCCGGACCGGTGCGGAAGAGTATCTTTGCCCGGACGTCTCTCCGCTTGACCTCACCGAGTTCGTTGACTTCGTCTCCTATAATGATCTGTCGGCCTGGCGCTCTGTACTGGAGGATAGCGAGCCCACAATCGCGTCGAGACGTGTGATGGCGCGTGCCTATATCTCGCTGGGCCTGATCGCTGAGGCTCGCGCAGAACTTGAAGGCGATATGGGGCAGGGCGGTGTCGCCCTGCGACAGCTGATCGAACTTCTGGAGCGAGGCGGTCGCCCCGATCCGGCCTATCTTTCTCAAATTGCCGCCTGCCATGAAGACGACGGCGTCTGGTTTGCAATCGCCCTGCTCAAGGCCAATGACCCGGCTGGGGCCGACCTTCTGGCAAACCATTTTAACGCGTTCCGGCGTTTGCCGCTTCGTCTTCGGGCCGACGCCTCGCTGATCGTTATCCCCGCGCTGGACCGTCTGGACCGGCCGATCCTTTCAGAACGGCTGATGACGAGTTTTACCGCTGAAGAGATTGCGGCGAGCCGTCAGTTGCAATTCGTGAAGGCGCTTCAGCGGCTCGCAATGGGTACGCCCAGCGCCGCCAATACGGTTCGGGAGTATCTGCGCCGCGCGGAATACCGCAACGAGGCCGCAGCCGCGCTCCGCCGTCATGGCAAGGCTATCTCCAGCGATGTCGAACGCGACATCGTCGATCAGTATGTAGATGCGCTCGGCAGCCTGCCGGCTGAGGCGTCCGTTTCAGACAATCTCGCTATCATCCTGCAGGATCTCAACGAAACGGTTGGTTACGACATGACGCTTCGCCTCGCAGCGATTCCAGCGGCTGCGGATCCAGCCTCGCGCGCGCGCCTGGCCGGGCATTTCGAAGCGATGATCGACACGGATCTCGAAAGCAACGTCTTCCTCGTCAATCTGAAAGCCATGGATGCCCTGCTGAAGGCGGGTGCTCTGCTGGAGGCGCGTGAGGGAACCGATGGGCGCTATGCAAAGGCGTCCGCCATCGCAGCCAATCTCGGTCTGCGTACCATGTCGGAGAAACTCTCCTCGCGGCTTGAGAATGATACTGCTCTCGGACTGGCGCAGGCTGAACTCGCCTTCCAGCTTGAGGACCATGAGGGACTCGCCCGTCTGACCGAAGCCTTCCCGGAAAATATCGCCATCCGCAAGGTTGCGCTTATCGACGCCATCCGGCGCGGCGATTCAGAGGCGTTCGGAACGCTTTCACGCGGAATTCCAGGTGATGCCGAGACCGCCCTTATGCTGATCGAGGCCGATGCGGCCGCGGGTCACTGGATTGTGCCTCAGCGCTTCTATTCGAGGGCCTCCCAGATTGAGGATGAAGACGCACAAATGCGCGCGCTGCGCATCGCCGAAGCGCGCCCGGCCGCGACCAATGGCCAGGATGAACAGATTGCCCTCACGGACGTCTCCACGCGTCTTGAAACGCTGCGCCAGTCGCTCGGAACCCTGCCCAAGGAGGCCCGCTGATGTCGAATGCGATTTATGCCGCACTGGCCCGCCAGACCGGCCTGATGAATGAGATGCAGGTGGTTGCGAACAATCTCGCGAATTCCAGCACGACGGGCTACAAGTCTGACCGTGCCGTTTTCGCCGAATTCGTAGCGGGGACGAATAATAATCTGTCTGACCTTTCCATGGGCACGCTGGCAGGCCACACGACCGACCTCGAGCAGGGCGGTCTGCGGTTCACGAACGGGACTTTTGATCTTGCCGTCCAGGGGGAAGGCTATTTCCTGGTTGAAACACCGCAGGGCCAGCGCCTGACCCGCGCCGGTCACTTTCAGCTCAATGCCGAGTCCGAGCTTATCGACTCGATGGGCAACCGCGTGCTCAGCGCCGGCGGTGGCCCGGTACAGATCCCTGGAGAGGCGACCAATGTCAGCATCGCTGGCGATGGCACGATCTCATTCGATGGGGTCATCATCGATCAGGTCGGCGTCGTGCAGCCGGAAGGCCAGCTCACCCGCGCGGGCGGGACGATGTTCGCTGCTGAAGAGGGGTTTCAGCAGATGGAAGAGCCGCGTGTCGTACAGGGCGCGCTTGAGCAGTCAAATGTTTCGCCGGTGCTTGAGGTTGCGCGCATGATTGAAGTGCAGCGGGCCTATGAGGCCGGTCAGGCGCTGATCGAAGGTGAGGACGACCGGATCGCCAAATTCATCAGCACCTTACGCCAGCTTTAACCCACAGGACGTGGATCGAGGGAGGACCCTATGAAATCACTGCAGATCGCAGCCACGGGCATGGCGGCACAACAGCTACGTGTCGACGTGATCTCCAACAATATCGCGAACATGAGTACCGCAGCCTATCGGCCGCGAACGGCGGAGTTTTCCGACCTCATGTATCAGCAATACCTGACCCCCGGGACGATTTCCTCCCAGGTGGGCACGGTGGTGCCTGCGGGCGTCCAGCTCGGGACGGGGGTCAAACCTGCCTCGGTGTCGATGGAAATTACGCAGGGGTCGCTGCGCGAGACCGGTTCGGAACTCGACATTGCCATTGATGGCACGGGTTTCCTAGAAATCCAGTTGCCCTCGGGTGAGTCCGCCTACACTCGCGATGGCAAGCTGAACCGCAGTCCAGAGGGCCAGCTCGTCACCAAGGATGGTTATGAACTCGCCGACGGCATCGTCATCCCGGAAGACGCCCGGCGCATCTCGATCAGCACCGATGGCGAAGTTGTGGCCTATTTTGCATCCGAGGCAGAGGGCCAGCCGATCGGGACGCTTTCGCTTGTGCGCTTCGTGAATGAAAAAGGCCTTGAGGCGATGGGCGACAACATGTTCCGCGAGACCGAAGCCTCGGGCGCGCCAAACCGGCTGGTCCCGGCGACCGAAGGGGTCGGCATGCTGCGTCAGGGCTATCTTGAGGAATCCGGCGTCGACGTCGTTCAGGAAATCTCCGAACTGATCGAGGCCCAGCGCGGCTATGAGCTCAATTCCAAGGTCATCTCTGCGGCCGACGAGATGCTCGCCGCCACGACGAGAGTGAGGTAGGCCGATGAGCATTCTCTCCACACTCGCGGGCGGGCTCCTCCTGACCATTGCCAGTTCAGGCAATGTCGTTGCCGAGGACGTCATCCGCTCCGGCGAAGTCATTACCCCCGGTATGCTGGTCACCGAAGATGGGGCGCCTGTCTTCGACAGCCCCCTGATCGGCCGTGAAGTCCGCCGCACTGTATATGGTGGCCGGGAAGTGACCATGGACAATACCCAAACGCCGCGCCTCGTCACCCGTAATCAGGTCGTGACGGTCAAGTTCATCCAGGGCGGCCTCGAGATTTCGACGACGGCGCGCGCCATGGAGGAGGGCGGGGTCAATGACACCGTCTCGCTGATGAATGTGAACTCAAGAAAACTTGTCACTGGCACCGTCCAGGCCGGCGGGTGGGTGCTTGCACAATGAGACCAGCTTTTTCCCTTCTCGCAGCAGGTTTTCTATGCAGCGCGTGTGCCTCCGGCGTCAGACAGGATATGACGCTCGCCAGCGTTCCGCCGCCTCCACCACCCGCGGTGCAGACCTTCACCGAATTCCCGCAGGTGCCGCTCAATAATGACACCAATTCGCTCTGGACCACATCGGCAAACTCGCTGCTGAGCATGCGCCGGGCGAAGTCTGTGGGTGATCTTCTGACTGTGGTTGTCGAGATGGACGACCAGGCCAGTATGCAGAACTCCCTGCAGGCCACGCGCGGCACGAATGAGGATTTCAATCTGGATGCCCTGTTCGGTCTGCCCGAGTGGGCCAATGGCGTATTGCCAAACGGGGCGAGCGTCTCGCCCGGCATCGACTATAATCGCAATTCCTCGCTGAATGGCAGCGGTGCAATAAATCGCGCGGAGAAAGTGACGTTTCGCCTTGCAGCCCGCGTTATCGGACTCGAGCCGAATGGCAATCTCGTTATCCAGGGCTATCAACGTACGCGCGTGAGTAATGAAATTCGCGTTCTGACGGTGACCGGGGTCATCCGCGCGCAGGACATTACCCGCATGAATACCGTGACCTATGAGAAAATTGCCGATGCACAGCTCTCTTATGTCAGCTCAGGCCAGGCAACGGAGCCCGTCAAGAAGCGGCTGGTGCCAC
>NZ_CAXFSW010000034.1:0-9582 GCF_964005855.1 uncultured Henriciella sp.
GCCCAGAGCAGGCGCGCGGCGCGCATCTTGGCGACTTCCATGAAGGTGTTCATGCCAATCGCCCAGAAGAAGGAGAGGCGCGGCGCAAACTTGTCCACATCCAGGCCCGCATCGACACCGGCGCGGATATACTCAATGCCGTCGGCCAGCGTATAGGCCAGCTCCAGATCCGCCGTCGCGCCGGCTTCCTGCATGTGGTAGCCGGAAATGGAGATAGAGTTATATTTCGGCATGTTTTCAGACGTGTAGGCGAAGATGTCCGAAATAATGCGCATCGATGGCTTGGGCGGATAGATATAGGTGTTCCGCACCATGAACTCTTTCAGGATATCGTTCTGGATTGTCCCGGCCAGCTTGTCCGGGCTGACGCCCTGTTCCTGTGCGGCCGCGATATAGAGCGCGAGGATGGGCAGAACCGCGCCGTTCATCGTCATCGACACTGACATCTGGTCGAGCGGAATGCCGGAAAAGAGCGTGCGCATGTCATAGATGCTGTCGATGGCAACGCCTGCCATGCCGACATCGCCTGACACGCGAACATGATCGGAGTCATATCCCCTGTGGGTTGCAAGGTCGAAGGCGACCGACAGGCCTTTCTGACCGGCTGCGAGGTTGCGGCGATAGAACGCGTTGGAGTCTTCCGCTGTCGAGAAGCCCGCATACTGGCGCACCGTCCAGGGCCGCTGGGTATACATGGTCGGGTAGGGGCCACGGCCGAACGGCGCGAGGCCTGGATAGTCATCAAGGAAGTCGAGACCCTTGGTGTCTGCCGACGAATAGGCTTTGGCGAGGTCGATACCTTCAGGCGTCTCCAGCTCGCGCTTGCGTGTGCCGGACGGGGCGGACGCTTGCGGGGTACCAAGATCGAGCTTGGTGAAATCAGGGAAGGTTGTCATTTCTCGACTCCCAGTTCGGCCTGCGCGATCTGCAGCATGTCTACCGCGTCGCAGCCCATGAAGATGTTGTTGTCGATGGCGGCCGCTTCGAACTTGCCAGCGAGGAAGACGCGCGCGGCGCCTGCGTCTTTCAGCGCCTTGGCGGCGGCCTCGGCCTCGTCCTCATAGCGTTTGTCGGCGCCGCAGATCGCGGCGATCTGGCAGCCGGACGCCTTGAAAGCATCGGCCAGCACCTCTGGCGTTTCGGGCATCTTGGCCGCTTCGACCGCCTCGACGCCGCCAGCGGCGAAGAGGTTGCGGGCAAAGTCGGCGCGGGCCGTGTGTTCGGCCAGCGGGCCGAGGGTGGCGATGAAGATGCCGGGGCGTTTGCCTGTCCTGTCGGCATGAGCATTGGCGCGGTCGCGCAAGGTCTCGAAGTCGCGGGCAAGACGGATCGGTGCCAGCGGGTCGGCTTCGGTGGTGCTGCCCGACTTGTCCGGCAGGTCTTTCAGGAAGCTGTGCAGCCCTTCGCTGGAGACCGATGCCGCCTTGCTCTCGAATTTGATCTCGGCCACCGGCGCCTCATCGGCATCGAGCAGCGGGAACTCGCTGACGCCGGTCAGCGGACGCTTGCGTTTGGCGATGGCGGCAAAGCGGGCCTCGCGCACCTCGGCGATCCGCTTCTGGAGGTTGCCCTTGGCGAGGCTGGCGACAAGGCCGCCTTCGGCCTCGATCTCCTGGAAGACGGCCCAGGCGGCCTCTGCCAGTTCGTCGGCGAGCGTTTCCTCAAACCAGGCGCCGCCGGCCGGGTCTGCGATCTTGCCGAGGCCGGACTCCTCCATGGCGATGATCTGGGTGTTGCGGGCTGTGCGGCGGCCAAGTTCCTCTGGCACGCCGAGCGCTTCATTGAAGGCGCGAACCGTGACAATGTCGGCGCCGCCAACCGCGCTGGCAAAGCAGGCGGCGGTATTGCGCAGCATGTTCACCCATGGGTCATAGCGCGTCAGCATCCGCGCGGAGCTCACCGACTGGAGCAGCATTGGCTCAGCCTCGAGCTCCATCGCGTCCAGCACACGCGCCCAGAGACGGCGCGCGGCGCGCAGCTTGGCGATCTCGATCCCGTAATTGCCGCCTGCCGCAAGCGTGAAGACGGTCTGGGACGGATAGGCGCTGGCATCATAGCCCTGATCGGCGAGCCGGCGCATCGTGTCGACGGCATGGGCGATCAGCACGCCCAGCTCCTGCGCTTCGGAGCCGCCAGCCTCATGGACAGGGCGGGCATCGGCGCGCAGCGTGGTGGATTTGGGGTAACGCAGGCAGAGAAGGCGCGAGAGCTCGGCTGTGCGCACGAAGGCTGCATCGATACCGCCCTCGACCTCACCCTTGCGCATCAGGAGGCCGATCGGGTCGATATTGAAGGCGAATTTGAGCGTGCCGGCGCCGCCCTGCTGCTCGCCCCATAGCGCCAGAAGCCCGGCGAGCGAGGTGCCGGAGCCCATGCCGCAATGGTCGAGTGCGACGCTGGCAATGTCTGCGCGAACGCCATTGAGCGCTGTGGCCAGCGTATCGGCATCGTGAATCGCAACGCCGGATTTGCCCGTGCAGTCTACACAAAGCTCGATAGACGAGACGCCGCGTTCGAGGTCTCGTAGGATCTCTTTATTGGTGACTTCGGGATCTGGATGACCAAAGCTCTGGCGGATGTCCCAGGGCAGGAAGGGGTCCGGCTCGGCGCTGGCGCCGCGCAGATAGGGGGCTTCGCCGGGCGCGCCGCGCGGGTCGGTCGCGCTTGGAAAGCTGCTTTCGCGATAAAGCGGCTCTATGGTGAGGCCATCATCTGTCTTGCGCTGAAGCCGCTCCACCCCGCCGCCTTTCAGCGCCTTGGAAACCGCTTCCAGCCAGTCAGCCTCATTCGCCTCGTCGAAGGCGCTGCTCAGTTTCAGAAACCCGTCTGCCATATCTCAACCGTACTCGTTTTCGTGCTTGCCTGTATAGGGTTCGCGCCGGCTCGAAGGTCAAGAGTTTCCATCGCGGCATTCCTGCTGTGAGGGGCTCTGGACTATGTATTTTCCCTCATTTGACTCCTGCGCCGCAATCAGCGCAAATGAGAAGCAGTCGCAAAAAGGGAGTCGGCTCATGCAGTATCTCGAAAACAGACAGGGCGGGGCGGCAGGTGCCGCGCGCACACATCGCAGCCCCTGCGGCGCCTCGCCAAGGCCCGTGCCGGGCGCTGGTCAGGGGCGGCTTCTGGACTGGATCGACAGCCAGGCGAGGGTGACGCGAATCTGGCTAGACCAGCTGATCGCCGAGGGCGACCCGCATGACATGATCAGCCTGATCCACCGCCAGGCCGCCTGGCTGGACATGATGCGCTCGCGTCTGGTGGAAAACTAGAAAACACGCAGGCGGAAAGTCCGGGCGTTTCCCCGGTTTTTGACGGTGCATGGGCGGTACATGGACGGTGTACCGGCGGTGTCCGGGCGGGCCTGGCAGAGTGCTTGGGGCAGGTATGGCCTGTTTCCCGCCCGGAAGCCCGCGTGTGGACGGTCTTTCAGGGAATTTCTTCCGCCCTCTGCCTCGCCCGGCGATAGTGGCCGGCGATGACCCATGCCGTTCCCGATTTCTCGGCGCTGCCAGTCGGCCGTATGCTGACCATATTGAAGCTTGAGAGAGGGCTTCGTCATGGCGAGACCTATGAGGTGCTGGCCAAGCGGCTGCGTATCTCGCTCAGCGCGTCGAAAGTGTGGGCGCGCGAACTTGGCTTTCGCAAATGCGACCTTGAGCTTGAGACCGCGCAGACACGGGCCGCCCGGCAGGTGCGATGGGCTCTGGCCCTCTTAGACCTTGGCCGGCACGAGGAGGCAGGGGCCTGGGAAGCCGAAGCGCGCAAGCTGGAAGGGCTTCTCTCCCGGCTCAGGAAGCGGGCCGCGCTCGACAAGACGCGGCCCGACCCGATGGCCCCGGCGCTCGATCTTGTGGACCGCGTGCGCGCGTCACTGGGCGAAGACGCGGAGGCGAAGGATGCGTTCTGCGCGATTGCCGAGTATTATACCAGGCTGCGCGCGGCGGGCGCGACCTTGCTGGCAGACGGGCAGGTTGAATGGCTGAATGGCCAACAAGGCGAAGTGCCGGAAACGCCGGCCTGGCTGCCTTGCGACCCGTGGGCGGTGCTGGATGAAGCAGGCTGGGAGGTGGAGGTTGGCCGGGCGCTGGCGCTGCTTTGATGGAGCGCCCAGCTGGTTCTCATGCTTCGACAGGCCGCGTTCCGGATATGGTCGCCTATACCACCTGCCCACAGGCGCGGCGGAAGCGGCGGACGGTTTCGGCCATGCCATAGGTGAGGGCGTCGGAGGTGAGGTTGTGGCCGATGGAGACCTCTGCGAGGTCCGGTATCCGCGCGATGAGGGGCGGAAGGTTGTCCACGGTGAGGTCATGGCCTGCATTCACTTCGAGGCCATGGCTGTGGGCGGCGTCTGCGGTGAGGCCGAGCTTTTCAAGCTCGCCTGCAGCCTTTGCCGGATCGTCGACGGCGCCGCCATAGGGGCCGGTATAGAGCTCGATCCGGTCGGTGCCGGTGCTGACGGCTGGCTCGACCTGGTCCGGGTCCGGATCGCAGAAAAGGGAGATGCGCGCGCCGGTCTGTTTCAGCCGGCTGACAATGGTCTGGAGTTTGTAGGCATGGGTCTTGAAGTCCCAGCCATGGTCCGAGGTTGCCTGTGAGGGATCGTCGGGGACCAGGGTGATCTGGTGCGGACGAATCTTTTCCACCAGCGTCATGAAGGCCTCATTCGGATAGCCTTCAATATTGAATTCGCGGTCCGGAAATTCCTGCATGATCAGATTCATCAGGTCCGGGACATCGGCGCGGGTAATATGGCGCTCATCGGGGCGGGGATGGACGGTAATGCCGGCGGCGCCCGCCTCCAGCGCAATGCGGCTGAGGTCGACAACGCTGGGCCAGGGCAGGCCGCGCCGGTTTCGCAGGAAGGCGACGGCATTTACGTTGACAGAAAGCTCGGTCATGGCCGCTCCGGGAGGTTTGTCTGGCATCTATGCCAGCATTTAGGGGATGAACGCACCGTCCGCCATAGCCGATCCCGAGAGAATGGACTTTCACATCAATCATGGGCCTGTCGCTATTTCAGCCCGTGCGCGATAGATGAGCACGAAAAAAGAAGAGCAAAGCGAGGAACACGGATGAGACTGAAGGCCCCGAGAATAGCGCCGCTTTCCAATGATGAGATGAGCGACGAGCAGAAACAGATGATGGGCGAGCGGTTCGACCGCAATGCCATCTTCAATGTCTTCCGCACGATTGCACGTGCGCCGAAGGCCTACAAAGCCTTCATGCGCTGGGGCGGCTATATCCTGTCCGACCGCAACGATCTGTCGGCGCGGGACCGCGAACTGGTGATCCTGCGGGCCGGCTATAACTGGAAATCGGGCTATGAATGGGCCCAGCATGTCGTGATCGGCAAGGAAGCCGGCCTCACCGATGAAGAGGTGGAGCGCATCAAGGCGGGGCCGGAAGCAGAGGGCTGGAGCGCAATCGATGCGGCCATGTTGCAGGCCACCGATGAGCTGACCTCTGACGCCTTCATCACCGATGCGACCTGGGCGCGGCTGTCAGACCTCAGCGACAAACAGAAGATGGACCTCGTCATGACGGTTGGTCAGTATACGCAGGTGTCGATGATGCTGAATTCGTTCGGCGTGCAACTGGATGATGGCCTGAAGCTTGACCCGGATCTGGATGGGCGCGGATAGAAAGGGACTGAGATGAAATCGCTTCAGGTGCCGGTTCATCCCGGTGAAATTCTCAAACATGAGTTTCTGGACGAGATGGGTCTGAGCGCGGGCATGCTGGCACGTCACATTCATGTGCCGCGGACGCGGATCGAACGTCTGGTCAAGGAAGAAACCTCAATGACCGTCGATACTGCAACGCGGCTCTCCAAGGCGTTTGGGACGACGGTCGCGTTCTGGATCAATTTGCAGGTCAATTATGACCTTCTGCGAAATGAACCTGCAGAGGACATTTCAGAGATCAAGCCGATCATCGCCGCTTAGGTCTATCCGCGCCTCTATCCCGATCGCTTCCAGAAACCGCTCGTCGTGGCTGATGGCGAGGAGGGCCCCGTCATAGGACTGGAGGGCGGTTTCGAGCAGGCTGACGGCGTCCATGTCGAGGTGATTGGTCGGCTCGTCGAGGAGGAGGAGTTCCGGCGGCTCTGGCGCGGCAAAGGCGGCGGCGAGGGCGGCACGCAGGCGTTCGCCGCCAGAAAGCGTGCCCGTCATCTTGAGGGCATCATCGGCGCGGAAGGCGAAACGGGCGAGCTGGGCGCGGGCCTCATTGTCATTCAGGCCCGGCACGAGCCTCTTCATATTGCCGATGAGGGAGAGGGCAGGGTCGAGCGCGGCGCTGTGCTGGTCTAGCAGGGTCATGCGGTCCGTATGCAGAGTAATCTCGCCTGAGCTGGGCGATAAGTCTCCAGTCATGAGCCTGAAAAGCGTGGACTTGCCGGACCCGTTCGGTCCGCAGATCGCAAGGCGCTGTGGCCCGCGAATGTCCAGGGAGAGCGGGCCGAAGAGCTGGCGCGCGCCGAACGCCATTGTGACATCGCGCAGGGTGAGAACCTGGCGGGTGGCAGGCAGGCCGGAAGGCGGCAGCTCTATCGTCAGCGGCGTGACCCGTTCGAGCTGGGCGTCCGCTTCATTGAGGGCGGCCTGTGCTTCACCAAGCTGGCGGTTGGCGAGGGTCTGTCCGCGCGCCCCGGTGGCGTCCGCGCGGTCTGCACGGGCATCGAGCAGGACTTTGGGCTGGTCGCCGCGCGCCCGTACGGCCCGGCCGCGGGCATCCGACCTCTCCTGACGTTCCCGGGCCTGCTGGGTCTTGCGCTCTGTTGCCTTGAGGTTGCTGGCGGCGCTCTCTGCGGCTGCCTTTGCACGGGCGCGGGCGGCCTTGCGGGTGGTTTCGAACTCTGTCCAGCCGCCGCCGAACACGGTGCAGCCGACAGGCGTCAGCTCCACGATCCTGTCCATCCGTTCCAGCAAGGCGCGGTCATGGCTGGCGATGAGGAGCCCGCCTGGCCAGCTCGCTATAAGGTGCTGGACGGCGGCTCGGCCGTCCGCATCGAGATTATTGGTCGGCTCGTCCAGCAGGATGAGGTTCGGCTCTTCCATGAGGAGACGGGCAAGACCGATCCGCGTGCGTTCGCCGCCAGAGAAGCTGGCGATGCGGCGGCCTGTGTCCGTGCCCGCAAGACCCGTGCTGGCAAGCGCCTTGTCGAGGCGGGTTTCGAGGGACCAGTCGGCAAGGTTGAAGTCCTCCGCGCTGCCCTTGCCGGCCGTAATGCGGGCGAGGCGGGTGAGCGCCAGATCTATCCCGAGCGCCTCCGCGACCGTCTGGTTTTCGTCGAAACGCTGCTGCAGGACGCCGATGCGGCCGGTGGTGCTGATCTTGCCGGCTGTGGGCTGGACCTGACCGGCAATCGCGGCGAGCAGCGTGGACTTGCCGCAGCCATTGCGCCCGACAAGGCCGACAGCCTCATTGCCCAGCGACAGGGTCAGATTGTCGAAAAGCGGCTGGCCCTCAGGCGTGGCGAGGCAAATGGAATCGAGTGTGAGGAAGGAAGACATGGGGGACCTCTCGGGTCAGGCAAACAGGCAACGCGAACGGGGTGCGTGCTTGATCCATGTCTCTTCTTCTCCTCAGATGATCCGGGCTTCAAAATAGGCGCGAATGAAGGCTGGCGCAAGGAAAGGCGTGGACGGGGCCGGGCCGCCGCGCCATGCTGGCGGCTTCTCAAGGGGGAGGGCCTTGTCATGACCAGCATACTTCAGCAGCCACTTGACCTGCCATGCGGCGCGCGTCTGCCGAACCGCCTCTGCAAGGCGGCGATGACCGAGCATCTGGCCGGGCCGGACAACCGCGCGAATGAACGCCATGAGACGCTCTACCGGACATGGGCGGGCAGCGGCTGCGGCCTGCTGCTGACGGGGAATGTGCTGGTCGACCGGATGTATCTGGAGGGGCCGGGCAATGTCGCCATTGAGGGCGAACAGCCGCCAGAGCACCTTGCCGCGCTGCGCGCCTGGAGCGCTGCGGCGAAGTCCGAGGGCGCGCACGTCTGGATGCAGATCAGCCATGCCGGACGCCAGACACCGAAGATCGTCAATGAAGAGCCGGTCTCGGCCTCAGATGTGCAGCTGGACCTGCCGGGGGCGCAGTTCGGCAAGCCGCGCGCGATGACCGGGCAGGAGATCGAGGCGGTGATCGCGGGCTTTGCGCATGTCGCGAAGACCGCGAAAGAGACCGGCTTTGACGGCGTGCAGGTGCATGGCGCGCATGGCTATCTCATCAGCCAGTTCCTCTCTCCGCGCGCCAATCTGCGCACCGATGAATGGGGCGGGTCGCTGGAGAACCGGGCGCGTCTTCTGCTGCGTGCGGTGGACGCGGTGAGGGCGGCCGTGGGGCCGGATTTCGCGGTGGGCGTGAAGCTCAATTCGGCCGACTTCCAGCAGGGCGGCTTCAGCTTTGAGGAGTGTATCCAGGTGGTCGAGTGGCTGAACGGGAAAGCCATCGACCTGCTGGAGATTTCCGGCGGCAATTATGAGCAGCCCGCGCTTCTGGGCATTGAGGGCATGCAGCCAAAGGCCGAGCAGGCGGTGCGCAAGTCCAGCAAGGCGCGCGAGGCCTATTTCGTGGATTATGCCGCGATGGTGCGCGAGCGCGCGAAAATGCCGGTCATGGCGACGGGCGGTTTTCGCTCAAAACTGGCGATGGAAGAGACGGTGTCTGGCGGCATGGCGGACATGATCGGCCTCGGCCAGCCGCTCTGCACCGATCCGCACGGGCCGGCAAAGCTGCTGGCTGGCGAGGTGGAGCGGCTGGAAAGCCATGCGAAGACGATGCGGCTCGGCCCCGGCTTTCTCGGCCCCAATAGCGGGATCGGCATGGTGAAGATGATCAATGCGCTGGGCCAGATGGCCTGGAACTATCACGCCATCGAGGCCATGGGCGAGGGGCGCGAGCCACCGGTGAAGAAGGGCCTGCTATCGAGCTTCATCCAGCACAATGCGCGCCAGCAGAAGCAGGCAAAGGCGCTGGAGCGGTAGGGGCGTGGGAGGTCTCAGCCCTCGGGCGGCGCCCAGCCCGCCGCTTTGAGTTTCGCTTCGACGCGCGCAAGATTCCGGCGGGCCGCCGCTTCATAGGCCGGGGCGCGGCCGGTAAATTCTTCCAGTGCGAAGAGGCTATGGTTTCGCGCCGTGACCCAGTGCTCCGTTGATTGATCGCGGTCGCCCAGCGTCTCGAATGCATTTGCGAGATTGCCTTGCGTCATGGCCCAATTGAGAGGCACGCGGTCTGTGGTCCATTCCTTGAGGGCGTCCCGATAGGCGGCGATGGCGTTCTTGAGGGCCTGCTCATCGCCGCGCGCTCCGAGGACGCGGAGCGCATTGCCGAGATTGTTCTGTGTCATGGCCCAGTCGAGAGGCACGCGGTCTCTGGTCTTCTCCTTGAGGGCGTCCCGATAGGCGGTGATGGCGTCCTTGAGGGCTTGCTCATCGCCGCGCTCTCCGAGGGTCCAGAGCGCATTGCCGAGATTGTTCTGGGTCATGGCCCAGTCGAGGGGCACGCGGTCTCTGGTGTATTCCTTGAGGGCGTCCCGATAGGCGGTGATGGCGTCCTTGAGGGCTTGCTCATCGC
>NZ_CAXFSW010000035.1:0-6767 GCF_964005855.1 uncultured Henriciella sp.
TAGCCCTTCGCGCAGGAAGAGCAGATTGCTGTTGGAAATCGGTGAGGCGATGACGGTCGGGACGGGAAGCGACATCGAGTTTCGTGTGCCGTCCACCAGGGCGTTTCCGCCGGTGGCTGAGCCTGTCGAGCCATCCGGTGAAACATCAATGCCAGCTGGCCCTGTCGCAGACGAAACATAGAAGCCAAGCATGAGCCCCTTCTGTTGGAAAACCGTGCCGAGCTTGCTGGCAAGATATCCGCTGATGTCGATTGCTACCATGTTCAGTGAATTGGTGCCTGTGGGAGATGGATCCCCAAGCTGCAGCGTGTCACCAGGGCTCCAGCCTGCGACATGAGCGGCGTCTGTGACGCGAAGTTCTGTGGCGGAGAGGTCGTAATCTATCCATGCGGGCTCTGCTGGCGCCTTGGTCACGTTCCAGATGCGCACGGCCGCATTGCCCCGCATGCCGGGGCCGAAAATCTCACCTGCCTGCGTCGAAGAAAGGGTGAGTGTCGTGCCGGAAGCACCGTCGAGCGTATAGCTGCGTGGGGTTGCAAGGCGAAGCGTATCCAGCCGCCAGAGTTCAGCGACAGGCGAGGGAATATAGTGCGCGACCGGCAAGCCCGTCTCGGTATGGACCACGCCCGCCGGGAAGCGCGCCGCGCCATCGGTATTGGCGATTTCCAGCGCGCTTGTCCATGAGCTGCCATCGGCGCTGACCTTTAGCTGGAAGTCCTCGCTGCCCGTCAAGCCAAACTCCGCACGCCCTGAGAAACCGGTCTGGAAGAGAACAGACGCCGTTTTGGAGATGTCGGCCTTGTTGATGATTTTCCGCGCGTCGCCGCTGCCGGGCGTCACATCGTCATGGCTCAGCAGTTCGGCATCAGCCTTCACCGACAGACGGTTTGTGTCACTGGCATCGGTGTTGATGCCAAGCTTTGAAAAGCTGCGATCCGACAGGTTCGTCCAGCCTGAACCGTCGAAGAGGAGGAGTGCGCCGCTTTCGGCATCGAAAACCAGCCAGCCGGTGCGTGGTGTGAGAAATTCCCAAGTGCCGTCCTGAAAAACGGCAAGCTGACCTTCGCTGGCGATAGACCAATCGGCTGAAAGGGGCTCCGCCGGCAAAAGATAGGCATCGCCATCTGCCGGGGAAGCGGGCGGCCCGGATGTCGCCGCGCTGAGAACGTGCATCTGAACAAGCGCGTCGAGGCGCCGGAGCGCGTCATTCAGGGTGACGTGTTTCTGGGCCTGATTTTGCTGAAGATAGGGAAGGGCGAGGCGAGGGGTGGTGTCCATGAGGCGCTCCGGAGAATTGGGTCGCCTCTGAGTATGCTGCTTCTCCGTATGCGGTGGGATATATCAGCTCGAAGGGCCGCCATCGCGGCAATGGCGGGCGGGGCTCACACTCTCCTTGCCTCAAAGGACCGTGCTGGCCACGCCTAGAAAGGCGACTGGAAATCGGCAAAGCGCTGGGCTTCCCGGTCCTTGTCGGAAAGCAGGGCCGTACCCGTCTCGATGCCCCAGTCGATGCCGAGGTCCGGATCATTCCAGAAAACGGCGCCGTCACATTCCTTCGAATAGTAATTGTCCACCTTGTAGGCGATCTCCGTATCCGGCTCGAGCGTGGCAAAGCCATGCAGGAAGCCGCGAGGGACGAAAATCTGGACGCCGTTCTCGGAAGAGAGTTTCGCGCTCACCCATTTGCCATATGTCGGTGATCCCGGACGCACATCGACGGCAACATCAATGATGGAGCCGCGCAAGACGCGCACGAGTTTGGCCTGGGCATAGGGCGGCTTCTGATAGTGCAGGCCGCGCACTGTGCCCGCAGGCGCCGAGTAGGAGTGATTGTCCTGGACAAAATCGGCCTCAATGCCGGCTTCTTTAAAGCGTGCGGCATTGTAGGTTTCACTGAAAAAGCCGCGGGCATCGCCAAATCGCGGCGGCGTGACGAGCTTTACATCCTTAATCTCAAGTTCTTCGATCTTCAGTGACATGCTTTCCCCGGTCCACCTGTACTGTTTAGCGTTTCAGTCTGGCCGCTTGCCATAAAGCCGGCTCTTTGAACAGGCGCGGGCTGAGGCTGTTTCAATCTGCGGCCAAATCATGCATCTTGCGCGGCGCAGGTGGGGACCGCAGTAGAGACAATGACGAGATTTCTGAACATACCAGGCCGCGCGGGCCGCTACCTTTATCATGAGGCCACCCTGCCGAGACCGCGGGCTGTCTCCTCGGGGGGCGGTTCGTTCGAAGAGCCTCTGGTGGTCGCAGGCATGTTCCGGACATCTAACGGGATCGGCCGGGCCGCCATGGCTTGTCATTCGGCCCTTTCCCGGCAAGGGCATCGGCCCATAGCCGTCGACCTTGCCGAAATGTTCAACCAGGTCGAACACGCCGCCGCGGAGGCGATTGAGCCAATGCCGCAATCTCGATCCGGCACGCTTCTGCTTTTTGCCAATGCGCCCGAAACGCGCCGGGCCCTGATAGGGTTGGGGCTCAGGCGCTGGCACAATTGGCGGATCATGGGGTGCTGGGCCTGGGAGCTGCCAGCTGTGCCCCCGGACTGGCCCCGGAACGCCAGATATCTCTCGGAAGTCTGGGTGCCGAGCCAGTTTGTGGCTGAGAGCCTGGGCCCTGACTTTGCCAAGCCCGTCAAAACCGTGCCGCATCACGTACCCGTGCCAGACATGCGACCCTTGGAGCTGCCCTGCGAAGTGACCGGTGCGCCTTTCCGTATGCTTTGCAGCGCAGACGGACGTTCCTCTTTTCATCGCAAGAACATAATGGCGACAGTACGGGCTTTCCTCCGTGCATTTGAAGGCGACCCTGGAGTCGAGCTGATCGTGAAATGCCGTAATCTGGAGCAATTTCCTGAATTTGCGCGGGAGCTGAAATTGGCGGAATCGAACGATGCGCGCATACGTCTCCTCACCCACACCATGACCGGCGCAGAGATGACGCAGCTTGTTCGCGAGACCGACCTAATCGTCTCGACCCATCGCTCCGAGGGCTTTGGGCTTGTCCTCGCGGAGGCGATGGCGCTCGGCAAGCCGGTCATGGCGACAGGATGGTCGGGAAATCTGCAATTCATGACCGAGAGCAATTCAAGGCTGCTTCCTTATGAGCTGGAAAGCGTCTCTGATCCGACTGGAATTTATAATGAGAATACAGAACTCAAATGGGCCAGGGTCGACGAGGATGCGACCATTCGTGCGATGCGGGAACTCCGGCAGAGTGCGGAATATCGTTATACGCTCGCAGAGAGGGCGAGACAGGACGTTGCCAAAAGCCTGGACGGCGGCGTTTATCAGAGAGCTCTAATGGCCTGACACCTGACTGCGTGCTTGCTGGCATTTACATGCAATCGCGATTTTGACTACAACCCACCACGTTTGAAACCATCGGGAAAAACTATGGCTAAGATAATCGTCACCGGGGGGGCCGGATTCATTGGATCCGCGGTTGCGCGACACTTGATCGAGAATACGGATGCAGACGTGGTCGTGGTGGACAAGCTCACCTATGCCGCGAATCTCGCCAATCTTGACCCGGTCTCGGATTCTGAGCGCTTCAAACTTGTAAAGGCGGACATATGCGATGCGGCCGCGATGGACGACCTCATGAAAAGCGAGCGGCCGACGCATATCATGCACCTTGCCGCCGAGAGCCATGTCGACAGATCGATCACGGGGCCAAGCGACTTCATCACGACCAATGTGGTCGGCACCTACACCTTGCTGGAAATGGCGCGCCAGTACTGGGACGGGCTTGATGAGGCCGGTAAGGAAGATTTCCGTTTCCTGCACGTGTCGACCGATGAAGTCTATGGCTCGCTCGGCGAGGAAGGTCTCTTCCATGAGACGACCCCGTATGATCCGTCCTCGCCCTATTCAGCCTCCAAGGCGTCCTCGGATCATCTCGCCAAGGCATGGTTTCGCACCTATGGGCTGCCAGTTGTGATCTCCAACTGCTCGAATAATTACGGGCCGTATCATTTTCCGGAGAAGCTGATTCCGCTGGTTATTCTGAACGCGCTCGAGGGCAAGACGCTGCCGGTCTATGGCACAGGGTCGAATATCCGCGACTGGCTCTATGTTGACGACCATGCCAAGGCGCTCTGGCTCATCATCAACAAGGGGGAGCTCGGCGAGACCTACAATGTTGGCGGGCGCAATGAGCGTACGAACCTGGAAGTTGTCCAGACAATCTGTGACGAGCTTGATGCCGTGCGGCCAGCCGATAAGCCGCGCCGGGAACTTATCGAGTTTGTGGCTGACCGTCCCGGCCATGACCAGCGCTATGCCATCGATGCAACAAAGCTTGAAACCGAGCTTGGCTGGAAAGCGGAAGAGAATTTCGACAGCGGCCTGAAAAAGACGGTGCGCTGGTATATCGACAACCCGCAATGGTGGGAGCCGCTGCGCAAGTCGGTCTACTCCGGTGAGCGCCTCGGACTGCAGAAGCCGTCGCAAGACAAGCAAAACTCCGAAGAAAAAGTCTGAAGGCTTATGACGGATCATATCCTTGTTTGTGGCAGCCGTGGCCAGGTCGCTCAGGCGCTCGCCGAAACACCTCTGCCTGAAGGTCTGAGTTTCGTGGCGCATGGGCGTCCCGAGCTTGATCTTCTGCAGCCAGACACGGTGAAGGCGGCGCTCGAGGATATTCGTCCGAAGCTCGTCGTGAATGCGGCGGCCTATACGGCAGTCGATCAGGCCGAGAGCGATGAAGATGCGGCGCATGCCCTGAACGCGGCCGCGCCCGGGGAGCTGGCGCGTCTGTGCGCCGAGCGGAACATTCCCCTCATCCATCTGTCGACCGACTATGTGTTCGACGGGTCCAAGGATGCGCCTTACACCGAAGATGATCCCGTCAACCCGCTCGGCGTCTATGGCCGGACGAAGCGGGCAGGTGAGGTGGCTGTCACCGAGGCGAATCCGGACAGCCTCATCCTGAGAACCGCCTGGGTTTACAGCCCCTTTGGCAAGAATTTCTGCAAGACGATGCTGCGCGTCGGCAATCAGCGCGATGAGCTTGGTGTGGTCATGGACCAGATAGGCAACCCCACCTCGGCGCACGATATCGCAGAGGCCATCGCGAAGATTACGACCGCCATCCTGATTGACGGGCAGCCGGTTCGCGCAGGTATCTACCACCTGTCGGGCACAGGCGAGGCGAGCTGGGCTGATTTTGCGTCGGCGATCTTTGAGGAGAGCGCTGCGAGCGGGGGGCCTTCCGCGAAGGTGAACCGGATTACCTCAGCGGAATTTCCCACACCGGTCACACGACCAGCCAATTCGCGTCTGGATTGCAGCAAGCTTCAGGACGCTTATGGCATAACCATACCGCACTGGCGCGAAAGTATGCGCGCCTGCGTGAACAAACTCGTAGAGACAGGAGCTTGGACTTCATGAAGGGTATCATTCTGGCGGGCGGCAAGGGCACGCGCCTTTATCCAATCACGAAGGGCGTCTCGAAGCAGCTCCTGCCTGTCTACGACAAGCCAATGATCTATCACCCCATCACGACGCTGATGCTGGCGGGGATCCGTGACATTCTCGTGATCGCGATGCCAGAAGCGCTCCCCATCTTTCAGCGCATGCTCGGCGATGGGTCCGACTGGGGCATGAATTTCGGTTATGCAGAGCAGGCCGAGGCAAGGGGCCTCGCTGAGGCTTTCATCATTGGCGACAAATGGATTGGTAATGAGAAAAGCGCGCTCGCGCTTGGCGACAACATGTTCTACGGCGCAGGCCTTGGCAGCATTCTGAAGAATGCCGGCCAACTCGACTCCGGGGCGCAGGTCTTCGCCTGCCGGGTCAATAACCCTTCGGATTTCGGTGTCGTCGAGATGGACAAGGCGGGCCGGGCGGTTTCCATTGAAGAGAAGCCTGCCACCCCCAAAAGCAATCTGGCTGTCACGGGGCTCTATTTCTACGACAATCAGGTCGTCGACATCGCAAAGGATGTGAAGCCGTCCGAACGCGGCGAGCTCGAGATCACGACGATCAACGAAACCTATCTGAATAAGGGTGAGCTGACTGTGAACAGCCTGCCACGCGGGACAGCCTGGCTCGATGCCGGCACGTTCGACGGCCTGATCCAGGCGTCGCAATTCGTGCAGACGATTGAAAAACGTCAGGGTATCAAGATCGCTTGTCCGGAAGAAGTTGCCTGGCGGGCCGGCTTCATCGGCGACGATCAGCTGGTGAAACTCGCAGGCACTTACAAGAACGAATACGGCCAATATCTTTCCGGCCTGCTTCGCTAGCGCGGGTCTGGTGGTCCGCCTTTAGGTTGTGCAGGTAAGCAGCGAGCTGCTTGCGGACTGGACAAGCGAGGCGCGCCAGGACTGCCTGCATTATGCAGAATGATGGCTTTGAAGTCGTACTTGCCGGTAATCCTATCTAGAGGAATCTCCTGTAAGTCGGCTGTATTGCTTTTAAAGTCATGGGTGAAATGAGCCGCAAGATCAAACCGGTCATCCTGTGCGGGGGGAACGGCACACGGCTGTGGCCGCTCTCGACGCCGGAACGTCCCAAGCAGTTTCTGAAACTGCTTGGCGACAAGACGATGCTGGAAATGACACTGGACCGGGTGCAGCGCAGCCGTCTTCATCATGACCTGTCCTTTGGGCGGCCGCTGGTGATTGGGGCGTCGCGGCATGGAGAATGGATCAAGCGCCTGGCCGGGGAGGCGGACATCCTTCTTGAGCCAGTGGGGCGCAACTCGGCTGCGCCGATCGCCGCTGCAGCGCTTGCCAGCGCACCTGAAGATGTCCTGCTTGT
>NZ_CAXFSW010000036.1:0-5590 GCF_964005855.1 uncultured Henriciella sp.
TCCGTCAGGTCTTCGACACGCGCGCCCGGCGCATTTGTCTTGACCGACTCGATACCGTTATCGCGCCCGGAGGTGCTCTCATAGCTTTGAGAGGTGCCGATGACCTGGCCGTTGGAGGCTTTCAGGTTGAACATGTATTTGCCCGCGGCCGTCTCTTTCTTCTCGTAGCGCTCTTCCTTCGGGGCGTTTTCCTTGACCGACTCGATGCCATTCTCGGCGCTTGCCTTGGCGGTGTAGCCTTCGCTGGCCAGGATATTCTCGCCATTGCCGGCTTTCAGCCGGAAGCGGAATTCGCCTGCAGTGTCCTTGTAGAGTTCGAATTTGGCAGCCATGGCCGGTCCCTTTCCAGTTGAATCAGGCTTCACTCTGCCCGCCTGACACGAGGCGTCAACCATGCAGGCCGGCTCAGCCCATCAGGAGCAGGCCGCGCAGTAGATAGGCTGTGGCCGCCACGACAATGACGCTGGCAAAGGCGATCGCCCCGAACCAGACGAGCCGCTTCCAGAGCGGCCCCGTCGAGGTACCGGTTTCATCTGGGCCCTGGGGCCGGATGAGATCAGTCATGATAGGCCTCTTCCGGGTCGACCTTCCCCCAGAACAGCGAATAGACATAGCCGGTATAGATCAGGATCACCGGCAGCATGATCGCCGCGCCCACGAACATGAGCATCAGCGCATTGTCGCGCGCGGCCGCTTGCCAGATGTCGATTTCGAACGGCACGATATTGGGAAACAGGCTGACGGCGAGGCCAAGATAACCCGACAGGAAGATCCCCGCCGAGAGGACATAGGGCCGCCAGTCCGGAGCCGAGACCCGCCCGGACAGGTCGCGCCAGACCAGCGCCGTCAGGACAAGGCCGATCAGCGGAATGGGGGCGAGCGGCAGGATCTTGCCAACCTCTATCTGAGACATGGAGAAGCCCCAGCGTTCGGTCACGCGCGGATCGATGGAGAGGGTGGCGAGGCTGACGGCGGCAAAGCAGAGCGCGACGCCCGCGAGTGCCAGAAGCGCCCGCTTGCGCGCCCGGCGCTGAACCTCGCCTTCGGTCTTCAGCACCAGCCAGCAGGCGCCGAGCAGGACATACCCGATGGCGACCGAAACCGCGACGAGCAGGGAGAATGGCGTCAGCCAGTCAAAAGCCCCTCCGGCGAAGCTGCGGCCCTCAATCGTGACCCCCTGAATGAAGCCGCCAAGGATCAGTCCCTGGGACAGGGCGGCAGTGAGCGAGCCATAGAAGAAGGCGCCATTCCAGAACAGCCGGGTCGGTTTGCGGACCGCCTTGTGGCGAAACTCAAAGGCGACACCGCGGAAGATGAGCGCGGCGAGCATCAGAAGCACAGGCAGGTAGAAGGCCGGCATCAGGATGGCATAGGCGAGCGGGAAGGCCGCAAAGAGGCCGCCGCCGCCAAGGATCAGCCATGTCTCATTGCCGTCCCAGACCGGCTCGATGGTCGCCGTCATCAGGTTTCGTTCGTCATCATTCTTGGCAAAACCGGTCAGAATGCCGATGCCAAGGTCCATGCCGTCGAGCAGGACATAGAGCATGACGGCGGTGGCAATCAGCACACCCCAGATAAGCGGAAGATCGAAGTCCATATCCTCTGCCCTTTCCTTTTACTCTGCCGGTTTGCGGTTGCGCGAACCGCCTTCGGCAGGCTCATCGACAGCGCCGAGCGACCAGCCCGGAGCACGATGTTCGCGCTCTGGCGGCTCTGGCGCGTCATCCTCGAAGCCGCGCGTGGCGATCCGGGCCATGTAGACCGTGCCTGCCGTGAAGATAATCGCATAGACGATCATGAAGATCAGCAGCGAGGTCGCCACCTGCCCGGTCGAGACCGGCGCGACGCTGTCCTCGGTGCGCAGCTGACCATAGACCGTGTAGGGCTGGCGCCCGACCTCGGCGACCACCCAGCCGGAGATGACGGAGATAAAGCCGAGCGCCCCGCTGGGCACAGCCAGCCAGTGAAAGAGCCCCGGCTTGTCGATTTTCTTGCGCCACCAGAGCAGACAGCCCCAGATGCCCAGGGCGAGCATGATCATGCCGGCGCCCACCATGATACGGAAAGACCAGAAAACGATGGCGACGGGCGGACGGTCTTCTGCGTCGAAAGCCTTGAGGCCTTTCAGGTCCCCCTTCTCGCCGGGGAAGAGATAAGGGCTTGTGCCGGGGATGGCGATTTCGGCGATGTTGCGCTCATTTTCCTCATCGGGAAGCGCAAACAGGATTGTGGGCTGGATCCTATCCGTCTCCCACCAGCCCTCGACCGCTGCGATCTTTGCCGGCTGATATTCATGGGCGACTTCGCCCGACCAGTGGCCGGCCATGATCTGCAGCGGCATCAGGACGGCGAGCGTGCCCGCCGCCATGCGGATCTGCCAGCGTGTGGGTTCCTGGTCATGATGGCGAACGACCTGCCAGGCACCGGCGGCCAGGATCACGGCCGCGGTGGTAATGAAAGCGGCCAGCATCATGTGGACATAGCGCGACGGGAAGCTTGGATTGAAAACCACTTCCCAGAAATTCGTCGCATAGAAATTGCCGGTTTCCGGATCGATGGCAAAACCGGCGGGCGTCTGCATCCAGCTATTTGCCGACAGGATCCAGAAGGCAGAAATCGTCGTGCCGATGGCGACCGCGCAGGTCGCGATAAAGTGCAGCTTGTTGCCGACGCGCTTCCAGCCAAAGAGCATGACACCGAGGAAGGTCGCTTCAAGGAAGAAAGCGGTCAGCACCTCATAGCCAAGGAGCGGGCCGATCACGCTGCCGGCCTTGTCAGAGAAGACCGACCAGTTGGTCCCGAACTGGTAGGACATGACCACGCCCGAAACGACGCCCATCGCAAAAGCGAGCGCGAATATCTTGATCCAGTGAAGATAGAGGCGTTTGAAAACGTCCCGCTTGGTCCACAACCACAGCCCCTCACAAACCGCCAGGAAGGCCGCGAGGCCAATGGTGAAGGCCGGAAACATGATGTGGAAGGCGACAACGAAGGCAAACTGCAGGCGAGACAGGATAAGGGCGTCTAGTTCCATGAGGGCACTCCTTGGCACTGCATAGCCACCTCACCATAGGCCGACACGTCTTTCATGAACAGGTCTCCATCCTGTCGCGCGTCAGGATGGCGCGGGGGTGACGGGACAGAAGATATGGTCCAAGAGACGTTTCATGCCGGATCAGCGCACCCCGTCCGCCGGGACCCAGAAGAAAAAGAAAGAGCCGCTTCATGAGCGGCTCAATATCTATCAATGGTCGGTCATTGCCATTGCGCTCTGGCTGATATTCGGGCTCGTTCCCATCGTCATGATGCAGCTGCTCCAGCTGGAAGACCTCGCTGCGACGCGCGTCTCGCAATTTGGCGCGATGTTCGGCGCCGCGAGCGCGTTCTTCTCGGGATTTGCCCTTATCGGCATCATGCTGACCAATAGCGCGCAGAAAAAAGCGCTGGAGCTCCAGAAGCAGGAACTTGAAGAGGTCGCCGATAATCAGCGCAAGGCCCTGAACCTCCAGATCATCCTCGCTTTCATGGACGACATTGCCGCCGATGAATTCCGTCAGGCGTCCGGCGTATTGTTCGAATATGAACGCGCCGGCAAGCTGGCGCGGTATGGAGAGCTCCGTCACAAGCCGGACAGGGGGGCGCAGGCGGAAGCCGAATACCAGCGCCTCGATTCAGCCCGGCGCCGTTTCGTCCATGTCTTCCACAAGATGAAGCGCCTGCACGATGGCGGGGCGGTGGACCTCTTCACTGTGCGCACCGTATTCTCGCCAGACCTTGTCTGGACGCTGCTTCTGATCGATGAGCCGATGGAAGAAGCGATCCGCGCAAACTATAACCACGATACCTTTGTCTTCTTCCAGGGCCTGTATGAGCCCGAAGACATACTGGGCCAGTGGCCAAGAACGCCCGGCAACCCCCTGCCGGCCCGACTGAAAGGATCGGCCTTCGATCCACACCACGCAGAGACCTGATGACACAGACACGCTACAAACTCATCGCCTGGGACTTTGACGGCGTCCTGAATTCCAATGTCGAGAATGGCGTCTTCAAATGGATGACAACGTTCGAGCAGGATACCGGCCTGCCCATCGACTCGCTGGCGACGTATCTCTTCTCCGGCCGCTTCCAGAAGGCCATGGTCGGGGAAGCCGACCTGCATGAACTGGTGGGCGACTGGGCCGCCGGACATGGCGTGCCGCACCGCGCCGGTGAGGTGATCGATTACTGGTTCGACAAGGACCACATCCCCGACAGGCAGACCCTCGATATCGTGCAGCGGGCGCGCCGCGCCGGCATCACCAATGTCATCGCGACGAATAATGAGGTCTACCGCGCCGACTGGATCGAGGAGATGGGCTTTGGCGAGCACATGCATACGGTCTTCGCCGCAGGCCGTATGCGCCTTGCCAAGCCGGACCTCGCCTATTTTGCCCATATAGAGGACGCGCTGGGCCATGGCGGCCGCGATGTCATCCTGGTCGACGACATGGAAGAGAATGTCGAGGCGGCGCGCCAGCATGGCTGGGACGCGTTTCACTTCGTGCCCGGCTGCCATGACGCGCTGATCAGACAGCTCGGCCTTGGGTGAGCGCGCGGCTCAACCCGGCCGTCAGCTTTCATCGTCATCGGTGACCGGCAGGTAGCGCTCGACCCATTTGAACAGGACCATGATGACCAGCGCCAGCAGGGTCACGAGCGCGGCAATGCCGATGAAGCCTGCCCCGCAGGCAAGCCCGATGGCACCTGCGAGCCACATACCTGCGCCCGTCGTCAGCCCCTCAAGCCGGCCGCTATGGCGGATGATGGCGCCCGCTGCGATGAAGGCGACCCCGGCAGTGACGGCCTCGACGATGCGCAACGGGTCGGGCCGGATGCTGGATTGATCCTCGGCCGTCTCCACCAGGAAGCTGACCTCCAGCGCAATGATGGTGAAGAGGCAGGCGGCGAGCGAGACCAGCATGAAGGTGCGAAGGCCCGCCGGCCGGTCGCGGATTTCCCGCTCCAGCCCCAAGAGGGCACCAAACAGACAGGCCAGCCCGATGCGCAGGAGCAGCTGCAGCGTTCCGATTTCGGTGCCGAAGAATGCGTCGAGTGCGTCCATGGCAATAAAAACGTGGGGGCGCGTTGCCCTGTTCCCACCGGGCGCTGACAGCCCGCCCCTGACATTCCGCGCGCGATCGACTATGTAGCGCGCTTCACAATGACTGTTTCTGCTGCGGGCCTTGAACCCGCTGGAGGATGAGATGACTGACCTTATGAGCGCCCCAGCGGGCGAGCTCAATTCGCTTGGCTTTGCAAAGCCCCCATCTGAAACCCGTGTCGTGGCCGCCATGTCGGGCGGGGTCGACAGCTCTGTCGTCGCCGCCATGCTGGCCGATGAGGGCTATGACGTGGTCGGGATCACGCTGCAGCTCTATGATCACGGCGCCGCCATCGAGAAGAAGGGCGCCTGCTGCGCGGGCCAGGACATCCATGATGCGCGCAATGTCGCCGATCAGGTGGGCATCCCGCACTATGTCCTCGACTATGAGAGCCGCTTCAAGGAACAGGTGATGGAGGATTTTGCCGACACCTATATGGCCGGCTCCAC
>NZ_CAXFSW010000037.1:0-5077 GCF_964005855.1 uncultured Henriciella sp.
GCGGAGGACAACGATACCCTTGTCGCCGACGACGGGTCGCTGGTGAGTGTCTTTGCGCTCGAAGGGTTCCGCTCGCTGGCCGGTGAAACGGAAGTGTCGCAGACTGTCGAACAGCTGCGACGCACGATCACACCCTATTTTGCCTCTCCCGGATGCGCCCTGCAATTCTGGTTCGGCCATTCGCCGGATCTCGGCGCATCTGAAATCGACATGGCATTAAGCTCGATAGGGCGCGTCGCCCATGACAGCGGGCTTGACGTTGGCGACTTGATTGACGAGCGCCGTAGGATTTTGCCGCGAAAGCTGACCGGAGAACGTTCTTATCTGGCGGTGTGGTCACGCCCCTCCAACCTGACAAAGAACGAGATCAAGGCGGGGCAGGCGGCGAGGAGGAAAAACCTCTCAGGCGCGCCCTCAATGCGACAATCGCAATGGCCCGATGCTGCTCTGGAAGCACTCAGAACACGTCACAGGTCGGTCTCGGATGCGCTTTTGCGCGAATTTGCGCTGGTCGGCATCGAAATGGAGCGCTTGGATGCGCGTACCGCCATCACAGCCGCAAGAGGCGTTCTCTACCCCGAGTTTCTGCACGCATCACCAAGTTGGTCTCCTGTTCTGCCAGGTGACATGATGCGGAAGAAGATGCCGTCTACGAATGCCGAACTGAAGAAGGGCGATATTTCCAATCTTACCTGGCCGGCGCTTTCTCGCCAGTTGCTGACCGAAAGCGCGACGATCGTCGATCAGTCGACGGTTGAAATCGGCAACAGCGTCTTCTCGGGATTTGATTTGTCCTTGCCGCCTGAAATCGTTGTTTCGTTCAACGATCTTGTGCGGCGGGTTCTCGACAGCAAAGACAGGATTTCCTGGCGCACCTCGATGCTGACCGAAGCAGGCGGCTATCAGGGGCAGATCTTCAAAGAACAATATGCGCGGCTGTTCACCTGGACCGCGCCGTCGCGCAACCGGCGTATCGTACAGGCGTTCGATGCCTTGCGCGAAGCCGACGGCATCGACGATACGGCCGTTCGCTTCCGTGTCTCCTTTGCGGCCTGGGCTCCGAAAACGCACAAGGACGTACTCATGAGACAGGTTGCCAATCTACGGCGCGCGGTCGAGCGCTGGGGATCAGCGCAAACCGATGCGCTGATTGGCGATCCCGTCGAGAACGTCATGTCGTCGGCGCTCGCGATGAACTGCGCGTCGACCGCGCCGCCCATGGCGGCGAGCCTGTCACACGCGCTGGCGATGAGCCCGATTTCGCGCCCGGCGAAATGCTGGGACCATGGTGCTGTGCTGTTCAGAACTTCGGACGGAAAGCTGTGGCCCTATCAGCCGGGATCATCCAAGCAGACGTCATGGGTCGACGTTATCGTCGGAACGCCGGGCTCCGGCAAGTCGGTCCTGCTGAACTCGATGAACCTTGGCGTGGCGCTGTCACCGCAAAGTGGCCAGTCAGATGATGGTAGCGGATTGTTGCCACGCATTTCGGTCATCGATGTCGGCCCGTCCTCGGCCGGATTGATTTCGCTCCTGCGTGACAGCCTGCCGGCGAACCGGCGTCACGAGGTCGTCTATCACCGGCTCCGGATGGAAGAACAGTATTCTGTCAATCCGTTCGACACCCAACTCGCATTGCGGTTTCCCCTTGCTCACGAGCGCGGATACCTCGTCAATCTTGTGACCTTGCTATGCACGCCGGACGGGGCTGAATCGGCCTATGACGGCATTTCCGCGCTGGCAGCAAGCTGCATTAACGAAGCCTATGAGCGGTTTTCGGATGACCGGGAGCCGAAGAAATACGTCCCATCGGAAAGTTATGAAGTCGACGCCGCTCTCGGTGAGGTCGGCTATGTCGCCGACCAGTCCTCGACCTGGTGGGAGGTAACCGACGTTCTGATGGAAAACGGTCGACGGCATGAGGCGGCACTGGCGCAGCGCTTTGCTGTTCCGACGCTGTCCGATCTCATCTTGGTATCGAATTCCGAGACAGTTCGAGAACCCTTCAGAGAAATGGTGACGCGCACCCAGGAGCCGGTGCTTAAAGCATTTCAGCGCATGGTCAGCTCCGCGACCAAGGACTTCCCCATCCTCGCTCGCCCGACGCGTTTCGATGTCTCCGGCGCGCGCATCATAGCCTTTGATCTGTCGGACGTGACCGCGACGGTCGGGCCGCAAGCAAAACGACATACCGCCATCATGTATATGCTGGCCCACCATGCCGTCACCTCTGACTTCTGGTTGGACGAAGACGAGTTGCGGGGCCTGAAGGCACCGCAAGTCTACATCGACTACCATCTGCGCCGTTGGAAAAATAACCGTCAGATGCACAAACGACTGTGCTTTGACGAGTACCACATGACTGGTGGGCTCGGTATTCGCCAGCAGGTCATCAATGACGTTCGAGTGTGCCGGAAAGCGGGTGTCCAGATCGCCTTGGCATCGCAGCTGATGGATGACTTCGATGAGGCCATTCAGAAGCTCGTCACCAATATTTGGTTTTGCAACGTGCCGACCGAAAGCGCGATTTCAGAGGTCTCCGAAACCTACAATCTTTCAGCCTCTGCTCGATCGATCCTCCGAACGCTCCATGGCCCCGTCCCAGGCGAGGGCGCTCCGGTCATGGCTTATCTGACCCTTAAGAGCGGTGTTTACACCCAATATCTGATCAATGAGCTCGGCCCGATCGAGCTATGGGCGCTGTCCACGACATCCGAGGACACGGCCCTGCGGTCCATGCTCTATGACCGTCTCGGCTCGAAGCGCGCGCGCACCATTCTGGCCGCCCGGTTTCCCGACGGGTCCGCAAAGGCAACGATCGAACGCCGGCTCGGTGAGTTGGAAGATCGGGGTGTTGCCGTTGACGAGGGCAAGAGAGGCGATGTCATCCGCGATCTCGCCGACCAAATTGTAAAGGAGGCAGCAGCATGAATTTTCGAAACGTGGCGCTGGCGCTTCTGTTGTCGTCATCGGCAGCTGTCGCGCAAGATACGGATGTAGCGACCAAATACATCACCTTCAACGATGTGGATGCGGATGCGACACAGGTCGCTCGCAAGATGTATGGGCGCTTCTATCGCATGGTCGAGGCCGAGCGCGTCTGGCTGGAAGAGCCGACCGAAAGCTATGACCAGATGGTGGTGCGCCTCGGCGACAACCGCAAATGCGATCCAAACTGCGGCGTTGTTGCTCTTTATTACAGCGAGCCGGACGCAATGTGGCTTGAAGTCTGGCGGGGCCTTGGCGATGCGGTTGGTATTGGAGACGTCGGCATGGATGGCATTCGCTCCATCCATGGCGACGACGGTCGTGTTTGGAAGTGGTTCAGCACGTCCTACTCGCCCCAGGTACTAGGTGATGTTTACGAGTCCCGCGTTTCCACGGAAGATGAGAAGCGCGCCGCCTATGGCGTCCTGAATGCTCGATCGGCACCTCCCGAGGGCGTTGAGCCGCCTGAGTTTCTCGCATTTGACGTGGACCTGAAGAGCGGCGACGAAACCGTCATTACAGCGCGCTCCCTTTACTATTGCGGCAACGGTCCTTGCCCACTGATTGTCCTCGACGGCGATAACAAGGCGATCGCCAACTTCCGGACCTATGCCGAAGATTTCGCTCTCGAGCCAGATCGCGACGAGGAAGGTTACCGCCTGATCGAATTGTCGATCGACGACGGCATCGGCGTTTACAGCGTCGGCAGTGGTGAACGGGTCAAGACAATCGGTCTTATGCCTGTCCTGGAGGCTGGTCGGGAGAAGCCGCTATGAAACAGGTTATCTTGTGCTTATCCGCTTTTTCGCTCGGACTGGCATCGGTAGCGGCACATGCGGGATATCTGGATGCTCTCAAGGGACATGAGGGAGGCGACAGCTACTCGGTCATCAACAAAAAGGGCACCGCGCTCGGCAAGTACCAGATCACGGCCGGTACCTGGGCCACGCTCGGATATACCCAGGGATCTGGTGGCAACTGGTCTAACTACACCTTCACAGACAAGGCCCGCGCAGCCGGCGTCTCTTCGCTCGACGATCTCCGGTATTCCGAAGCCGGCAAGGCACTGCAAGAGCGTGCCGTGAACGAGCTGACTATCAGCAACTGGAATTCAATGAGTTCCCAAACACGCGGGCTGGTGGGTCAGACAGTCAATGGCGTGCAGATCACACAGGAAAGCCTTCTGGACGCGGCGCATTTTCTTGGCTCCGGCGCCCTGAATGATTGGGTCGCAAGCGGTTTTGATCCCAACGCGCTACCCGAGAGCTATCTCGCGGCCAATGGTCTGTCATCCTATGCGCAGCTGCAGGATCTCATCCTGAAGCGCATGGCATCCATCAACGGCAATTCATACGACGGCTTCGGATACACGAACAGCTATTCCGTCGGGGGAATGTACGGCGCGACCAGCGACTTTCCCGGCTTTGGATCAAAGCGGCCCGTTCTCATTCAGGAAGTGCCGCCATATCAGGGAGAAAAGAAAACGCTATGAAAATGCTTGTATTGTTTTTTGCACCTGCCCTGATGCTGCACGCGGGATTGACCCATGCCGCAGAGGGAACCGACCAGATCGAACAGCTATTCGATTCCATGCTCGGCGGCCAAAGCGGCGCATGTACTGACACAGTCAAAGTCAGTTTGACCGACGCAATCCGCGCAGGCATCGACACTGAGGTGGCGCGAAAAGAAGCGGCGCTTCAACAACCGAAGCCCATTGATGGCCTTGGTTGCCTGGACAATCTCATGAATCTGGATCTGGATATCGCCATTCAGGTTCCTGACGTGCAGGGCCTGTTCGATTCTGCATTGTCCAACGCAGAACAACAAATCTGCTCCTTTGCACAAGAAGCCTGGGACAAGGCCACGGAGCCCCTGACATCGGCGCTTCAGCTGCCGTCCTTCGACGGCATCTCGGTAGACAGCTTTACCGGCGGTTCCAGTGACGTGCTCGACTTCGGGTCCGTCAACATGGGCCTGTCACAGGGCGGCGATTATGGCGGCGACGCGGGCGTGAGAGATGCTGGCGAGAATTCGTTGCTGCGCGATACCTATCAGAAGCTCTATGGCACCGGAGGACAGTGATGAAACA
>NZ_CAXFSW010000038.1:0-4926 GCF_964005855.1 uncultured Henriciella sp.
AACTCCTATCCAACACCGGCACGGCGTTCGAACATGAAATCGCTGTCGCCGTGTCGACGCCAAAGGCCACGACGTCCCAATTACAGGCGCAGGCGCTGGTCGGGGCGATCGTCGGTCTGCTGCCGGTGGCGCTTGGTCTGATGTTTTATCCGGCCATGCGCGGCGTCGGGCGGGCCGGGATGAACTTTCTGCTCGCGCTGACTGTTGGTCTGCTGGCATTCCTGCTCATCGACATGACCGCCGAGGCACTGGAGCTGGCCTCCGAAGCGGCCGCATTGTTCCAGGGGACCGCAATGGTCTGGCTGGCGGGCCTGGCGAGTTTTCTGCTATTAATGGCGATCGGACGCTGGCGCGGCCAGCCCGAGGGTCTTGCCTTGGCGTTTTTCATCGCCCTTGGCATCGGACTGCACAATTTTGGCGAGGGGCTGGCGATCGGCGGCGCCTTTGCCGCCGGGTCGGCGGGACTTGGCACCTTCTTGGTCCTTGGCTTTGCCCTGCACAATGTGACCGAGGGGATCGGCATCGCGGCACCGATGCTGCGATTCCGTCCTCCGCTGTGGACCTTCCCCGCCCTGACGCTTCTGGCAGGCGGTCCGGCCGTGCTGGGCATGTGGGCGGGCAGCCTCGCCTATGCACCTCAATGGTCAGCATTGGCGTTGGCAGTTGGCGCCGGCGCGATCCTCCAGGTGATGATCGAAGTCGGTTCCTATCTGATGCGCCAGAACCGAGACCGAAAGGCCGTGCTGTTTTCCCCTGCTGTGATCGGAGGCTTTCTTGGCGGAATCGCGTTCATGTATGCCACTGCGGCACTGATCAAGGTTTAGAGTATTCGTACTGGCGGGAATCATTTGTACGCCGGGATTTGGTGATCTGGCATGAAGAGTGTGGCGTTGCGCCATGCGACATGGGACCTGACCAATGCACTCCACGCAAACTCGCTGGTATCCACTTCGGACGACCGCTCAGTGGCCGTGATGGCACTTGAAGCTCTAGGGGCTTGAGGTTCTAAAGGTAGGGGAACGGAAGCAAACGAACCAGTGCAAATGACGGGTGTGCAGAAGATTCTCTGGGGGATGGCTGGTGCGGCTTTGCTGGTCTTCGCCGGGCTCGTGCTTATGGTAAACCGTGCGACAGCACCCCCGGCTGATACTTCCTTCCGCCCAACTTTCGCGCTGCCCGATGCTGAAGGGCGGCTTCGGACCACGGAAGAATTTTCGGGCAAGCATCTTCTGGTATTTTTCGGCTTCACCAATTGTCCTGATGTCTGTCCCATGACGCTGATCGAGGTTGCGCAGGTGATGGATGGTCTTGGCGGTCAGGCTGACCTTGTGCAACCGCTGTTCATCTCCATCGACCCGACACGAGACCGCGGCCTGGAACTTGCTGAATATACCGCGGCCTTTCACCCCTCAATCCTCGGTCTGGCCGGCGACGAGGCGCATACCCGCGCGGCAGCCGGCAGTTTCCGGATTTTCTATGAGCGCGAGAACAATTCCGGCGCGCCGGACGGTTACACTATGGCACACAGCGCATCACTCTACCTGATCGGACCTGACGGAGACTGGCTGCGTCAGTTCAGCTATGGCACGCCAGCAAGTGAAATCCTGAACGACCTCAAGCAAAGATTGTGAATACGATGAAATATCTTCTGACCGCTCTCCTTCTCAGCTTATCCGCCACCCCGGTGCTGGCGTGTGAAACCGTTCAACTTGGCTCGCTCGAAATCTCGGAAGCCTGGTCGCGAGCTTCGATCGGAATGGCCCGGCCCGGCGCCTTCTATGTCACCATCCGCAACACCGGCGCGACGGACGATGCGCTTGCCGGCATCGCGACGCCGGTGTCCGGAAAGCCCATGCTGCACGAAACGGTGGTGAAGGATGGCGTGGCTTCGATGCCGCACGCGCCGGCGATCCCCGTGCCAGCAGATTCCACCGTGCAATTGGAGCCAGGCGGCTATCACGGCATGCTGATGGGTCTTACACAGGTGCTGAAGGAAGGCGAGACGTTCCCGCTTACACTGACGTTCCGCGAGGCAGGCGACGTGACCGTTCCCGTGGCGATCCGGGGAATGGGTGCGAAAGATGCAGGCTGCGTGGACAAAAAAGATTGAGACGCCGTACGCTACTTGTTGCCGGGGCGTCGGGCGTTGGCGCACTGGCCTTCACGCTCGGTCTGGGGTGGTGGCAGAGCCGGGACAGCCTGCAACCGGGCTCTGCTCTGTTGCCATTGCCCATCGGCAAGATGTCCTTCACCCTGACGAACCACCGTGGCGTGACGGTGACGCCATCAGAGTGGATTGGCCGCCCGACAATGGTCTTTTTCGGCTTTACCTGGTGCCCCGATGTTTGCCCGACAACGCTGAGCGATATTTCGCTCTGGCTGCAAGATCTCGGCCCTGACGCCGACCGGATGAATATCTTTCTGGTCAGTGTCGACCCGGAGCGCGACACTCTACACGTTCTTGCCGACTACCTGTCGAACTTCGATCCAAGAATCACCGGCCTGACGGGGTCACTTGCTGAGATCAAGCGCGCCGCGGAAGAATTCCGCGCAACATTCGAGAAGGTGCCGACGGAGGATGACTATACCATGGACCATACCGCCGGCGTGTTCCTGTTTCGGGCCGACGGGCGATTTGGCGGGATTATCGATTATCACGAGGATCGGCGTGTGGCTCTGCTGAAGATCCAGAGGTTGTTGAAAGCAGCTAGCTGACCGGCTCTGTTGGCTTGGTGTTGTGGTCGCAAAACAAGCCGCCTTCACGACGAAACTCATGCTGTGCTCTTGAAGAGTTCCGACATTGATCCGGCTTGCGGCGACAGGTTGCCTTTCGATCCTGTTGGACCCCACAAGCTCTGATATTCATCCTGCCGGTGGGAAGTCGGATACTTCCTCACTCGTCGCTAAACTGTTGTGGGTGGAAGCACTTTCGCGACATCTGCAACCAATCAATGCGGCTGCGTTGCATGCCCCACCCCTGAGGAGACCTAAGCCCCCAATCACCTGTACGCTGGATGCGCTGACTTCAAGGCGCGCATGGCATAGATTGCGTCACTCACATCCCGTTCTTGGGTCTGACAAAAAGATGGCGCCACCGGGATAGCCATTCCCGTAATTCCATATAGACCTTCCCCGAAGCCAAAATGACAAACGAAAGAGTTCAATTGACCCTCCTGCGTGAAACCCTCGAAAACCGTCAGATCGCCATCTATCTTGGCACTGTCGTCCTCGGCGCGATTGCAGCGGTCACTCTCAACGGAATGACGGCGTTGGAGGTCGGCATCAATCCCGCGCTTGCATTCATGCTGTTCGTGACCTTCCTCCAGGTCCCCCTTGCCGAGTTGCGAGTGGCCTTCTCGCGCTTTCGCTTTCTTGGCGTTCTGCTGCTGACCAACTTTGTTGTGATTCCTGTTCTGATAGGAGCCCTTATCCAGTTTCTGCCGCCCGATCCGATGATAAGGCTGGGCGTGCTGTTGGTGCTTCTCGCGCCATGCATCGACTATGTCGTAACGTTCTCGCATCTCGGTCGTGCCGACGCCCGTCTCCTGCTGGCTGCGACGCCCGCGCTTCTGATCATCCAGATGATCATGCTTCCTGTCTACCTGGGCCTGTTCCTTGGCCCTGAGGCTGGGTCCTTCGTGAAGGCGGGGCCATTTGTTCACGCATTCGTCTGGTTGATTGCGGTCCCGCTTCTCTTCGCCGCTCTCGTCCAGTTTTGGGCCATCAAAAGTGTCGTGGGGGCACGTGCAACCTCGGTTCTTGGACTGCTCCCCGTTCCCGCGACAGCGCTTGTTTTATTCGTTGTCGTGGCCGCTGTGGTGCCGCAACTCGGCCCAGCACTTGATGACACGTTCCGGGTCGTCCCGATTTACGTGGCGTATGCGGTTATTGCACCCTTGGCGGGATGGGGTATGAGCAGGCTGTTTCGCCTTGATGCGCCAGCCGGGCGGGCCGTCGCGTTCAGTGCCGCAACGCGTAATTCTCTCGTCGTCCTTCCGCTGGCATTTGCTGTTCCCGGCGCTGTCCCACTGCTTCCGGCGATCATTGTCACGCAGACTTTGATCGAACTTGTAAGCGAGCTGGCATATGTCCGTCTGGCGCCAATGTTCGGTTCCAAAATGGCTGCATGACGGATCCAGCGGCGGAGACCGTGATACTAAACAACGGCAACAATTCCGGCATGGCGCTGGTGCAGCTTGAGACGGAAGGGAGCATTTTGATCTCTGCGCATGTTACTCTACCCGAGGACTGCGCTTTTACCGCTCAGCCGTGCCTTCATGAACCTATCTCAGACGAGATTGAGGAAATATATTCGGGACAAAACATGCGAACGCAGGATGCGATACCTGCAAGCTGATCCTGACGACATGACAGCATGAAAAGTCGCAGATTGAGAGATTAAATTCAGCCGCAACCGCGCGGCGACCCAGCGATTCATCAGGATGCTCCGCAGAAGCGGAAATGCCCAACCACGAACGATGGGGTCTCGCAATGAAATTGGATAAATTTTTAGAGAAATACGTATAAATTCGTTAAATATGCCCATTTGCGGGATATTATACTCTGCATTGTATTCTTCTCCTCAACGAAGGGGAGAATAATAAGATGAATATTCAATATAAAGCGAAATCATATTCCAATGTATCTGCATCCGCACTCGTGTTGCTCTGCGCTTCATTCGCACAGGCTTATGCCTACGAAACACTCGAAACAAATCCTGAAGTTCTTATGAGCTCCAGTGCCGCCGCTCCCCTCGTGCAGAACCGGAATGTCGCCCGGGGTTCAGCGTGGCTGAGCACGGCATACCTCACCACGACCCTTGACCTGACCCAAGCCGGCCTCGCTCCCCTTGATCTTGATGTCGATCCTGTCTTTGACCTTGCTTCCACCAACGACCTCGCACTACCATCGGCGCTCACAAAACTT
>NZ_CAXFSW010000039.1:0-4784 GCF_964005855.1 uncultured Henriciella sp.
GGCCGGACATCGTCCTTTTCAATTGGGTCGCACCGAATGATTATGGCTTCAACCTGTGCCGCAGCTTCAAACAGGACAGCGCCACGAGGCAGATGCCGCTGATTATTCTGTCCGGCAGTTCCGGCGAGGAAGACAAGGTCAAGGGGCTTGAACTGGGCGCAGACGATTACCTGTCCAAACCCTACTCTTCATCAGAGCTGGCGGCGCGGCTCCATGTCCAGCTTCGTCGTATCGATTCCGGAAAGGTAAGGCCCTGCCTCACCTTTGAGCGCATCGCTCTGGATGAAGACGCGCTGCGGGTCTATATCGAAGGACGCCCCGTGCATCTCGGTCCAACCGAATATCGCATGCTTGCGGCCTTCATGAGTCGTCCTGGACGACCCTTCACCAGGGAACAGTTGTTGGAACGCGCCGGACGGCGCAAAGGCGATGTCGATATTCGCAGTGTGGATGTGCATATCGGCCGTCTGCGCAAGGTGCTCAACCAGAAGAAAACGAACTACCCGCTCCGAACAATCAGGGGAATAGGGTACGCCCTCGGCTAAACCTTGCGGCTGACACAAAATCGTTGTCTCTTCCGGTCATAAGCATAAATCGGACTTATGACTGCACTGAAGAGGCATGCACGTAATGATAGATGACATGGTCGGGATGCTCGATGCGCTCGGGCACGCCGAACGGCTCCACGTATTCCGCGTTCTGGTTCGACGATATCCGCAATCAGTGGCAGCCGGTGAACTGGCCGAAACACTTGGCTATAAACGCTCGACGCTTTCTATCTATCTATCGGTTCTGCGGCGTGCGGGTCTCGTCCATCAGGATCGCGACGGGAACTCCTTGTTGTACAGCGCCGATCTATCCGGCGCGAAGTCGCTGATAGGCTTCCTCTCGGAGGATTGTTGTCGGGGCCGAACAAACAATGACCATCGCACGATAGATTTCGACGCGAACGATCACCGCAGATATAATGTCCTGTTCGTCTGTACGCGCAATTCAGCGCGGTCAATCTTTGCCGAAGTCATCCTGCGTGACACCGCGCCTGAGCGGTTTGCAGCCTATTCCGCAGGCACATCGTCACATGGCGCGGTCCATCCCTTGACCCTGCAGGTTCTTGAAGAAAACGGACACGAGATTTCAGAACTGGGGACAAGCTCGATCGCCGAGTTTCAGAAGCCGACCGCGCCGCAAATGGACTTCGTTTTCACTGTGTGCGACCAGGCGGCCAATGAAGAATGCCCGGTCTGGCCCGGACAGCCGGTTACAGCGCATTGGGGTCACCCGGATCCTGCCGCGGGCGTTTTCAGCGATGAAGAACGCCTCGAATTGTTTCGCCAGACCTATCAGGCCATGCGCCGGCGCATTCAACCCTTCGCTCAACTCCCGGGACCGACCCTCGATCGCGCCGCCCTTCAGGAGCATGTTGACGATATCGGTAGGCTGCGCCTGGCCCGAGTCTGAATACTGTCGAAGAGCGGCGCTTTCACGCTGTCTTGGGCAGGATTCGCCTTCTGGCCAGGCGACCAACCGGCTATTACGACAGCGTCATCGTGCCGACGGCAACTTCCAGGCAGCGAAACTCACCGCGCCATGACCCAAGATGCACCTATGGCGATGGCGGTAGAGCCGGTAGCCAGAAAGCCAGGGCGACCAGGCTTGCCAGCAATACCGGCGGTGTTATCAGAAGACCGATTTTCATATACTGGCCCCAGCCAATCCTGTAGCCCTTTCCGGCCAGCACATGGAGCCAGAGCAAGGTCGCGAGACTGCCGATCGGGGTGAATTTGGGCCCCAGATCATTGCCAATGACGTTGGCGTAGATCATCAACTCCCGCGTTGCCGCAGGCACGTTGGCCCGATCGATAGACAATGCACCGACCAATGTCGAGGGCATATTGTTCATGATGGAGGCTGCGATGGCGGAAAGCACGCCGGTGCCCAGCGTGGCGACAAACTCACCATGTTGCGCCAACCACTCAATCGCCAGGGCGCCGTAATTCGTCAGCCCCGCATTGCCAAACCCGTAGACGACGAGATACATGCCGATTGAGAACAGAACGATCTGCCAGGGGGCGCCGCGAAGCGCGTCCGATACGGAGACGATTGCACCGCGGCCGGCCTGCCACCAGCGCCCGGCAATTGCCATGAGCAGAACTGCGCCAGTACCTGTCACAAACGCGATGGGAATGCCCAGCGGGGCCGTCACGAAATAGGCGGCAAGCAGCACGGCCAGCAAGGGAAACGCAGCCCGGAAGACCAGTGGATCCTTGACGGCCATGTGCGGCGGGTCCAGGCTCTCGACGGAGTAGTGTTTGGGAATTCGACGGCCGAATGCCAACCAGAGCACGGCCAGTGTTGCTGCCAGGGAAACAAAATTCACAGGGACCATGACCGCCGCGTAGCGGTCGAACCCGATATCAAAATAGTTGGCACTGACGATATTGACGAGGTTGGAGATCACCAGCGGCAGGCTTGCCGTGTCTGCGATGAACCCGGTCGCGATGATGAAGGCCAACGCCGCCGGCGGCCCAAAATTCAGGCGCAGGAGAATAGCGATGACAATGGGCGTCAGCAGAAGGGCTGCGCCGTCATTGGCAAAGAACGCAGCAATGATCGCCCCCAGTATAACGACAAGCGGGAAAAGCAAATGGCCGCGTCCGTTGCCCCAACGTGCCACATTCAGCGCTGCCCACGCGAAGAACCCAGCTTCGTCCAGGATCAGCGAAATGATAATCAGCGCCACGAAAGTGAAAGTGGCATCCCAGACGATATCCCATACCACGACGATATCGTCCGGATGCACCACGCCCGTCAGCAGTGCCACCAAAGCGCCGCCGAGCGCGCTCCAACCAATCCCCAGACCTTTCGGCTGCCAGATCACCAGAACCAGGGTGACGACAAAAATAGCCAGTGCCAACATGAAAAGACCTTATCGTCAGTGCGTGTTCTGGTTGACGCGTCGAGAGAGCTCCTCAGCACTCTCGACGCGCTCTGAATAACGGTCAGTGAGATAGGCAGACCTGCCGCGCGTCAGCCAGGTGAACTTCACGAGTTCCTCACACACATCGACGATACGCATATAGAGGGGGGAAGGCTTCATGCGCCCGGCTTCGTCAAACTCGGTGAAAGCTTTGGGTACGGATGATTGATTGGGGATGGTGATCATACGCATCCAGCGCCCGAGGATTCGCATCTGGTTGACGGCATTGAAGCTCTGGCTGCCGCCCGAAACCTCCATGACCGCCAGTGTCTTGCCCTGGGTGGGCCGGATACCGCCCAGCGATAGCGGTATCCAGTCGATCTGCGTCTTCATGATGCCGGTCATCGCGCCATGCCGCTCGGGGCTGACCCACAGCATGCCCTCGGACCATTGGGCGAGATCGCGCAACTCCTGGACTTTCGGGTGGTCGGTATCCGCATCGTCAGGCAGAGGTAGACCCGAGGGTTTGAAGGTGCGCACTTCGCAGCCGTACCAGTGCAATAGTCTCATCGCCTCTTCGGAGGCCAGGCGTGAAAAGGAGCGCTCGCGCAGCGAGCCGTAAAGCACCAGAATCCTGGGGGGATGGCGAGGCGCATCCGGACCCGCCAGCAGATCGACGTCAATTGGACGTAACTTGTCCGGATCGATATTCGGCAGGTCATCGAGGCGTTCAGTCCCGCTCATTGAGTTGCCCCGCCGAAGCGTACCACATCGCCGTCTTCCTTGGTAAACACCGCCACCGGGTTTGCCAGCAGTTCAAGAACCCGCTCTGAAGGCCGGCATAACCGCGCACCTTTTTCTGTCACCACAATTGGACGATTGATCAGGATCGGGTGCGCCATCATTGCATCGATCAGTTGATCATCACTCAGCGTCGGATCATCAAGATTGAGTTCCTCAAAAGGCGTTCCCTTGCGGCGCAGCAACTCTCTTGGCGTGATCGCCATTATCGAAATCAGCTCGATCAGCCGTTCACGATTGGGTGGGGTCTTTAGGTATTCCATCACGGTCGGGGTTTCGCCTGACGCCTCGATCATCGCTAGGGTATTTCGGGAGGTTCCGCATGCCGGATTGTGAAAGATTATCGCTTTCAAGCGTTCTCGCTCCTTCTTTTGTCGTTGAGGCCACCTTCACTCAGAGCCGCCGAAAACGGCTCGCAAACTTCTGGGTGGCCAGCGCAGCAGTCGCGAACCAGAAAACGCAGAGTTTCCTGCATGTGCTCGAGATTGGCGCGATAGATGATTGAGCGGCTCTGTCGGCGCGATATCACCCATCCTGCCCGTGAAAGCACCGCAAGATGTGCCGACATGGTGTTGTGCGGTACAGATAATTGACGTGCGATCTCCCCGGCAGGGAGCCCGTCGGGTTCATGGCGAACAAGGAGACGAAACGCCTCAAGACGGGTCTCTTGGGAAAGCGCGCTAAAACTCGCGGTGACGATGCTTATTTCCATGTGTCCAATAATATGGACAAAATAAATATTGGCAACCGAGTTTCGCCGATTATACGATCTGTCTTGCCCTGCCTGAAACCATCTTTGCCGAACTCGAAAATGGCGATATTTAGCCAAGAGTGACCGCGCTGGCAGCCTCCCTCAATCGGCCCGGTCTGTTCCTCTCCTATTCAGATTCTGTTTTTGACGAAGGACCCAATTTTCGTTTCGGGGGTGACCGTCTCCGTCGTGTTGTGTCGGGAATTTCCTCGCATCGAAGGAACAGAGCCCCTTTCGGATTCGCTGCGACAGGCCGTTTCGTGCTTTGTTGTCCATGCAGACTGTGTTCTTTGCCAGTATCGACACCCTGTTGCA
>NZ_CAXFSW010000040.1:0-3741 GCF_964005855.1 uncultured Henriciella sp.
GTATAGGTGCCACTGCCGCGATAGACGGTGACATCGCTGCCATGGCGCACGGGCTGGTGCGCTGTGTAGGCCGTGGTGGGATAATAATCGCGTCCATAATAGCGGTCAGACGCCCACCACTCGAAACCATAGCTCGTTGCCGCCCCGTCCGCATGGCGCACCGGATAGGCGTGAGAATAGCTGTAAGGGCTGGCGTCATGCGCATAGGCGCCTGGATGGCGGCTCACCTGCGAACTGGTATAGCTATCGACATAGGCGCTTGAGGTGTATTGGCCCGCAGAGGCCGGGTGCCCGCGGGCCTGACGCTCAACCCGGATGATCCTTGTGGCCGCCCCGGAAGAGGTTTCGCAGGTCTGCGTATAGGTTCCGCCGCTCAGTTCCGAACAGCCATAAGCCTGCGCCGAGGCGGCTGGAATGGCGGGCAGAAAAAGGGCGGCGGCAAGGGCTGTAATATACTTCATGAGCGGCTCTCCGGGGGAAGCGTGAGCAGGTTGTTTAGGTTAATCCACAATTAACCTAACACGAACGCCGCGAGCGCCCAGCTCATTCTCGTGCTACGCGAACTGAGAGATGGTCAGTCCGGCAATTGCCGCAAGGCTTATGGCAAGGCCGAACCACGCCCACCAGGGCGGCCCTGCCGGGGTTGTATCGGCCGCTTCGCGGACGCGATCCCTTTCAAGAAAGTCTTCAAAGGCATCCATGACATAAGGCAGCCGTTTTAGCCGTTCGGTCACCTCACGGGTCTGGCGCGCAGCCAGCTTCGCTGCGCCAGAAGGCCCGAAATTCTGCGCAATCCAGCCCTTCACGATGGGTTCGGCGGCTTTCCAGATATCGTGTTTCGGATCGATGGAGCGGGCGACCCCCTCGACCTGAACCATCGTCTTCTGGAGGAGGACCAGTTCCGGCCTCAGACGCATCCCGAACGTGCGCGTATAGTCCATGAGCTGCAGCAGGATGCGCCCCATATAGACGTCCTCGGCCGGCTTGCCGTGGATGGGCTCGCCAATGGATCTCAGCGCCTGCGCAAACTCCCCGACGGACTGGTTGGCAGGGACATAACCTGCCTCGAAATGAACCTCGGCCACGCGTTGATAGTCACGGCGGATAAAGCCCCACAGTATTTCTGCAAGAAAGCGACGTTCATTAAGGCCGATCCGTCCGATCAGGCCAAAATCAACAAGGCCCACCTCATTGTCCGGCAGGATGAGTATATTGCCTTCATGCATGTCCGCATGGAAAACGCCGTGTCCGATGGCATGGGAGAGGAAGCCGCGGGTGATTTTGTTGGCGAGCTCAACCCGTTCCAGCCCGGGCTGGTCGAGGGCCTCGGGGCGCGTCAGCGGGATCCCCTCCACCCAGTCCATGGTGAGCACACGTTGGGCCGTGCGGTCCCAGTCCACGGCGGGCACGCGGAACCAGTCTTCCTGCTCCGAGATCGCCCGCATCTGGTCGGCGCCGCCGGCCTCAAGACGGAAATCGAGTTCCTTCTCCATAGAAGTCGCGACCGTCTCGGTGAATTTGACCGGCTCCAGCCTGCGGCTCTCGACCGAGGCACGCTCGACCGTGCGCGCGGCGCGGCGGATGGCGCGTAGCTCATGGTAGATCATGGCTTCCACACCTGGGCGGAGGATCTTGACCGCTTTCGGCCCGTCTGAGGTCTCCAGCCTGTGAACCTGCGCGAGCGAGGCCGCTGCGACAGGCTCACCGAGGCCAGCAAACAGGCTTTCGGCCTGTTCTTCGCCAAACTCACTGGCGAGGATTCTGTGGACGGCGTCCATGCTGAAGGGGTCCAGCTTGTCCTTCAGGCGTGAAAGATCCTGAGCCGTTTCAGCCCCGAAGACATCCGGCCGCGTCGCCAGGAACTGGCCGAGCTTGATATAGGCAGGCCCCAGCTTTTCTAGCGCGGTGGCGAGACGCTCGCCCGGGCGGCCGGTTGCGCGGCCACCGAACAGGCGCAGCACCCGCCCCGCCATGCGCGCCGGTAGCGGCAGACGGGTCTGATATTCGCCGGGCAGGATCACGTCGTGGCGCACCAGGGCGGTGCCTGCCCGCATCAGCCGGCCATAGTCAGCAAGCGCTTTCAGCAATGAAAGTCTCCAGTCTTCGGGAACGGCTTCAATGCATCGGCGTTTTGATCGCCACAACAAGGAGATGACAGATGGCTGACAACGCCCAATCCAACAATGGTTTTCTCTACTTTCTTGTAGGCGCCCTTCTCGTGGCCGTCATCGGCTTCGGCATCTGGTATTTCGCCGGCCAGCCGAGCAGCGCAGCTGGCGGTGACGCTGACCTTTCGATCTCGGTCAGCGAGGACGGCGTGGCCGTCGATACGCCCGACGAGTAGTCCCCTCAAGCCGCCCATCCAAAATGAAGCGCGGCAATACCGCCTGAGAAATTTGTAACGGACACGGCCGCGAAACCGGCCGTGTCCAGTTCTTTTCTGAACGCTTCCTGTTTCGGAAAGCGCCTGATGGACTCGACCAGATACTGATAGGACTCGCGATCGGAGGCGATCACTTCTCCCAGCCTCGGAATGACGCTGAAACTGTAGGCGTCGTAGAGTTTCTGGAACGCTGGCGCGGTCATATGGCTGAATTCAAGCACGGCGAGACGCCCACCAGGTTTCAGCACGCGGCGAAACTCTGAAAGGGCGGCCGCCCGGTCGGCTACGTTCCGGATGCCGAAAGCAATGGACAGCGCGTCGAACGTCTTGTCTTCGAAAGGCAGGGCCTGCGCATCGCCGCACACCCAGTCGAGGCGCCCTTCATAGGCGGCCATGTCGCGGCGGGCGCGCCCGGCATTCAGCATCGCCTCATTGATGTCGCAGACCGTCGCCTGCGCCTGCGAATCCCGCCTGCGCCGGCGGCCTGCCCTGTCAGCGCGGTCGATAAACGCCTTGGCGAGGTCGCCCGTGCCGCCTGCCACGTCGAGCAGGTGTTCGCCCGCCTGCGGGTTCAGCTTGGCAATCGTGTCGTGCTTCCAGAGCCGGTGAACCCCGGCCGACATGAGGTCGTTCATCAGGTCATAGCGACCCGCCACCGACTGGAAGACGCCCTTCACGCGGGACACCTTCTCTTCCGGAGAGACCTCTTCAAAGCCGAAGCTTACGGTCTTGTCTGTCTTGATTTCATCAGTCATGCGCGGCGACCATAGTGGCAGCTCTCGCGAAACGCTATATCGCCTTTCCATGCCAGAATTGCCTGAAGTCGAGACAGTTCGCCGCGGCCTTGCCCCCGTCATGGATGGCAGGCGTATCCTGTCGGTCGAACTGCGCCGGCCTGATCTTCGGTTTCCGTTCGCCACCGATTTCTTGGAGCGCACTGTGGGCAAGCGGATCGAACGGCTGAGCCGACGCGCCAAATACCTGGTGGCCCAGCTGAACACCGGTGATGCACTCATCATGCACCTTGGAATGTCGGGACGGTTCACCATTACAGGGGGCGGACGGCCCGGAAATTTCCACCATGAAATCGGCCCGGATACCAAACATGATCACGTCGTCTTCACGATGGAAGGCGGTGAGACGGTCACCTATAACGACCCTCGCCGCTTCGGCTTCATGGAGATCTGGCCCCTCTCCCAGCTCGATGTCTATCCGCGTCTTGCGGGCTTTGGGCCTGAGCCACTTTCCAACGAATTTTCCCATGCCTGGCTGAATGAGGCGCTGGCGAACAAGTCGGGACCGATCAAATCGGTCCTCCTCGACCAGCGCGTCATTGCCGGTCTTGGCAACATCTATGT
>NZ_CAXFSW010000041.1:0-2552 GCF_964005855.1 uncultured Henriciella sp.
GCCAAGCCGGACAGTCAGGATATCTGCTTCGTGCCCAGCGGCTCCTATGCCGATGTGGTCAAGAAGCTGCGGCCTGCAGCGGGGCGCGGCGGCGAGATCGTCCACCTCGATGGCCGGGTACTGGGTGAGCATAATGGCGTCATCCACTACACGATCGGTCAGCGCCGCGGCCTTGGGGTCGCGACGGGTGAGCCGCTTTTCGTGGTGAAGATCGATGCGGCCGCGCGCCGGGTCATTGTCGGCCCGCGTGAGGCGCTGCTGACGGCTGGTCTTACAATGGAAGAGCTGAACTGGCTGGGCGATGGCAGCCTGGAGGACGCTTGCGACAAGGGCCTGCCTGTCCTCGCCCGCGTGCGCTCCACCCGTGAGCCGCTGCCGGCCCGCCTAGGCTGGGATGGAAACGGCCCCGCCGTCTTCTTCGACATCCCCGAAGAGGGCGTCGCGAAGGGTCAGGCATGCGTCCTGTACGATTTTTCATCAAAAAGTCGCGTCCTCGGCGGTGGCTTCATCGCGTCCACAATCGCGGCAGATGAACGTTTGAGCGCCTAAAAATAAAGGAAGGTGTGCGGTTTCAGGACACCTGACCCATGAGGGGACAGATTTGCGAAGCCTTGCTTAACGGTGCCTGCGAGAAAGCGTCGAATTTTCATGAAAACTGACCGGCCTTGCTGAAAAGTGATTTAATCCACCAGCGCTAGAGCCATTGAACGGACGCAAAACGCGTCCCGGATTTATAACCGCTAAGAAATGGTGGATCTCATGGCGCAGCAAGAAGCTAGAACTCTGAGTATCAAGGGCCCGGATGGCCAGGTCATGACCCGGGAGGACCTCCCGCCCCCAGGCATTCGTCGCTGGGTGACCCGCAGGAAAGCCGAAGTCGTAGCGGCCGTTCGCGGCGGCCTTCTGTCCAAGAGCGAAGCCTGCGAACGCTATGCCCTTTCGGAAGAAGAGCTGGCCGGCTGGTCACGTCTCTATGACGAATACGGCACCAAGGGTCTGCGCACGACGCGCATCCAGCAGTACCGCACCAATTAGGTTCTGGCACTCCATCATCACCTGACCGGCCTTTGATACGTTAAAGCGCCGTTTACGCTGACGGGCCTAGCTTCACGGGAGCATTTTCCCGAGGGGCCGGCCCATGTCAGCTAAAAGGTCAATCATGCCAGGAGGCACGCGGCTGGCAGCGCTTATCGCGCTCGCCATAACCGCGTGCCTTTTCGCATGGCGCGCCAACACGCTGCTGACCGATGGCGCCCCGGCCCCAGACGCGCAGACCTTCCAGCAGCGCCAGCTGACCAGTCTGCTCGAGCCGCTCTTCGGCACCGGCAATGTCCGCGTTGCCAGCCATACCGGCCGCGATGGCAACCGCCAGTTCCTGGTCATGATCAATAGCGAGGCGCAGGGCATTCCGGTGGACCGGCCGGTCTTTGAGCGCGTGGTCACCATCCTGGAATCCAGCGCAGGCTATGACCGCGCCGCCGACAGTCTTCACGTCCAGCCTTTCGCTTTTGCGCCCGGCACTGCCGGGGGCTTTCGGACCATTGAGCTTTATGAGCTGGGGGCGCTTGGCCTGATCGGCTTGCTGCTCGCCTTCCTGATACTGATGCCGCCTGGCCGTCAGGAGAAGGCCGCCCCGGCTGCCGCGACCGCACCGCGCAAGCCCGATCAGCCGGAGATCCAGCCGGCCAGCCAGGTCATGCGCTCAGCGCCGCAACCCGGCACGCCGGCAAATGAGGATGAGTTCGCGCTCGCCCGCAATGCCGCGGCCCGCGACCCGAAGGCGGCGGCCCGCCTCGTTCGCCAGTGGCTGTCGAAGGATGATGAGGCCCGGTCATGAGCCTGCCCGCCCTTCAGATGGACGAGAGCCCCTCCCCGCAAACCGGTGTTGCCCGCGCCGCGCGCCTCATGCGCCTGCTCGGCCCCGCCGCTGCCGGCGTCTGGAATGAGCTTTCAGCGGGAGAAACAGCCCATCTGCGCCGCGCCATGACGGCCGGAGAACTCCAGCCGACGGACGAGGATGCCGCGCTTTTCATCAGTGAGCTGGAAAGGCCTGAGCCTTATGCGCCGCCCGAAGAGCAGAGCGTCTGGCAACGGCTGAGCGATTGCGAGCCGGACGCCATTGCCGCTTCGATTGCGCCCGAGCATCCACAGACCATTGCGCTCATCCTGTCGCGCATGAATGCGGCACATGCCGCCCTGACCGTGCGCGCCTTGCCGCGCGATATTGCCGTCTCCGCCCTGCGCCGCCTGCTTCATGCCGGCCGGCCGGACAGCGAGAGCCTCGCCCTGATCGAGAATGCGCTGGGCCGGCAGATCGATGCGGGCCTCTCAGGCCCCGCCAGCGAGGGCCCGCGAAAGATTGCGAGTATATTCGACCGGCTCGGCGCAGGTCTTGAAAAGCCCATGCTGTCGTCTCTTGAGGAAAGCGACCCCGGCGCGGGCGAGCGTATTCGCGCGCTCATGTTCACCTTTGACGATCTTGCCTCGATGGATGCGGCGGCAATGCAGACCATCCTGTCACAGACGGACCGGGCGACACTCGCCACAGCGCT
>NZ_CAXFSW010000042.1:0-1886 GCF_964005855.1 uncultured Henriciella sp.
ACCCCATGCTCGGCACTGATCGACCCACCGAACTTCATCGCCTGGGCATGAACGATGCGGGTGACCTCGCCCGCCTTGTCAGAAAGCGCCGTACTTTCAGGGGTCTTGGGTGAGCAGGCCGAATAGTGCAGATTGCCGTCGCCGACATGACCGAAGGCCACGATTTCCGCTTCCGGAACGAGCTTCTGGATCTCTGCCTCGGTGGCTGTGAGGAAGTCCGGAATCGCCGAAACGGGCACGGCGACATCGTGATTTAGGGCTGTGCCATAGGCGCGCTTGGACAGCGGAATCGTCTCACGGATATGCCAGAAGCTCTCTGCCTGCTGGCCGCTTTCGGCAATCAGCACATCGGCGGCGAGCCCCTTCTCCATACCGTCCGCCAGCGCCTCCATCAGGACCTCACGCGCCTGATCTTCCCTGGCCATGGAGACCTCCACGAGGACGCGCCAGGGCTGGTCTGAGGGGTTCGGGTCGCGCGTATCGGGCACATCCGCCTTCACCATCTCGATGGCATTTGCGGGAATGATCTCGAAACTGGTGACCGTGTCGCCTGCATGGTCGCGCACGAGCGCCAGAAGGTCGACGACCTTGGCTGCACTCTCACACGTCACCCAGCCGGTCGCTTTCGCAACCTTCGGAAAGAGTTTCAACGTGGCGGCCGTGATCAGGCCAAGCGTGCCCTCGGCGCCGGCGAACAGGTGTTTGAGGTCATAGCCGGTATTGTTCTTTCGAAGCCCCGACAGCCCGTCCCACACCTCACCGGACGGCAGAACCACCTCAAGGCCAAGGATAAGGTCGCGCATCATGCCATAGCGAAGCACGGCCACGCCGCCGGCATTGGTGGAGATGAGCCCGCCAATACTGGCCTGTCCTTCAGAGCCAAGCGACAGCGGAAAGAAACGGCCCGCTTCGTCTGCGGCCTGCTGGGCGCTGACGAGGGTCGCGCCCGCTTCGATGGTCATGGAATTGTTGCGCGTGTCGACGCTGCGCACCCTGGTCATGCGGCGCATCGAAACGGTGATCTCGCCATGCGGCGTGCCCCCGTCGACGAGGCCGGTATTGCCCCCCTGGGGGACCAGCGCCACGCGATGATCGGCGCACAGCCTGACAAGTTTTGCAGCCTCTTCTGTAGAGCCCGGCATGGCGAGGAAAGGCGTTTCCCCTTTATTGTTGCCGCGCCACGGGGAGGCGGCCGCCTCAAGTTTGTCGGCATCCTCGCTCCAGCCGGATGGGCCGAGCAGGTCTTTGGCGGCGCTGAGGAAGTCTTCGTTCGGACGGTTCATGTCTGGCGCTCCATCATGGACGCAAGGGTTGGGTCGCCATTGGCGGCTTTCAAGGCCTGTCCCGCGCGCTGGCGGACATCCTCAGGCTTGTTCTGACTGATCTTGGTGATGCCTTCAAACCGCTCGGGTGTGAGGGTGAAGGTCTGGATGGCGGCGATCATGCGGTCGAGCGCGGCGCGGTCCATCTTCTCCATGGTCCATGCCGGTTTCGGCGCGAGACCGCGTTCGAAATGGCCGGAGAGGTCGCCAAGAAATGCCTCTGCAGCCTTGTGGTCCCCGAGGCTGACAGGACCTTCCGCTTCGACAGAGAGATAGTTCCAGGTCGGGACCTGATTATCGATGCCGTACCAGTCCGGGGAGATATAATCATGCGGCCCTGAGAAGACGATGAGGGCGTGCCGGCTCTCGGTGATGCCCCTTGCCGCCGGGTTCGATTTCGCAAGATGGAAGCGCAGACTCCCGTCCGCCCCAGCCAGGACGGGCGTATGAACGGCGCGCGGGCGGCCCTCATGCACGGCGACGACCAAAGCGAATGGCCAGTCTCCCACCCGCTCCAGCAGGAGCGCCTGGTCGGTCTCAAGGAATATCGGGGCCGGGTGCATT
>NZ_CAXFSW010000043.1:0-1793 GCF_964005855.1 uncultured Henriciella sp.
CTCGCTGCGGAGCACCCGTATTCCGACTGGCTGAAGAACGTCAAAGAGCTTGAAGTCGACATCATCAAGGGCGAGGAACCGCGCCTCTTCGACAAGGAGATGCTGCTGCGCCGCCAGATGGTGGCGGGCTTTACGCTTGAATCCTCAGAACTGATCCTTGCGCCCATGGCCGAGGATGGCAAGGAAGCCATCGGTTCGATGGGCGACGACACGCCCGTGGCCGTGCTCTCACAGGAGTGCCGCCCGCTCTCGCACTTCTTCCGCCAGAGCTTCAGCCAGGTGACCAATCCGCCGGTCGATCCGCTGCGCGAAGACCGTGTGATGTCGCTAAAAACGCGCTTCAAGAACCTCGGCAATATCCTCACCACCGACGAGACTCAGCAGAACGTCTTCGTGCTGGAAAGCCCTGTCCTTTCGACCGGCATGTATCACCGGCTGATGGAAATTCTCGGCGATGGCGTCGAGCATATCGATTGCACCTTCCCGATGGCCGGCGTGCGTCAGGACGGGCGCGCGCTCAAGGAAGCGCTCTCGCGTATCCAGAAAGAGGCTGAAGAGGCCGTGCGCGCGGGCCGGGAGCATATTGTCCTTTCCGACGAGAACCAGGATCCGGAAAATGTCGCGATCCCGATGATCCTTGCGACCGGTGCCGTACACAGCCACCTCGTTGCCCAAGGCCTTCGTACCTTCTGCTCGCTGACAGTGCGCTCGGCAGAGTGTCTCGACACGCATTACTTCGCCGTTCTGGTCGGTGTCGGCGCCACCTGTGTGAACGCCTATCTGGCGCAGGAAGCCATTGCCGACCGCCACGAGCGCGGCCTGCTCGGCGATGAATCGCTCAACGTCTATGTCCAGAACTACAAGAAGGCGATCGAGGCGGGGCTTCTGAAGATCATGTCCAAGATGGGCATCTCGGTCATCTCGTCCTATCGCGGCGGCTACAATTTTGAGGCGCTTGGCCTCTCCCGCGCGCTGGTCGCTGACTATTTCCCCGGCATGACCAGCCGTATTTCCGGCATCGGTCTTGCCGGCCTGGAGGACAATGCGGTCGAGCGTCACGAGCTCGCCTTCGATGAGGATGTCATTTCGCTGCCGGTGGGCGGCTTCTACCGCCTGCGAGCGTCGGGAGAGCCGCACGCCCTCGACGGCAACCTCATCCACATGCTGCAGGCGGCCTGCGACCGCGGCGACTATGCGCTCTATGAACGCTATGTTGACGCCCTGGGTGGACGCGCACCCATTCAGTTGCGCGATCTTATCGACTTCAAGACCCGCAGCCAGACCTCCATCCCCCTGGAGCAGGTCCAGTCTGTGAATGAAATCCGCAAGCGCTTCGTGACCCCGGGCATGTCGCTCGGCGCGCTCAGTCCGGAGGCCCATGGCACGCTAAACGTCGCCATGAACCGGATCGGCGCGAAGTCGGTTTCCGGGGAGGGCGGTGAAATCCGCGAGCGGTATCGCCCGCTCCCCAACGGCGACAATATGAACTCGGCGGTCAAGCAGGTCGCCTCCGGCCGCTTTGGCGTGACGGCGGAATACCTCAATGAGTGCCGCGAGGTGGAGATCAAGATCGCTCAGGGGGCCAAGCCCGGCGAGGGCGGTCAGCTGCCGGGCTTCAAGGTCACCGAACTCATCGCCAAGAACCGGCATGCAACGCCGGGCGTGACCCTGATTTCTCCGCCGCCGCACCACGATATATATTCCATCGAGGACCTTGCCCAGCTCATCTATGACCTCAAGCAGATCAACCCGGACTGCCGGGTCTGTGTGAAGCTCGTCGCCCAGTCCGGCGT
>NZ_CAXFSW010000044.1:0-1532 GCF_964005855.1 uncultured Henriciella sp.
TTGCGCGCCCTGATCGGCGCCGCACCGTTCGAAGGAGAAGTCCAATGAAAACGAATTTGTTTTATGCGGCGCTACTGTCTCCAGCGTTCTTGTATCTTGCGGCCTGTGGCAATGACGCCCCCGCTCCATCTGCGGCCAACCAGACGGGCCAGGCAGTCGATGGTGAGCACGAAGAGACCGGTGGTGAAGATTATGACGGCCATGAAGAAGAAGCCAGCGATCATGTCGAGCTGAGCGCCGCGGAGGCTGAAGCTGCCGGAATCCGGACTGCGGAGGCTGAAACCGGCACAGTATCCGGCCAGCTGGAATTGCCCGCCGAAATCCGCTTCGATGCCGATCGCGTGGCTAGGGTCTCGCCCCAGGTGGAGGGCATTGTCGCTGAGCTCCATGCAGGTGAAGGCGATACGGTGAACGCGGGTGCTACGCTTGCGCGCCTGACCAGCCGTGAGCTTGCCGGCCTCAAGGCCGATTATCTGAATGCGCTGAGCGCCGAACGTCTGGCGCGGACCGAGCTGGCGCGTGAGGAAAACCTCTGGGAAAAGAAAATCACCTCTGAAGCAGATGTGCAGTCGGCGCGTGCGTCTTTTTCGGCGGCGAATGCTGCCCGGGAGGCCGCCGAAAACAGGCTCCATGCCGTCGGCATTGGGCATGGCGTACTGGACGGTCTGGATGAAGCTGCGGATGGTGCCCTGGCACAGGCCTATGTCACCGCGCCGATAACCGGTGAAATCATTCAGCGGAGCGTTTCGCTTGGCGAAACCGTGTCGGCCGGTGGTGAGCCCGTATTTGTCATCATCGATGACAGCGTCGTCTGGGCCGATATCGCGGTTTACAAGGAAGACCTCGGAAAAGTCGAGGAAGGCCAGACGGTGATCCTTCAGCGGGATGACGGCCAGAGGCTGGCCGAAGGAAAGATTTCAACCGTCCTGCCGGTTATCGATGAGACGTCCCGTACAGCGACGGCGCGTGTGATCGTCGACAATGCCGAGCATAGGTTGAAACCTGGTCAGTTCGTTACGGCACGGATCGAGACCGGAGGCGCAGCAGCCGTTGTGCGTGTGCCCTCGGATGCTGTGGTGACTGTCGAGGAAAGGCTGTCAGTCTTTGTCCCGACCGGAGACGGCTTCCAGCCACGCGAGGTTCGAAGCGGCGCGAGTTCGGATGGATACACCGAAATTCTGTCGGGTCTGTCGGCAGGCGATGAGTTCGTTTCGGAAGGCGCCTTCACCCTGAAAGCCCAGCTTGAAAAAGACGCCTTTGGCGACGGCCATGGCCACTAGGAGGCAAGCATAATGTTAAGTTTGATGCATCGACTTGCGGGGGGACGGCTGCTTGCCGCCATCGCCGCACTCGCCCTTTCCATCGGCGGCCTGTTTGCCTTTCGCAGCCTGCCCGTTGACGCCTTTCCAGATCCGTCGCCTTCACTGGTCCAGGTCTTCACAGAGACCGAAGGTCTTTCGCCGGAAGAGGTCGAACGCTATGTGACCTATCCGATCGAGACGTCCATGTCCGGCCTGCCCAAGGTGGAGGAA